>NZ_CP058214.1:632857-949285 GCF_015482775.1 Kaustia mangrovi | reverse complement strand
CCGTCTGCCGGCGGCGTCTATTCCGCAGCCTGATGATAGCCGAGCCGCGAGGACAGCGACTCGATCAGGCCGACGGCGGCATCGGCGATCACCGTGCCCGGAGGGAAGATGGCCGCGGCGCCCGCCTGTTTCAGCGTCTCGAAATCCTGCGGCGGGACGACGCCGCCCACGACGATCATGATGTCGTCGCGCCCCTCGCGCTCCAGCGCGGCGCGAAGCTCCGGCACGAGCGTGAGATGGCCGCCGGCGAGCGAGGAGATGCCGACAATGTGGACGTCGTTCTCCACCGCCTGGCGCGCGACCTCCTCCGGCGTCGCGAAGAGCGGGCCGATATCGACGTCGAAGCCCAGATCGGCGAAGGCCGACGCGATCACCTTCTGGCCGCGGTCATGGCCGTCCTGGCCCACCTTGGCGACCAGGATGCGCGGGCGGCGCCCGTCGGCCTCCGCAAAGGCGTCGACCCGGGCGCGGGCCTTGTCGACGGCGTCGGACATGGTCTGTGCCTCCTTGCGGTAGACGCCCTGGACGGCGCGGATCTCGGCGACGTGGCGTCCGAAGACCTTTTCCATCGCGTCCGATATCTCGCCAACCGTCGCCTTGGCGCGTGCCGCGTCGACGGCGGCGGCAAGGAGATTGCCTTCGCCGGTCTCCGCGACCGCCGTCAGGGCGGCGAGCCTCGCACGCGTCTCATCCTCGTCGCGCTCGGCGCGCAGGCGCTGGAGCTTCTCGATCTGGCGGGTGCGCACCGCGGAATTGTCGACCTTGAGGATCTCGATCTCGGCATCCTCGGCGACGCGATAGCGGTTCACGCCGACAACGGTCTGCCGGCCGGAATCGATGCGCGCCTGCGTGCGTGCCGCGGCCTCCTCGATACGCATCTTCGGCACGCCCGCCTCGATGGCCCTGGCCATGCCGCCGAGCTCTTCGACCTCCTCGATATGGGCCCAGGCGCGCTCGGCGAGATCGTTGGTCAGCCGCTCCACATAATAGCTGCCGCCCCACGGGTCGATGACGCGGCAGGTGCCGGTCTCCTGCTGGATGAAGAGCTGGGTGTTGCGCGCGATCCGCGCGGAGAAATCGGTGGGAAGGGCCAGCGCCTCGTCGAGCGCGTTGGTGTGGAGCGACTGGGTGTGGCCGTGGGTCGCCGCAAGCGCCTCGATGCAGGTGCGCGTCACATTGTTGAAGACGTCCTGGGCGGTGAGCGACCAGCCCGACGTCTGGCAATGGGTGCGCAGCGAGAGCGAGCGCTCGTTGGCCGGCTCGAAGCGCTTCATGAGCTTCGCCCAGATCAGGCGCGCGGCCCGCATCTTGGCGACCTCCATGAAGAAGTTCATGCCGATGGCCCAGAAGAAGGAGAGGCGCGGGGCGAAGCGGTCGACATCGAGGCCCGCATCGCGCCCTGCGCGCACATAGTCGAGGCCGTCGGCGAGCGTGTAGGCAAGCTCCAGATCCGCCGTCGCGCCGGCCTCCTGCATGTGGTAGCCGGAAATCGAGATGGAGTTGAACTTCGGCATGTTCTCCGACGTGTAGGCGAAGATGTCGGAGATGATCCGCATGGAGGGCTCGGGCGGATAGATATAGGTGTTGCGGACCATGAACTCCTTGAGGATGTCGTTCTGGATGGTCCCGGCGAGCTTCTCCGGCGGAACGCCCTGTTCCTCCGCCGCCACGATATAGAGCGCCATGACGGGCAGCACCGCGCCGTTCATGGTCATCGACACGCTCATCCTGTCGAGCGGGATGCCGTCGAACAGCGTGCGCATGTCGAGAATGGAGTCGATCGCCACGCCCGCCATGCCGACATCGCCGCCGACGCGGGGATGGTCGGAATCGTAGCCGCGATGGGTGGCGAGGTCGAAGGCGATGGACAGGCCCTTCTGGCCGGCCGCGAGGTTGCGCCGGTAGAAGGCGTTGGAATCCTCCGCCGTGGAGAAGCCGGCATACTGGCGGATGGTCCAGGGCCTGGTCAGATACATGGTCGGGTAGGGGCCGCGCAGGAACGGCGCGATGCCGGGCCATGTGTCGAGGAAGTCGAGCCCCTCCACATCGTCCGCGCCATAGGCCGGCCTGACGGCGATCTCCTCCGGGGTCTGCCAGTCCTTGGCCTCATGCGGGGGCGCGGCCGTCCCGCCGGCGCTGCCGGCGGCCAGGGCGACTGTCGTGAAATCCGGTATCCGTGTCATGGCGACCCCAAGTCTAGCACAGCCGACGGGCCATGGCGTCAAGCGCCGGTCAGCGCGAGCGCCTCGTGGGCGTCGCGCAGGACGGCAAGCACATCGCAGCCTTCATGGACGAACCCGTCCACGCCGGCCTCCTCAAGCGCGGCCGCCGCGTCGCCGGGACGGCCCGCCAGATAGACGCGCTTCGCACCGGCGGCCTTGAGGGCCCGGGCCGTCTCGGCGGCCATATCGGCATAGATCGCATCGGTCGAGCAGATCGCGGCGATCTCCGCGCCGCTGGCGCGAAAGGCCTCGGCTGCCGATTGCGCGTCGGCGAAGCCGTCATTGGCGGGGGCGGAGAGGCCGCCGGCCCCGAACAGGTTGCGCGACCATGTAGCCCGCACGTTGAAATCGGCGAGCCGGCCGAGATTGGCGAGAAAGACGGATGGCTGGACGCCGGTTTCCGCCCGCCGGGCCTCGGCGGCGTCGCGCAGGGCCTCGAAATCCTCCGCGAGGCGCCAGGCGGGCAGGGGCTCGCATCGGGCGGCCTCGCCGCCAGTGGCAAGCGCGACGGCCTTGCCGGCCCGGGCGCCGGCGCACAGATCCGCGAAGGACGATGCCTCGGCCACGTCGCCACTCTCGGGAGCCTGCGGGGATGCCGCCTCGCGGACCGGGGCGGGCTCTCCGTCGAGCTTCGGGAAGGTCGACACGCCGGTGATGGCCGCCTTGCGGCGGGCGAGATCGCCCTGGCGCATGGCGCGGGTTTCCGCGATCTGCTCCTGGATGCGTCCCGACAGGAGCGCCCTGGCCATGCCGCCCTCGGCCTCGATGTCCTGGAACAGCGCCCAGGCCTTTTCCGCGAGCGCGTCGGTGAGATGTTCCACATACCAGGAGCCGCCGGCCGGGTCGACCACGCGGCCGAGGCCGGATTCCTCGCGCAGGATGAGCTGGATGTTGCGCGCGATGCGTCGGGCGAAGCCGTCGGGCAGGCCGATGGCGCCCGTATAGGGGGCGACCGTGATCGCATCCGCTCCGCCGATCCCGGCGGCGAAGGCCGCCGCTGTGGTGCGCAGCATGTTCACCCAGGGATCGTAGCGCGTGAGCATGCGGCTCGCGGTCTCCGCCGCGACGGTCGCCGGCGCCGCGGCGATGCCCGAGGCCTCCAGGATGCGCGCCCACAGGCGGCGCATGGCGCGCAGCTTGGCGCAGGTCAGGAAGATGTCGGCATCCACCACCGTCACCAGGCGGACCCGCCGGGCCACCGCGTCGAGGTCGAGGCCCGCGGCATCGGCGGCGCGCAAATAGGCGACGCCCGTCGCAAGGGCGGCGGCGAGTTCCTGCGCCTCCGACGCGCCCGCGCCGTGATAGGGGCGCGTGTCCACGGTGGCGACCGAGACGGGAGCGCCTTCGTCGATCATGGCGCCGAGGGCCTCGCGGAGAAGGCCGAGATGGCGGTCGAGCCCGCCGGGAAGTGTGCCCGTCGCCGCCAGTGTTCCGAGCGGGTCCAGGCCCAGGCTGCCGGCCCGGTCGGCCGGTGCGACGGCGCGCTCCTCCCACAAGGCGGCAAGGAGGGCCGCGGCCTCGCCGGCCCTTGCTCCCGCGTCGAGGTGAACCGGTATGCGCGCGAGATCCACGCCGTCGAGGGCGCGGGCGAGGTCGGCGCGGGTGGAAACCTGCAGGCCGGGGGCGCCGGCCGTTTCGGCCACCCTGAGCACCAGGGCGGTGACGCCGTTGGCGAGTTCGTCGCGGATGGCCCGGTTGGCCTCGGCCGGATCGGGATGGGCCTGCGCCTGGGCGACCGCCCAGGGCAGCGGCTCCTGCGGTGCGGGGTGGACCCCGCGCGTATAGGGGGCAAGGCCCGGCCATTCCGGCGCGACGGGGCTCGTCTCGCGGCTGTAGAGCGGGGCGATGGCGAGACCGTCATAGGTCCGCGATGTCAGCGTCTTGTCGAAATCGGCGCCTTTGAGCGTCTCCTCGACGCGCTTCAGCCAGTCCTCATAGGTGGCATGGGGGAAATCGCCGGCCAGTTCCAACGCGTCTACCTCGTTCTCGCATCTGTGGCGCAGGGGAGCGGTCCGGGCGGATGCTCCGGCTGTCTTTTCCGCTTATACCCGAATGGCGGTTCGTGCAGAAGGGTTGCGGCGCGCGTCAATGCGTCATGACGGGGGGAAGCGTCTTGGCCTGCTCGATCCAGCTTGCGACCCGCTTTTCCCCGGGGGCTGGCGCACCAGCCGGCGCTCGATATTGGCCTCTGCCATGGCCAGGGCCAGATTGAGCGCGTTGCGGTGCCTGAGCTCCTTCACCGTATCGACGCCGGCTGCCTCCAGGAGCTCCGAATACTCCTCGCCGATCCCGTGGATGCGCATGAGATCGGCCATGTTGGTCCATTTCTGGATGACGGTTTCCGACAGGCCCGTCTCTTCCGACAGCGCGCGCCGGCCTTTCCGGTCCGCACAGCGCTCCAGAAGGCCGTTGGTCGTGTGGATGCCCAGACCCTTGAGCAACCGGGCATAGCTCGGCCCGATCCCCTCGATCCGGGCGATTGAGTAACTCATCGTGCGGTTCCCCCCTTAACGCTTTCCCCTTCCCCTCAACGCCGGAAAAGCGCCAAAGCCGGACAACTAAACCGGAGCTTGAGCGGAAACTCAAGCCCTTCCGCCCGTCCGGGCCTTCACACATAGTCCGACAGGCCGGGAATCGAGCCGGCGATGTCCTTCACCAGCCGCTCGTCGCCGCGCTCCCTGGCATAGGCGAGCACCTCCTTGCCGAGGGTCTTGCTCTGCTCGGTGTCGAGGCCGGCCTGCTGGAGCTTGGCGAGCGCCATCATGGGCCCGGACCCGATGGCGCCGGCCAGAGCGCCGAACAGGCCGCCGGCCGGCTTGTCGCCATGGGACCGGGCGAGGTCGTCGGCCCCGGGCAGCATGGCGAAGAGCTCGTCCACCTTCGCGCGGTCGCCGTTCTGGCGCACAAGCGAGAGGACGATGCCGACCGCCTTCTGCGCGGTGGCGCCGTCAATGCCGAGTTTCGTGGCGACCCGGTCGATGAGGTCCTGCATTCATTGCTCCTTCAGTCTGTCCTTCAAGTCTGTCCTGCTCGAGAGCCCCGCCGGACCGGCGTCCGCGCGGGGCTTGGCGATTTGCGCGGGCCGGGGTTTTATAGCAGATTGCGTGGCCGGACATTGCCCTCCCGGCCGAGCGCCCCGGCATCCCCCGACGAGGCCTTTCTGGAGACATATCGCGATGACAGGCGAGGATACAGTTTTCATTGGCAAGAGCGTGAAGCCGGAGGAGCTCTACCTCAAGCTCGCCAACCGGCACGGGCTGGTCACGGGCGCGACGGGAACGGGCAAGACGGTCACGCTGCAGATCCTCGCGGAAGGCTTCTCCGCCGCGGGCGTTCCTGTCTTCGCGGCCGATGTGAAGGGCGACCTTTCCGGCATCGCGATGACGGGCGAGCCGAAGGATTTCCTCGTCAAGCGCGCAGAACAGGTGGGGCTCGACGATTACGGCTTCGACGCCTTTCCCGTCATCTTCTGGGACCTGTTCGGCAAGCAGGGTCACCCGATCCGCGCCACGGTCTCGGAGATGGGGCCGCTGCTCCTGTCGCGGCTGATGAACCTGACCGACGCGCAGGAAGGCGCGCTCAACATCGCCTTCCGCATCGCCGACGAGGAGGGGCTCGCCCTGCTCGACATGAAGGACCTGCGCGCGCTGCTCGCCCATGTCGCCGACCGCGCCAAGGAGCTGACGACGGAATACGGCAATGTCAGCTCCGCCAGCATCGGCGCCATCCAGCGCCGCCTCCTGGTGATCGAGCAGCAGGGCGGGGAGGCTTTCTTCGGCGAGCCGGCGCTAGACATCAAGGATCTGATGCGCACGACGCAGGACGGGCGCGGCTATATCAGCGTGCTGGCCGCCGACGAGCTCATGCAGTCGCCGGCGCTCTACGCGACCTTCCTGCTGTGGCTCCTGTCGGAGCTCTTCGAGGAGCTGCCGGAGGTCGGCGATCCGGACAAGCCGAAGCTGGTCTTCTTCTTCGACGAGGCCCATCTCCTGTTCGACGACGCGCCCAAGGCCCTGGTCGACAAGGTGGAACAGGTCGTCCGGCTCATCCGCTCCAAGGGCGTCGGCGTCTATTTCGTCACCCAGAACCCGCTCGACGTGCCCGACGCCGTGCTCTCCCAGCTCGGCAACCGGGTGCAGCACGCGCTGCGCGCCTTCACGCCGCGCGACCAGAAGGCGGTGCGGGCGGCGGCGCAGACCTTCCGCCAGAACCCGGATCTCGACACGGAGACGGCGATCACCGAGCTGGGCGTCGGCGAGGCGCTCGTCTCGGTGCTGGAGAACAAGGGCGTGCCGACCATGGTCCAGCGCACGCTCATCCGCCCGCCATCCTCGCGGATCGGCCCGGTGACGCCCGACGAGCGCCGGACGGTCGTCGCGAACAGTCCGGTCTTCGGCCTCTATGACGAGCCGATCGACAAGGAGTCCGCCTACGAGATTTTGGGGCAACGGGCGCAGGAGAAGGCGGAGGCCGCCGCCAAGGCCGCCGAGGCGAAGGCGGCGGAGGCCAGTGCGGCGCCGAGCTCCCCAAGCCGGTCCTCCGGCCGGCAGCGCGAGACGGCGACGGAGAGGCTGGTGAAGAACCTCGCCTCCACCGTCGGCCGGCAGATCGGGCAGGCGCTCGTGCGCGGGGTTCTGGGCAGCCTGAAGCGCACTTTCAGATAGGAACGGAATGGCACGGAGAGGGGATATGGAACCCGCAAAGGACTGGCATATCGCGCAGATGAATGTGGCGACCGCACTCTATCCGCTGGACGATCCCGGCATGGCGGGGTTCGTCTCGCGGCTCGACGAGGTCAATGCCCTGGCGGAGGCGAGCGCCGGCTTCGTCTGGCGCCTCCAGACGGAGGAGGGCAACGCCACCGATATCCAGGTGGGCGACGATCCGCGCTTCATCGTGAACATGTCGGTGTGGGAAAGCACCGCCGCGCTGTTCGATTTCGTCTACCGGTCGGACCATCGCGCGGTGATGGTGCGCCGGCGCGAATGGTTCGAGCGGCCCGTGAAGGTCTATCAGGTGCTCTGGTGGGTGCCGGCCGGCCATCGCCCGACGGTGGAGGAGGGGCTTGCCCGGCTGGAGCATCTCAATGCCCACGGGCCGACGGCGACCGCCTTCACCTTCAAGTCGTCCTTCCCGCCGCCGGACCGTGCGGGAACGCCGAGCGACATGGCGCCCGAGCCCTATTGCGTCGGCTGGAGCTGACACCTAACCGGCAAGATAGGGGCTGAGCGGCACGAAGAGGATGGCGAGGCCCGCCGCCGTGGCGGCGGCCCGCTCGATCCAGGGACGGTCGGCCGCGATGACGCCGCGCGAGACGAGCCACAGGGCCAGCGCGGTCTTGGCGGCGGCGGCGAATGCGGCAGCCGGCATGGCGGCCGGCGCGATCAGCGCCGGCTCGACGACCAGCGCGAGCGGCACGAGATAGAGACCGAGGCCGAGCCGCATGGCGTGGCCGGCCACGCTCATCCACGGCGCGCCCGTCATGCCGGCGGCGATGAAGACCGTGCCGCAGACCGGCGGCGTGATGGTCGACAGCAGCGCATACCAGAACACGAAGAGATGGGCGAGGAGCGGCGGCAGGCCGAGCTCCTGGAGCGCCGGGCCGGCGACCGACACGCAGATCACATAGGCCGCCGTCGTCGGCACCTCCATGCCCAGAACGAGGCAGGCGAGCGCGGTCAGCAGCAGCGCTGCCCACAGCTCGCCGCCCGACAGGGAGATGATCAGCGACGTGATCTTGATGCCGAGGCCGGTGAGGTTGAGCACGCCGATCACCAGGCTGGCGCACAGGATGATGGAGGCGATCACGGCGATCTGCCCGGCCGCGGTGACGACGGCCTCGTGCAGCCGGGACGCCCAGCGCCTCAGCGACGGCCTGTAGCGGGCGTCCGTCACCAGCAGCGCGCCGGAGGCGAAGATGGCGATGGCCGCGGCGAACTGCGCGGTGCGCCCCATGGCGAACAGCACGAACAGCAGGAGCCCGAAGGGCACGAGGAAGAAGGGCGCAAGGCGCAGGACGCGCCGAACCGCCGGAATGTCGTCGCGCGACATGGCCTTGAGCCCGTAGCGCGCGGCGAAGCGGTCCACCGCGATCCACACCGCGAAGAAGAACAGCAGGGCGGGCAGAATGGCGGCGGTGACGATATCCGCATAGGGCCGGCCCAAGAGCTCCGCCATCACGAAGGCGCCGGCGCCCATGAGCGGCGGCATGATCTGGCCGCCCGTCGACGCCGTCGCCTCGACGGCGGCGGCAAAGCTCGCCGGATAGCCGAGCCGGCGCATTGCGGGCAGCGTGACCGCGCCCGTGGAGGCGACATTGGCGGAGGCCGAGCCCGAGATCGAGCCGAAGAAGGCGGAGGCGAGGATGGAGACCTTGGCCGCGCCCGCCTTGAGCCGCCCGGCAAGGCGTTGGGCGAGCGTCATGAAAGCCTCGCCCCCCTCGCCGGCGCTCATGACAGCGCCGAGGATGACGAAGACGGCCACGACATTCACCGACACCCCGGCGAGCGGCCCCCACAGGCCGCCCTCTGCGATGGTGAGCGTGCCGAGGAAGCTGTCCACGGGCATGCCGGGATGGCCGAGCTCGCCCGGCAGATACTGGCCGAGGAGCCCGTAGGCGAGGGCGGCGACGGCGACCGCGGGCAGGGCGAGCTTGATGGCGCGCCGGGCCATCTCCAGCACGGTCACGATCAGCCCGATGGCCACCGCGCGCTGCCACCAGCCCTCCAGCGCGCCATACTGGTCGACAAGCATGTCCCGGTTGAGCGCGATCCACAGGCAGCCGACGAGGCCGATGGCGAAGAAGGCATAGCCGCTGAGGCGCGGCATGGCCCGCTGTTCGCCGGCGAACAGGAACACGAAGGGCAGCGCGAAGGCGAGGTGGACGGGCCGGCTGATCAGGTTGGGCATGAGCCCGGTAAAGACGAGCCAGAGGTGATAGGCGACGGACGCGGCCGCGACGGCGGCGACGATCGCGGTCGCTGGCGTGAGGCGCGGGCCTGTGTTCTGCGAAGGGGCATGGGCGGGGAGGGGCTGTGCTGACGGGAAGGGGGGATGCGGCCGGCGCCGGCGCGAGCGGCATTCGCCCCCGCCCGGCCCTCCCCGTCAAGGGGAGGGGGCGGTTCGGCCCGATTACTTCGGGCCGTCCGGCACGGCGATGCCGGCTTCCTTGTAGTAGCGCGCCGCGCCGGGATGGATCGGGGCGGCGAGCGTTTCGAGCCCCTTCGCCGTCACGCCCGCCCACCAGGGATGGGCCTTCTCCATCTTCGCCTTGCTCTCCCAGAAGGTCTTGGTGAGCGTGTAGGCGGTCTCCTCGTCCATGGCGGCGGTGGTGTAGGCGCCGACGGGAAGGGTCGTCGTGGTCACGGGCTCGTCGACGCCGGGATAGGTGCCGGCGGGGATCACGAGGCGGTCGCGTCCGGTCTCCTTCACCTGTTCGTCGGTCAGGCCGATAAGGGTCACCGGCACGCTGGCGGCCGCCTCCAGAACGTTCGGCGCGGGATAGGAGCCGGCGGTGGCGAAGCCGTCGATCTGGTGGTTCTGCAGGGCGGGCACCGCAGCGTTCAGCTCCACGTCGACAAGATCCACCGCCTCGGCGATGCCGAACAGCTTCAGGTATTTCTCCGCCTCGCGGGCGCCGAAGCTGCCCTTGCCGATCAGGAACTTGTGGCCGGCGAGCCCGTCGAACCCGGTGATGCCGGTATCGGCGCGCACCACGAAATGCATGGTGAGATAGGGGATGGGAAAGAGCGAGCGCAGGCCCTCATAGGCCGCCTTGTCGTCGCCCTCGAACATCTTCTTGCCGGCCGTGGCGAGCTTGATGAGGCCGGGCGGCGTGGTGAAGACGTAGTTGCCGCCGCGCCGCGCGGCCTCCTTCACGTTCTGGACCGAGCCCTGGCTCTCCTCCACGGTCAGGATGATACCGCCATCGGTGCCGGCCTTCATGGCCTCGGCGAGCTGGACGGCCATCTGGTAGTAGGACGAGGTGGACTTGGCCGACTTGTAGGTGACCCGCGTTTCCGCCGTTGCGGGCGCGAGCGCGCTGAGTGCCGCCACGATCGTGGCGGCTGCGGCGATGACGGGCGTGCGCAGCAGGCTGTGGCCGAACATCGGTTCCTCCTGGTTCTTGACGGGCTTTGTGCGCCCCGGTGTTCCCCGGGCGCACAAAGCCCCAGGAGGGCGCGCGCGTCAAGCGTCGGGTGAGGCGGGACCTATCGCTTCGTCGGCAGGAAGGGCAGCATGCGGATGCGGCGGCCGGTGGCCGAGGAGATCGCGTTGGCGACGGCCGGCGCGATCGGCGGCACGCCGCATATGCCGGCGCCCGTCGGCGGTTCGGCGGAGGCGACGATATGGACCTCGACCTCCGGCATGTCGCTCATGCGCAGCGGCTGGTAGCTGTCGAAATCGGTTTCCGCCACCCGGCCCTCGTCGAGCGTGATGGCGTTGCGCAGGGCGGCGCCGAGCCCGAATCCCACGGCGCTTTCCATCTGGGCGCGAACCTGGTCCGGATTGATGGCGAGCCCGCAATCGAGCGCGCAGACGACGCGCTCGACCTTGAGCCGGCCGGTCCGGTCAAGCGCGATCTCGGCGATCTGGGCGACGGAGGTGCCGAACGAGCTGTGCGCGGCAACGCCCCGGTAGCGCCCGTCGGCAAGCGGCGTACCCCAGCCGGCCTTCTCCGCGGCCAGGCTCAGGACCGCCTTGAGGCGCGGGGCCGTTGCGAGCAGGCCGAGGCGATACTCAACGGGGTCCTTGCCGGCGGTCGCGGCCAGCTCGTCGATGAAGGTCTCCACGACATAGGCGGCATGGGAGTGCGCCATGGAGCGCCAGCGCATGACGGGCACGCCGGTGTCCACCGTGTGCAGCTCGACCTGGAGGTTGGGAATGGCATAGGGAATGTGCTCCACGCCGCCGGCCGGCGACCGGTCGATGCCGTCCCTGGAGACTGCAGCCTCCAGACCGGTCCCGGTGAAGATCGACTGGCTGACGATGCGGTGATACCAGGCGGTCGGCATGCCATTCTTGTCGAGCGCCGCCCGGACATGGTGCAGCGCCATCGGACGGTAATATCCGCCGGCAATGTCGTCGCCGCGCGTCCAGACGGTCTTGATGCGCCGGCCCTGCCCGTGGGCCCTGGCGATATGGGCGGCCTCCGTCAGATAGTGGGAGTCGAAGCAGCCACGCCTGCCGAAGGAGCCGCCGGCATCCAATGTCTCTATGGAAACCTGTTCGGGGGCGAGCTGGAGGACGGTCGCGACATTCGTGCGGTCGAGCGAGGGCGTCTGCGAGGCAGCCCAGACCTCGGCACGGTCGCCCGTGAACCGGATGACGGAGGACAGGGGCTCCATGGGGGCATGGGCCAGATAGGGAAACCGGAAATTGGCCTCCAGCGCCGTCGGAGCGCCCTTGAGGGCGGTCGACACGCTGCCCTCGGTGCGCACCGGCTTGCCGGGGGTCGCTGCGCGGTCGTGATAGTCCGCCCACAGATCGCGCGTGCTGCGCGTTTCCGCGCCGCTCTCGTCCCAGGTGATGGAGAGTTTCGAGCGGGCCTTGAGTGCGGGCCATGTGGAGCGCGCCAGAACGGCGATCCCGCCCGGGATCTGCACGACATCCTCCACGCCCTCCACCTTGCGGGCCTGCCCGTCGTCGAACGCGGCGACGGCCGCGCCGAAGCGGGGCGGGCGGGCGACGACGGCGACCAGCATGTCGTCCTCCATGATGTCGGAGGCGAACAGCGCATTGCCGTTGATCTTGGCGGGTGTATCGAGCCGGGCGTGTCTGGCGCCGATGAGGGAGAACTCCGTATCCGGCTTGACGGTCACGGAGTCGGGAACCGCCACAGACCCGGCCCGGTCGGCGAACGCGCCGAAGCTCGCCGAGGTCTGGCCGGGATGGGACAGGAGACCGTCCTTCGCCGAGATTTCCGCGGCCGGCACGGACCATGCCTCAGCCGCCGCGGCTATCAGTGCCGCGCGCGCGAGCGCGCCGGCCTCGCGATACTGCATGAAGGCATTGGCCATGGAGGTGGACTCCGCGGTCGCCTGCATGCCGTGCAGCATCGGATTGGCGTAGAGCGAGACGTCGACGGGGGCGAACTCGGTGCGCATCTGCGCCCACGAGGCGTCGAGCTCCTCGGCGACGAGCATGGCAAGACCGGTCGCCACGCCCTGTCCCATTTCGAGATGCTTGACGATCACGGTCACCGTGTCGTCGGTCCCGATCCTGACGAAGGGATCGAAGCGGTCGCTTGCAGCGGGCTCCTGGCCGCGGACCCCGCTGGCCGGGACCGCCATGCCGATGACGAGACCCGCACCGGCGGCACCGGCGCTGGCGAGGAAGCCGCGGCGGGTGAGGCGGGGCGGAATTCCGGCGGGGGATGCTGCGAGGGTGCGCTCGGCGGTCACGGTTCACCCCCGGGCCGGCTTGTCCTGTAGATGGCCGCGCGGATGCGGCGATAGGCGGCGCAGCGGCACACGACCGCGTCCATCACCCGGTCGATCTGGGCGTCGTCCGGGGCGGGGCTGGCTGCGAGAAGCGCGGCGGCGGCCATGATCTGGCCGGTCTGGCAATAGCCGCATTGCGAGACCTCGAGCTCGCGCCAGGCCGCGCGCAGCGTCTCCGCGAGCGGGCCGTGGAGCCCCTCTATGGTGGTGACGGAGCGGCCGGCGGCCTCCGCCAGCGTCATGGCGCAGGAGGGGCGGGTCTCGCCATCGACATGCACCATGCAGATGCCGCACAGGCCGCTGTCGCAGCCGTATTTCGTGCCGGTCAGGGCCAGCTCGTCGCGCAGCACCCACAGCAACGGTGTGTCGCCGGCGGCGCGAACGGTGTGGCTTTCGCCGTTCACGATCAAGGTGAATGCCATGGCCGGGCTCCGGATCGTGTCCCGCTATTATTATCGAACAAGATGTATTCTCTATATAAAAAGCCGGCGAAAGCCGCGGCAATTTCGCCGCATTCGCCGATATGGCAGCGCTTTTCTACCATAGGTAGAGAATTGTCAATACATGCCCGTATCGCGTACGGGGCGCGGGCGGCGCCGCCGGGGCGGCTCAGCCATTGTCCTCGCGGTCGATGAGGACGGTCTCCGCGATCTCGATACCGAAGCCGGTCAGGCCGACATAGCGGCGCGTCGAGGTGGCCAGAAGCCGGATCGAGGAGACGCCGAGATCGCGCAGGATCTGTGCGCCGAGCCCGATATCCTTCCAGGCCTGGTCGCGCGCCCGCTTGCTCGCGGTCTCCTCGTCGACGTCGGCGTCTGCGGTGCCGCCGGAGAAGCTGGCCGCGGGCACGCCGGCCGCGCCCTCGCGCAGATAGACGAGCACGCCGCGGCCTTCCGCCTTGAACCGGTCGTAGACGGCATTGAGCGTCTCGCGGCCGCCGAACACGTCGTCGACGACGTCCTCGCGGTGGAGCCGGGTGACGACGGCACGCCCGTCGCCGACGGGTCCGAAGACCACGGCGATGTGCTGCACGGTATCGAAGGGGGTGGCGTAGGCGATGGCGCGGGCGGGGCCGACGGGCGTGTCGACCGCGAATTCCGCGGTGCGCTCCACGAGGCGCTCGCGCGCCTGGCGGTAGGCGATGAGGTCGGCCACGGAAATGATCTTCAGCCCGTGCTCGCGGGCGAAGGCCACCACGTCCGGCCCGCGCTTGACGGTGCCGTCGTCATTGACCAGCTCGCCGATGACGCCGACGGGCGGCAGGTCGGCCAGCTTGGCGAGATCCACGGCGGCTTCGGTGTGGCCGGAGCGCATGAGCACGCCGCCGCGCTTGGCGATCAGCGGGAAGACATGGCCGGGGCGCACGAAATCGTCCGCGCCGGCATTGCCGTTGGCGAGCGCGCGCACGGTGTTGCAGCGCTCCTCCGCGGAGATGCCGGTGGTCAGCCCGTGCCTGTAGTCGACCGACACGGTGAAGGCGGTGCCGAGCGGGGCGTCGTTGGCCGCGACCATCGGGTCGAGCTTGAGCCGGCGCGCCTCCGCGGCGGTGAGCGGCGCGCAGATGATGCCGCTCGTATGGCGGATCATGAAGGCGGTCTGCTCCGGCGTCGCGCGCGCGGCGGCCATGATGAGGTCGCCCTCGTTCTCCCGGTCCGCATCGTCGACCACCACGACCATCTCGCCCTCGCGGATGGCGGCGACGGCATCGTCGACTGGGTCGAGGGCGGTGAGGTCGGGCGTGGTCATGGGGCGTCCGTGATCGGTAGAGATGAAGACAAAGCGGGGCGCGACCATATGCGCGCCCCGCCTAATTAGAGAATCAACCCGGTGCGGGCAAGCTCAGCTCGCCGCGTCATAAAGCTCCGCGACATACTCCCAGTTCACCAGGTTCTCCACGAACGCCTTCAGATAGTCCGGCCGGCGGTTGCGGTAGTCGATATAGTAGGAATGCTCCCACACGTCGCAGCCGAGCAGCGGCGTCGCGTCGTTGACGAGCGGGTTCTCGCCATTCGGGGTCTTCATGACCTCCAGCTTGCCGTTCTTCAGCGCAAGCCAGCACCAGCCGGAGCCGAACTGGCCGACGCCGGCCTGGATGAAGGCCTCCTTGAACGCGTCGACGGAGCCCAGATCCTCCTTGATCTTGGCCTCCAGCGCGCCGGGGATGGCGCCGCCGCCATTCGGCTTCATCCACTTCCAGAAATGGAGGTGGTTGAAGTGCTGGCCAGCATTGTTGAACAGGCCCTGATTGGAGCCGTAGGCCCCCTTCACGACCTCTTCCAGCGACTTGCCCTCCAGCCCTGAGCCCTGGAGCAGCTTGTTGCCGTTGTCGACATAGGCCTTGTGGTGCTTGTCGTGATGGTATTCGAGCGTCTCAGCCGACATGTAGGGCTGAAGCGCGTCGTGAGGATAGGGCAGATCGGGAAGTTCGAAAGCCACTGGAACGCCTCCTTCGTGAGTCTCCGGACAATCGTGGTGGGTGACGGTTTTGCGGGGGGCCCGGCGCCGGCTCGGGCCGTCCCCCTTGGAAAGGCTTTGTCCCGCGCGAGACAGTAGACCCCTGCCGGCTGGCGCGCAAGCAAGCGTCCACGGCCTCGCCGTCAATAACGGCCGCGCCCGCGGAAAGGTTCCAGGGCGGGCGCGGGCGTCCGGGACAGGCGGTCAGCAGAAGGCCTGGAGGCCGGTCTGCGCGCGCCCCAGGATCAGGGCGTGGACGTCGTGGGTGCCCTCATAGGTGTTGACGGTCTCCAGGTTCACCATGTGGCGGATCACATGGTACTCGTCGGAGATGCCGTTGCCGCCGTGCATGTCGCGCGCCATGCGGGCGACGTCGAGCGCCTTGCCGCAATTGTTGCGCTTCATGAGCGAGATGGATGGCGGGGCGGCCTTGCCGGCCTCCAGCATCCGCCCGAGCGCCAGCGCGCCCTGCAGGCCCAGCGCGATCTCGGTCTGCATGTCGGCGAGCTTCTTCTGGATGAGCTGGTTGGCGGCGAGCGGCCGGTCGAACTGCTTGCGCTCCAGCGTGTAGTCGCGCGCGGCGTGCCAGCAGAACTCCGCCGCCCCCATCGCGCCCCAGGCGATGCCGTAGCGCGCCTTGTTGAGGCAGCCGAAGGGGCCGCCGAGGCCGCGCGCATTGGGCAGGATGGCGGTCTCGGGCACCTTCACGTCGTCGAGCACGATCTCGCCGGTGATCGAGGCGCGAAGCGACACCTTGCCCTCGATGGCGGGGGTGGAGAAGCCGTCCGCGCCGCGCTCCACGACGAAGCCGTGAATGCCCTCGTCCTCCAGCTTCGCCCAGACGACGGCGATGTCGGAGATCGGCGAATTGGTGATCCAGGTCTTCGCGCCGTTCAGCACGAAGCCGCCGGGCACGCGCTTCGCCCGCGTCTTCATGCCGCCGGGGTCGGAGCCGTGGTCGGGCTCGGTCAGCCCGAAGCAGCCGACCATCTCGCCGGTGGCGAGCTTGGGCAGATAGGCCTTCCTCTGCTCCTCCAAGCCATAGGCGTAGATCGGGTGCATGACGAGGCTGTTCTGGACGCTCATGGCCGAGCGGTAGCCGGAATCGACGCGCTCGATCTCGCGCGCGGCAAGGCCATAGGCCACGTAGTCGAGCCCCGCGCCGCCATATTCCTCCGGCACCATGATGCCGAGGAGACCCAGCTCGCCGAGCTCGCTCATGATCTCCCGGTCGAAGCGCTCCTCGCGGAAGCCGGAGAGCACGCGCGGCATGAGCTTGTCGTCGCAATAGGCGCGCACGCTGTCGCGGATCATCCGCTCCTCTTCGGTGAGCTGGCCCTCCAGATCGAGGGGATCCTCCCAGTTGAACTCCTTGGGCAGCGTCTCGACGGCCTTGGGACTGTCCGTCTGGGAAAGAGCCTGGGTCATGATGGTTCAGAGCCTCCGAATGCTTTAGGAATTATTGTGGGTCGCGGCGCGCGTCAGGGCAAGGGATAGCGTGCGCGGCAGAAGGTGGCAAGAGCGGGCCCATGCCGCTCCCGACAAGGTCGCCGAGACGGGCTGCCTGGTGGCCGAACGGGTACTAGCATGAGAAAGCGCTATTGTCGCTGATTGACGCAGTATCAAGTAGAAGCGACATTAAGGGGCTTGGGGCACAAAAAAAGTTCGGGGAACGCATGTCACACATGAGCGTAACTGTTCGACTCAGGCCGATACGCTTTGCGTTTCTTGTTCGGCCCACAGATACAGCCGCTCTTCTGGAAATCTTTCGGATCAACACGTGCTTATGGGGTGGAAAATTTAATCCTATTATTCCGATTATGAAGAAAATCCCTCCGTGGTGGGATCGCCATGAACATGTGACTGAAACTGCAGTCCAGGTAGTCAATGGCTATCTTGATTTCTTTGAGCCAGATTTTCTCGTAGAGGCCTCGATGGGCCTGGCCGCCGGTTTGGGATTTGAGAATGATCGTGTGCTTCAGCTATCTGATATCCTGACGCGTGACGGAGATCGCGACCAGCGCGGCAGTGGCCTCAGTGTAATGGACCTCTATCGCGATCTCTACCGCAGTGAGTTCCAGTTCACACGGCGGCATGAGCATGGAATTGTGCATGTAGCTGCGCGGGAGAAGAAATTTCATGCCTTCAGTGCCTGTTTGGCAGGCGACTTCCCGAAAACCGATGGCCTCGCCTACTTTGAGAACGCTTTCATCGATACTTTCGATCCCGAGACCGTCGTACTGGATGGAGACGCTCTCGCCGAATTCTTCCGATCAGGCAGAAGATCAGCACTTCGTATGGGACATTCGAAGCTCAACGTCGGCTATCACGATCTCAGCGATCCGGCGCTGTTCGTGCTGGATCCGACAAAGTCTCAGGACCTAATTGACTACTGGAATCTTCGCGCCACTCGTCGCGATGTTCTGCCAGTTCCTGTCCAATGGGCAGGAGAGTTATCGGCTTTCGCAAAAGAATTCATAAAGCTGAATTATCGACCCCTACCCGACAACCCCAACGGGGTAATGATCCAGCCACACGTGATGTTCGCACGCTCCATTCCAACTGAGAATTTGGATCGCATCTATCGTGCCCATTTCAGAGTCGAGATCGAGGGGGCAATTGTTCGTCAGGATTGTTACCCACCGCTTTGGCGATCTTCACCGAGTTTCACTGTGCGCGAAATGCGACCGACTCTGTCGGCCGACAGCAAAACCTTTGATGCACCAATCGATCCCGAGAAACCTGAGCTGCGGTTCGAAGGGCTGCACCCGGAGTTTGCCTCGGAGTACGGAAATGATCACCGGTGGGCCAATGTCGTCAATTTGCGAGATTGGGGACTTAATGGTCAAGTCGCCACTGTCTATCCAACTAACCATCGGCATGGCCTATTCTCTCGTCTGAATATCGACTTGGAATATCTGCTGTCAACGACCGAAGGCTTGGTGGTATTTCATAAGTACCGAGGTGTTTCGCAGTTCTGGCAATTTTCGGATGATGCAACAACTATACGGAAGTGGCTGGAAACAAAAAATGTGAGATCTTCACAGTCTGATTCCGGGCGTGCAACGCAGCAAATTGTGAAAACGCTCAGCGGTTTCTGGGGTGTCAGGAGCATAGCTCACCCCGAAATAGTTCAGCTTCTCGATAAAATATCACGAAAGCCAGGTTCAAGAAGCATACAGCACCAAGAATTTCGAAATCGCATCCACAACATCACTAAAGGCGACATTTGGCGTCGCAAAAATTTCGAGACTCTCGTGCAGCGCAACGCGGTTGAACTCGGGCTCGAAATCAAATGTGAAAAATGTTCCAGCTGGAGCTGGCACCAGCTGAAGGATCTTGGCCACACTGTAAATTGCGGTCTATGTCTACAGTCCTTTCCGTTTCCAGTTATTGACCCGTCTTCAAGCCAGCATACCCGTTGGTCCTACCGCCTTGTCGGCCCATTCGCTCTCCCTGACTATGCGGGAGGAGGTTACGCAGCGGCGCTCACGCTTCGCTTCTTTGCCACCGTCATCGGACGAACGCGCGCCCAGATTACTTGGTCGGCTGGACAAGAACTGGAACTTGAACCGACGTGCAAACCCGAAGCTGACGTCATTCTCTGGTATCAGCGCAAGCAAATCCTAGGCAACGATTATCCTACCGAGACGGTATTCGGCGAGGCCAAGAGTTTCAGCCGCGAAGCGTTCACGCGAGATGATGTCGGTAGAATGAAGTGCCTCGCCAAGCGTTTTCCTGGCTCAATTATTGTCTTCGCCACCATGAAAGAGGCGAGCGATCTCTCGCACCGGGAAATTGCGCGACTAAGAAGACTGGCCACTTGGGGGCGAGAATACCTACCGAACCAGCGCGGCACACGAGCACCTGTCATTATGCTCACAGGTACAGAGTTGTTCACTGCTTATTCTCTTAAGTCAGAGTGGGAGGCGAAGGGGGGCAAGCGCGCCAAAATCGCTTCTCACGGCTTGGCAAGAATGGATAATTTGCGACATTTGGCTGATTATACTCAGCAACTCTATCTTGGCTTAGAGTCGTATCACAGCTGGCTCATAAAGAAGCGGCAAAGGCGGCGTGCGCGGTGATTCTGTGATTGCCAGCACCAACTTAGTCGCTCTACTTGTGCCGCCCGACTTCACTTTGTAGGGATGACGACTGAGGGGGACAAGGATCAAAGCGGTATCCGCGAAACCGGATAGGCCAATGGGTCCCGGGAACAAGTCCCGGGACGACATCGAAGTGTGTTGGCTACATAGCAAAGAACAGCCCCCTCACACCCTCCCCGCCACCTTCAACGCAAACGCATAGACCAGCGCCACCTCCTTCAGCCTGTCGAACCGTCCCGCTGCCCCCGCATGTCCCGCGTCCATGTTGGTGTGGAGGAGGAGGAGGTTGTCGTCGGTCTTCATCTCGCGCAGGCGGGCGATCCACTTGGCCGGTTCCCAATAGGTGACGCGCGGGTCGGAGAGGCCGGCGAGCGCGAGGATGTGGGGGTAGGGGCCGTTGCGCACATTGTCGTAGGGCGAATAGGCGGCGATGGTCTCGTAGTCTTGAGCGCTCTCTATGGGATTGCCCCATTCGGGCCATTCCGGCGGGGTCAGCGGCAGGGTGGCGTCGAGCATGGTGTTCAGCACGTCGACGAAGGGGACCTCCGCGACGATGCCGGCGAAGAGCTCCGGCGCCATGTTGGCGACCGCGCCCATGAGCATGCCGCCGGCGCTGCCGCCCTGGGCGACGATCGCCCCTCTGCCCGTGACCCCTTGCGCGACGAGGTGCTCGGCGGCGGCCACGAAGTCGGTGAAGGTGTTGGCCTTGGCCTGCCGCTTGCCCTCGCGATACCAGCGATAGCCCTTGTCCTTGCCGCCGCGGATATGGGCGATGGCATAGACGAAGCCGCGGTCGACGAGGCTGAGCCGGTTGGTGGCGAAGGAGGCGGGCACCGAGATGCCGTAGGAGCCGTAGCCATAGAGCAGGCAGGGCGCGGAGCCGTTAAGCGGGGTGTCCCTGCGGTAGAGGAGGGAGACGGGCACCGTCTCGCCGTCGGCGGCAGGCGCCAGCAGGCGGCGCGTCACATAGTCGGCCGGGTCGTGGCCGGACGGCACCTCCTGCGTCTTGCGCAGGACGCGCTCGCGGGTCTGAAGGTCGTAGTCGAAGATCTGCGCCGGCGTCGTCATGGAGGAATAGCTGAAGCGCACGGTCGCGGTGTCGAACTCGTAGCCCGGATCGAGCCCCAGCGAATAGGCCTCCTCGTCGAAGGCGATGGCGTGGTCCTCGCCTGTCCCGAAATGGGTCACCACGATGCGCGGCAGGCCGTCCTCGCGTTCCAGTCTGACCATGTGGTCGCGCAAGGGCGTCATTGAGAGGATGAGCCGGCCGGGGACATGGGCGACGAGCTCGCGCCAGTTGTCCCGTTCCGGGGCATTAAGCGGGGCCTCCACGATCTTGAAGTCCTCCGCCCCGTCGGCATTGGTGAGGATGAGCAGGCGGTCCCCGCGGTGTTCCACATGGTATTCGTGGCCGGGCTCGCGCGCGGCGACGAGGCGCGGCGGCGTCTCCGGGGCGTGCGCGTCGATCAGATAGACCTCCGCCGTCTCGTGGTCATGGGCGCTGATAACGAGGAAGTCGCGGCTCTGGGTCTCGCCGACGCCGACGAAGAAGCCGGGGTCGGCCTCCTCGTAGACCAGCGTGTCGGCTTCTGCCGGCGTGCCGACCGCATGGCGGAACACCTTGCAGGGGCGGTGGTTGTCGTCGTTCCAGACATAGAGGAAGGAGGCGCCGTCCGCCGCCCAGGCGACATGGCCCGTGGTCGCCTCGATGCGGTCGTCGAGCTCGCGGCCGCCATCGGCCTCCCTCAGGCGCAGCGTGTAGTATTCGCTGCCCGTCTCGTCGAAGCCATAGGCGACGAGCCGGTGGTCGGGGCTGTGGTCGACGCCGGCGAGCCGGAAGAACGCCTTGCCCTGCGCGAGCGCCTGGCCGTCGACGAGCACGGTCTCCGCGCCGCCGCCGCGCGGGCTTCGGCAATAGCGGGGATGCTCGGCACCCTCCACATAGCTTACATAATAGGCGAAGGGCCCGTCGGGGGCGGGGACGGAGGAATCGTCCTCCTTGATGCGCCCGCGCATCTCCGTCACCAGCGCCTCCTGCAGGCCTTGCGTGTCGGCCATGACGGCCTGCGCATGGGCATTCTCCTGCTCGAGGAAGGCGCGGATCTCCGGGTCGAGCACGCCGGGATCGCGCATCACCTCCTGCCAGTTCTCCGCGCGCAGCCAGTGATAGGGATCGTCGCGCTCATGGCCGTGGCGGGTGGTGACATGGGAAATCTTGCGCGCGTGCGCCGGCACGGCGGGGAGACGGGCGTCCATGGGGGTCGGGTTACTCCTCGTCGGGGGTGAGCTTGAGGGCGGTGCCGTTCATGCAGTAGCGCAGGCCGGTCGGCTGGGGACCGTCCGGGAAGACATGGCCGAGATGGGCCTCGCAGCGCGCGCAGCGCACCTCCGTGCGGCGCATGAAATGCGAGGTGTCGGTGTGCTCGTCGACCGCGTCGCCGGTCACCGGCTCGTAGAAGCTCGGCCAGCCGGAGCCCGAATCGTATTTCGCCTTCGAGCTGAAGAGCGGCGCGCCGCAGCAGACGCAGCGATAGACGCCGTCCCGCTTCTCGCCATTGTAGGGATGGCTGAAGGGGCGCTCGGTGCCGTGCTCGCGGGTGACGCGGTATTGCTCCGGCGTCAACTCGCTGCGCCAGTCGTCGTCCGCCTTGCGGGCGGGATCCTTCGGCTCTGTCGTCTTGCTCATGGCATCCACCATCGCGGTCATTCGTAGAAGAGGGTGATCACCTCGGCGGACAGGGCGGGCTTCGCAGCGCCCTCGCACTCCGCCACAACGGTGGAGATGGTGCGCAGCGAGTTCGGGCTCAAGACGGCTTTCGACAATGTGATCCGCCCGCGAAGGCGCGAGCCGGAGGGCACCATGCCGGTGAACCGGATCTTGTTGGCGCCGTAGTTTATCATCCGCTTGACGCTTTCCACCGCCACGATCTCCTGGAAGAAGCGGGGAACGAGCGAGAGCGTCAGATAGCCATGCGCGATGGTCGGCATGCCGAGCTCGGCGCGCGCGCGCTCGGGGTCGGTGTGGATCCACTGCCGGTCGCCCGTCGCCTCGGCGAATGTGTCGATGCGGTCCTGCGTGATGTCCACCCAGCCGCTGATGCCGAGTTCCCTGCCTTCGTCGGCGGCCAGCTCTGCCAGGGTCCTGTAAACCTTCACGGGGCTTCGATCCTCCATATATTCAATGCCAACCATCGGGTTTCGTAGCGCACTGGCCGGCGATCGCAAGTCCTTAGTGCCGGCGCGATGGTAACGGCAGGGCGGGCGTGCGACGATTGGCAAAGGGCAATCCATGTCGGATTGCGGTTGGCGCGCCCTGGCCTGTTGGCTATAACCCGCGGGATTGCCCGCGCAGGAACGCAAGCCGGGATTGCCGACGAAAAGGCACATGGATACGGTGCCTTGCATGCTGTCCGGCAGGGCGGCTCCGGCCGGGACACTCGCCGGTCGGGACACCAGGGAGGGGGACCCGTCTAGAGGGGTTTGAGAGAGTCCATGCTGCTTGCCGTCCTTTCCGGATTCGTCCTGGCCGCATTCGCGCCGCTCGTGCAACGCGCACTGGGCGGACGGGCAGGGTGGGTACTGGCGCTGCTGCCGGCCGCGCTGTTCGCCTATTTCGCCAGCTTCGCGCCGGAGATCGCGGCGGGCGGAACGGTGCGCGAAGCCACCGCATGGCTGCCCCAGCTCGGCGTCGAGCTGTCCTTCTACCTGGATGGGCTCAGCCTCGTCTTCGCCCTCCTGATCACCGGCATCGGCACGATGATCGTGATCTATTCGGGCGGCTATCTCGACGGGCACCCCCATCAGGGCCGCTTCTTCAGCTTCATCCTGATGTTCATGGCCTCCATGCTGGGGCTGGTCGTGGCCGACGACGTGATCGCGCTCTTCGTCTTCTGGGAGCTCACCTCGATCACCTCCTTCCTGCTGATCGGCTTCGACCATCTGCGCGCGGCCTCGCGCCGGGCCGCGGTGCAGGCGCTGGTGGTGACGGGGATCGGCGGCCTGTCGCTTCTCGCCGGCGTCATCCTCATGGGGCTTGTCACCGACGCCTGGTCCCTGTCGCGGCTCATCGGGCTCGGCGAGGCGCTGAAGGCAAGCCCGCTCTATGTCGCGATCTTCGTGCTGGTCCTCGGTGCGGCCTTCACCAAATCGGCACAGGTACCGTTCCATTTCTGGCTGCCCAACGCCATGGAGGCGCCGACGCCGGTCAGCGCCTATCTGCATTCCGCGACCATGGTGAAGGCGGGCGTCTACCTGCTCATGCGCCTCAATCCGGCGCTCGGCGACACCGCATTGTGGTCGACCACGCTGACGGCGTTCGGCGCGGCCACGCTGATCACCGGCACGGTGCTGTCGATCCGCCAGACCGACCTGAAGCTCATCCTCGCCTATACGACGGTCGCCTCGCTCGGCCTTCTGGTGATGCTGACGGGGCTCGGCTCGGAGGTGGCCATCGAGGGCGCGGTGCTCTATCTGGTCGCCCATTCCTTCTTCAAGGGCGCGCTCTTCATGCTCGCCGGCTGCGTCGACCACGAGACGGGCACGCGCGACATCACCAAGCTCGGCGGCCTGCGCGCGGCCATGCCGGCGACCTTCGCCTTCGCGCTGCTCTCCGCGCTGTCCATGGGCGGGCTGCCGCCCTTTGTCGGCTTCCTCGCCAAGGAATCGATCTATGCCGGCACGATCGGCGTATCGTCCGCCTGGGCGGTGACGGCGGTCGCCGTCATCGGCAACGGGCTGATGTTCGCCGCGGCCTTCGCGGTGGCCTGGCTGCCCTTCGCCGGCGACCGGGTGGAGACGCCGAAAAAGCCCCACGAGGCGCCGCTCTCGCTTCTGACGGGCCCGGCCCTGCTCGCCGTTCTGGGGCCGGTTTTCGGCATCGCGACGGCCATTACCGGCCACTGGATCGTCACGCCCATGGCCAGTGCCATCGCGGGCGAGGCGATGGAGAGCCATCTGAGCCTGTGGCACGGGGTGAACACGCCATTCCTCCTCAGCATCGCCACGGTTCTACTGGGGCTCGGCCTGCTCTGGCGGATCGCGGAGCTGCGCGCGGGCTTCGCGCGGATGCTGACGGCGATAGGCTGGGGGCCGGACCGCGGCTACGACCAGGTGCTGGCGGGGCTGGAGCGGCTGTGCGCCATCGTCATCGGCATCGTGCAGCCCGGCATCCTGCGGCGCTATCTTCTGGTGGTCTATCTGATCTTCGGCCTCGCGCTCGCGACCCCCTTCATCCTCGGCAGCGCGCTGGTGTCGCAACCCGGCTTCGCGCTCGGCCTGACGGAGGCGCATTTCCACGAGCTCGGCATCCTCGTCCTGGCGGTGATCGGCGCGATCTCGCTGCTCTTCGCCCGGACACGGCTGACCGCCATCGTCGCGCTCGGCATCCAGGGCTCGGCGGTCGCGCTCATCTTCCTGCTGTTCGGCGCGCCCGACCTCTCCTTCACCCAGTTCATGGTGGAGACGCTGTCGGTGGTGATCCTCACCCTCGTCATGACGCGGCTCAGGCTCGACGCGGTCGATATCCGGTCCACGAACGAGCGCCTCATCGATGGCGGGGTGGCGCTTCTGGTGGCGGGCGGCGTGGCGACCATGCTGACCGCCGTCACCGAGCGCCCTCTCGACATGCGGCTGTCGGACTTCTTCACCGAGGCGAGCGTGCCGCTCGCCCACGGGCACAATATCGTCAATGTGATCCTGGTCGACTTCCGCGCTCTCGACACGCTGGGCGAGATCACGGTGGTCATGGTGACCGGCCTGTCGGTCATCGCGCTGATCCGCCTGCGCGCGAGGCGCAAGTCGCAGGCCGTCGATGACGCCGGGGAGCCGCGAGGCGACAAGGTGGAGGCCGAGGCATGAACACGCTTATCCTGCGCACCATCACGCCGCTTCTGACCGCGCTGATGGTGCTGTTCTCCATCTTCGTGCTGCTGCGCGGCCACAACGAGCCGGGCGGCGGCTTCATCGCGGGCCTGATCGCGGCCTCCGCCTTCGCGCTCTACGGCATCGCCTGCGGCGTGCAGCCGGTGCGCCGCGCGCTGCTGTTCCATCCGATCTCCATATCGGGGCTCGGCATGTTCCTGGCCGCGCTGAGCGGCCTGCCCTCGGCGCTCGTGAACAGCCCCTACCTCACCGGCCTGTGGTGGGTGCCGGAGCTTTCGGAGGGGACGAAGGTCGCGCTGTCGACGCCGCTGATATTCGATATCGGCGTCTGGCTGGTCGTGGTCGGCGCGATCACGGGAATAGCCCTCGCGCTCGAAGAGAAGGATTACGGGTGAGCCCATGGAGCCGCTGCTGGCCATAACCGTCGCGACGCTGTTCGGGGTCTCGACCTATCTGATGCTGTCGAAGAGCATCATCCGCCTGCTGATCGGCGTGGTGGTGCTCGGCAATGCCACCAATCTCCTGATCTTCACCGCCGGGCGGGTGACGCGAGAGGTGCCGCCCATCGTGCCGCCGGGCCTGGAGGTGCCGGCGGAGGCCGTCGCCAACCCGCTGCCGCAGGCGCTGATCCTCACGGCCATCGTGATCAGCTTCGCCCTGTTCGCCTTCGTTCTGGTCCTGGCCTATCGCGCCTATGAGGAGCTCGGGACGGATTCGAGCGACGAGATGCGCGTGGCCGAGCCGCGCACCGACCGGAACGCATAAGGAAAGGTGCCGGCCTAGATGTCCGAAAGCCCGATATCCGCCCATGCCTGGCTTGTCATCCTGCCCGTGATCATTCCCCTGATCGCGGGTGCGCTGGGTGTCATGCAGCGCAGGCACCTCCACTGGCAGCCCCGGATCGGGATTGTCGGTGTCGTCCTGCTGCTCGCCGCCAATATCGGGCTGCTCGCGAGTGTCGTCTCCGAAGGGCCGCTGGCCATGACCATGGGCTCGTGGCTGCCGCCCTTCGGCATCACCTTCGCCGCCGACACGCTGGGAGCGCTGCTCGCCCTCATCGGGTCGCTGATCGGCACGCTGGCGGCGGTCTATGCGCTCGACGACATGGACGGGCGCGCCCAGCGCTTCGGCTTCTTCCCGCTGCTCCTGATCATGCTGGCGGGCGTCAACGGGGCCTTCCTCACCGGCGATATCTTCAACCTCTATGTGTGGCTGGAGGTGCTGCTCATCTCGTCCTTCGGGATGCTGATCCTCGGCGGCGAGAAGATCCAGATCGACGGCGCGGTGAAATACGCCTTCCTGAACCTGGTCGCGACCACGCTGTTCCTGATCGCCACGGGCCTTCTCTACGGCCTCACCGGAACGCTCAATTTCGCCGATCTGGCGGTGACCGTTCCCGAGAGCACCTCCGGGGATCTGCTGGCGGTGATCGCGCTGCTCTATGTCGTGGCCCTCGGCATGAAGGGGGCGGCCTTTCCGCTCTTCTTCTGGCTGCCGGCCTCCTATCACACGCCGCGCTTCGTGGTTTCCGCGCTGTTCGCCGGCCTGCTGACGAAGGTCGCCGTCTATGCGCTGTTCCGGATCTTCACGCTGGTCTTTGCGAACGCGCCGGCGGCGATCTTCGACATCCTGCTGTGGGCGGCGGTCGCGACCATGGTGATCGGGGCGGCGGGCGCCCTGGCCCAGTCCCATATCCGGCGCATGCTCGGCTTCCTGGTCATCAGCGGCATCGGCTCGATGATCCTCGGCCTGTCGCTCGGCACGCTCAACGGCCTTGCCGGCGGCATCTTCTACATCGCCCATTCGATGATCGTGATGACGGGCTTCTACCTGCTCGCCGGGGCGGTCGAGCGGCTGACGGGCGACGAGCGCTACGACAGGATCGGCAATGTCTACGGCTCGAGCCCGCTGCTGGCCGGCGCCTTCCTCGTCTTCGGATTCGCGATCGCCGGCCTGCCGCCGTTTTCCGGCTTCTGGCCCAAGGTGGTGCTGGTGCGCGAGAGCCTCGACCAGGGGCTCGCCTGGCCGGCGGCCGGCGTGCTCGTCACGGGCTTCATCACCACCGTCGCCGTCTCCAAGGTCTGGCGCAGCGTGTTCCTGCGCGGCGGGCCGGAGGGCACGCCCGACGGCACGGCGGCGCCGGCGCCCGATGCGGCGGCGCTGGACATGCGGGCGGCCGTGATCGGCCCGATTGTCGTTCTGGGCCTTGCGGCCACGGTGATCGGGCTCGTGCCGACGCTCCTCATGCCGCTTGCGCTGGATGCCAGCCAGGGGCTGATCGATCCGGCGGGCTATATCGGCGCGGTGCTGGGAGTGCAGCCATGACCCATCCCTTCGTCATCAATGTCATACTGGCGCTGATCTGGGCGGAGGTGACCGGCAGCTTCGCCGTCATCAACCTCGTCTTCGGGTTCGTGCTGGCCGCCTTCGCGCTCTGGCTCATCCGCGAGCAGATCAGCACCTCGAAATATTTCGTGCGCGGCTATCTGGTGCTCAGCCTTGTGGGGCTGTTCCTGTACGAGCTCCTTCTCTCCTCGCTGCGCGTCGTGAAGATCGTGCTGACGCCCGGGCAGAACTTCAGGGCGGGCTTCGTCGCCTTCCCGCTGACCTGCGACCGCAATATCGAGATCACGCTGCTCGCCAACCTGATCACGCTGACGCCCGGGACGCTGAGCGTGGACATCTCCGACGACCGCTCCACGCTCTATATCCATGCGCTCGACGTGGACGATATCGATGCGCTGCGCGACGACGTGGCCAAGGGGTTCGAGCGCAAGATCATGGAGGCCCTGCGATGAGCTGGACCGACCGTTTCCTCGAAATCTCCATCGTCGTGTCGCTGGTGGCGTTCCTTGTGGCCTTCGCGCTGATCGTCCTGCGGCTGGTGCGTGGGCCGACCCTGCCGGACCGCATCCTTTCGCTCGACATGCTGGTGACTATCGCGGTCGGCTTCATCGCGGTGATCGCGGTGCGCACCGAGCAGAGCACCTATGTCGACGTGGCGATTGCGCTGGGCCTCGTCGGCTTCCTCGCGACGGTCGCCTTCGCCCGCTATGTGATCAATCGCGGGCTGAACGAGGAGGGCGAGGGCGGGGAGGCCGCGGTCGTGGAGGACGGGCCGGCAACGACCAATTCGACGGGAGACAATGCGTCATGATGGAGGTGATAACCGGCAGCCTGCTTCTGATCGGCTCCTTCTTCTCGCTCACCGCGGCCATCGGTCTGGTGCGCCTGCCGGACCTCTATGCGCGGATGCACGCCGCGAGCAAGGCGGGTACGCTGGGGGTCGGCATACTGTTTCTGGCGATTGCCGTCCATTTCACCGAGCTGGAGATCACCACGCGGGCCCTGGCCGGGATCATCTTCTTCATCCTGACCGCGCCGGTCGGTGCGCATGTGCTCGCCCGCGCGGCCTACTTCGCCGGCGTCGCGCCTTGGAAGGGCACCCAGTTCGACCAGCTTGCCGGGCGCTACAGGCAAGGTTTCCGAAAGCTCGATGGCTATCCCTTCGATAGTTCCGATGGCAATTCATGATACAGATAAGTTTTTTCTGGTTTAATTATTCTCTTGTTGGTTGCTTGCATATCTCGTAAATATCGCTAATAAGTCGTTCTGCGGTTTTTTAGTCAGTTGACGGTACGCGATCGAGTGTAATCCGTAATCGAGAGAGAGGGGAGCATCTCCGTGCGGGGCGGCCGGACAACGCGCCGGAGAGTGGAGAGTGTTATTGTGCGCTCGACTATGTTCGCGCTGGCGATAACTCTCCCGCTCACACAACTGCCGCAAAGATGAGATCAGGTACGGCGATTTGCGACGTCAGAAACGGATGGAGATTATGGACAGCAAACCGGAAAACACCGCAGGGACAGGAAAATCAGAGCTGGTAGAGCTGACGACGGAGATTGTTTCGGCCTATGTGGGCAACAATGCCGTGTCGTCGGCCGATCTGCCGGGCCTGATCAAGGAAGTCTACAAGGCCCTGTCCGGTACGGTGGGGGATGAGGAAGAAAAGCCGGCGGTGGAGCAGAAACCGGCCGTGTCCATTCGCCGGTCCGTGACGCCGGATTACATCATCTGCCTGGAGGACGGGAAGAAGTTCAAGTCCCTCAAGCGGCACCTGCGCACCCATTACGACATGACGCCCGAGCAGTATCGGGAGAAATGGGGGCTGCCGGCCGACTATCCGATGGTCGCGCCGAACTATGCCGCCGCGCGCTCGCAGCTCGCCAAGAAGATGGGCCTCGGCCAGAAGAAGCGCAAGCGCTAGGGCGATGTCTCCCTGTCCCGCCGGTCCTGGGGCGGGGACTTCGACATATCGCGACCGATCCGGGACGCCGTCCGGCGCCCGGCCTGGAAAGCCCGCCTCCGGCGGGCTTTTCGTTTGTCCGCTCCGAAATCATCGGCAACAGGCAATGGGGCGCAATCACCCCCTTGTGCCGATTCATTAACCGATTCATAAAGATAGGGAGGGGTTTCACACTGATTCGTTTTACGGGGCCGTGACCGTGCCAGCTCAATCGTCGCATGAGGCTTTCAGGGCCCAACTCGTCATTCCCGAGCATCGCGAGCTCTACGATTACTGGTGTCGGCGCGCTCGGGGGCGTGCCATGCCGGCACGGCGCGATATCAGCCCGGTCGATTTTCCGCGCCTGCTGCCCGGCATCAGCCTCGTCGATGTGGGGGCGGATAGCGGGCGGTTCCGGGTGCGCCTGGCCGGGACGCGGCTGCGCGAGATCTACGAGCGCGAGATCACCGGCCTCTATCTCGACGAGTTCGACTGGGGTAATCATCGCGATTACTGGATGTCGGCCTATGAGCGGGTCGCGGGAACCGGCCGGCCGGCGCAGGGGGTCGTGCGCGGACCGCGCGTCAGCAAGGAGCACCTTGTCCAGTTCTGGCTCCGGCTGCCCCTGTCGAGCAGGCCGGACGGCGTCGACATGATCCTGTGCTACGACGCCTTCGTTCCCGCCGCCGAGTTCAACGAGCGCCCGACGGTCATGACCGATATGACCGCACCGGTGCAGGCCGTCGCCCAGACGGGCTAATCTCCTTTCCGCCCGGCCCGTACCGGCCCGTCCAATCCGGACAGCTCCGCCTTGACGGCCTGCAACAGGCCGATGTGGCGATTGAGATCGTAGCTCCAGTGGCCGGCGCGCCCCTTTCGCCGTTCGGTCCGCAATGCCCGCTTCAGGCGTGCAAGACGTGCGGCGCCCGCGGTCGCGGTTGCCTTGCCACTGGCGAAGACCTCTTCCGGGAAAAGGCGTTCGAGGTGCCGGTCGGGATCGTATCGTGCCGCGCCGGCGGCCACGAGATGGCGCGCGGCGCGTATCCGCGATAGGGAGGCCGGCTCGTGCCGGTCCGTCGTCTCGGTCATGATGTCCATCCTGTTGCAGCCGCAGATCGGCCAGACGGTCGAGGAGGATGGCATGGCACGAGGGGGAGGGGATAAGTCGACGACGCGGAGACGGTGCGCGCGGATCGCGGCCAGCGGTACGGGGGCTAGAGATACTCGATCCGCATGACGAGAGGTGCGACCCAGCACGGGGCTATGCCGTAGCGCACATCGCCCGACGCCGACGTGCAGGGGACCAGCGTGACGGCTCCGTCCGGCGCGAGGATCACACGCCTGAGCAGGACGACCTCCTTGCCTGAGACCGAGAGGGCGACGAGGGCGTCCCTGTTGTGGGCGTTGGCGATGTCCTCCGGCGGCAGCTTGTTGGCAATCAGGAGCGTGTCGCGCCGATGTCCTCCGACGGGCGCGGCGAGACGCACCGCGACGGCGTTCTCTGCAGGAATATCCATCGATACGGTTTCCGCGTCGGCAGTCGTGCGGCGGACCAGCCCGTGGGGGTCGAGCGTGCCGATAAGATGCGCCGCATTCCGGCCAGGCGCAGCGAGCAGATCGGCGGGATGCGTTCCGAAGGTGTTCGCCAGACGGTCGAGCCAGTCGGTGGAGACCGACATCTTGCCGGTCTCGAGGCGCTGGATGGTCTGGGCCGTCGTACCGGTGCGCCGGGCAACGTCCTGAAGCGTCCATCCGCGGCGGCGCCTGAGCTCCCTGATCCTCGTGGCCATACACAGCTCTCCTTCCTCCTCGTTGCGGCGACCTGGAGCGCTTTCAGGAAAAGTGGGGACCACTTTTCCGGTTCGAAAGCGCGGCGATACAGGGACCTGGAGGGCATTGAGTGAACATGCGTTCACGAAATGCGCTCTTGTCCTTGCGAACCTAACTTATCCCCGCCCCCGGCGGCGTCCGGTATGAGTCTTGCTGAATAGGATTATGTTCCTTGAAAGGAGGTTTCGGAACTCAGCGGCGACTGCACAGAACGAAAGGAAATGGGGGCAATTCATGACATATTGCATTCATCGCCGGACACATGGCGCAGGGGCTCTGCACGACGTCCGCAGACCATACAACCAATGCGAGCCCCACGGGAGGTTTGCTGCGGCGGACCCGGCATCGCGAGCCCTGCCGCTGGAGCGGACGGCCATACACCGCTTCGTCCAACTCATCGTGGCGCGCGCCTTCGGCGTCGCCATTCCCGACCTCTCCGCGCAGAGCCGGCGCAGCGCCAGGATCGCGTTCGCGCGTCAGGTCGCGATGTATCTCACCCATATTGCCGGCCAGCTCACAATGACGGATGTGGGACGGCTTTTCGGACGCGACCGGACCACGGCCGCCCATGCCTGCCGGTGCGTGGAGGACCGAAGGGACGATCCGGTGTTCGACATGGTCCTCGACGCTCTGGAATCGGCCGTTTGCGCCTGGCGTCAGCTCTGTCCGCATGTCAGCGCCGTGTAACGGCATCGGGACGCGTAAAGCAGGGGTCTCAGACATGGTTCGACAAGCCGAGGGCGCCGTCCGCCGCGAGGCGCTCAGAGTGTTTCGTCGCCTCGCCGGTGCGGATGCATATCTCTTGCCCGTCGACATGCCATCCCCGGGCTGGGGGGTGTTCGTGCCGCGCAACGGCCATCGCGCTGCGGTCATGACCGTGGACGGGCCGGTCGTGTCCGCATGGCGTGCCCGCGATTGGCTGGACGAGGATGCAAGAGGCCGGTGCCGTCTGTCCGCCGCCGGTCTCGCCTGGTACCGGCGCATGCTGGCGGGCGGGGAAACCGCAAAGGAGGCCTTCAGGCGCCAGCACCAGCTCATCGGCACGCGCACGATCGAGGAGCAGGGGCGCACAGGCGGGCACGTCACCGTCAACGAGGCGGAAAGCCCGCTTGGCTGGCTGCGGCGCCGGAAAGGGACGGACGGCAAGCCGCTCATCAACGATGCGCAATACGAGGCGGGCGAGCGGTTGCGGCGGGATTTCACCGTCGCCGGCCTCTCGCCGCGCCTGACATCGAACTGGACGCAGACCGCCAGGGGGCGCCGCCGGAGGTCGGGGCCGGGCGACAATACGGCGTGTGAAATCCAGGACCGGGCGCTTGCGGCCCGGCAGCGCTATTTCCGCGCTCTGGAGAGGGTCGGCCCGGAACTGGCCGACGTCCTTGTGGAGGTGTGCTGTCTGGCCAACGGCATCGAGGCGGCGGAACGCAGTCTCGGCTGGCCCCAGCGCTCCGGCAAGATCGTGCTCCAGCTCGCCCTGACGCGGCTGGCGCGCCATTACGGCCTGCTGGCTTGCCCGACAAGGACGACGGCGCCGTCGCGCATCCGCCATTGGGGACGCGACGGCTTCAGGCCGAGTATCGAAGGCGGCGGGGAGGCCACCGGTATGGAATGAGACGGATTACTGGGCGGGCGCCTGCGATACGGCGGCGCGGGCGTCCCGCTTGATGCGCTCCACCATGGAGGCGAGGCCGTTCGAACGCTGCGGCGTGAGATGCTCGATCAGGCCGATCCTGTCGAAGACGGCCTGGGCGTCCGTCTGGACGATCTCGTCCGCGTTGCGTCCGGAATAGAGGGCGAAGAGGATGGCGATCAGGCCGCGCACGATATGGGCGTCGCTGTCGCCGACAAAACTCAGCACGGGCGCCTCGCCGGACCGGTCGACGGTGGTGTCGAGCCACACCTGGCTCACGCAGCCGCGCACCTTGTTCTCCGGCGTGCGCAGCGCCTCGTCGAAAGACGGGAGATCGCGGCCGAGCTCGATGAGATACCGGTAGCGGTCCTCCCAGTCGTCGAGCAGCTCGAAATCCTCAACAAGTTGGTCGATCTTCTGCATCTGGCCTGTCTGCGTTGCGATCGGTGCCCGCGGGACACGTTTCTGTCTCCAGAAATAGTCCGTCACGGGCCGCAGAACAAGCGTGGCGGCGGGATATCAGCCCTTCTGGCGGGAAACGGGGCCGTCCCAGTCGGGCGCGAGGTCGTCGCCGGTCAGCGTGTCGCCGGGCAGCGAGGAACGCCCGGCGGGCGCGGTTTCGCCCTTTGCGGAACCGCCCGCCGGTCCGCCGCCGAACAGGCCCCAGAGCCTGGCGCCGGCCTCGCAGATCTCCCACTGGCCGGAGCAGAAGCGAGCGACATCGCCGGCCGTGGTCACGGTGTCGCGCACCGTTTCGGCCGTCTCCGCCGCGGCTCTGGCGGAGGCCTGTTCCCGGTCCGGCTCGCCGTCCTGCCCCACTGGCAGCAGCAGGTAGACGACGGTCAGCCAGAATATCGCCCGAATGAGGAAGAACATGATCCCGAGATCCGCTTCAGGGCTCGCCTCCCTCTTGCGTCGCGCATCAGGCGCATGGGAGGTCCGTGTTCTTCCTATGGTAGCGGCGGGGCCGTCCGGAGTCAGCAAGAGCGGTCGCCGGCTTGCCGATAAGGTTCAAAATTCCTTAAGGACATCCATGCAAGGGTGCCGTCGGAAAGTCCCCCCGGGGGCCGGGGTCCGGAAAGGGCGGCATCGGCGCGAGACGGGGGCGGTCTGGCTTGAGAGGATGGAGATGGACCGGACGATGAAGGACGTGCTGGATGCCGACGAACCGGTGGTCTCGCCGCGTGGCATGGTGACCCTGGCGCTCGCCGGCATTGTGGGGCTCGGCATCACCTACAACGCGCTTATCGCCCAGAGCGGGCGGCATCCGGCCCCGTTCGCGGCCTCGTGGCAGTCGGCGGAGGGCGACCGGGCGGTGCTGCGGCCGCGTGCCGACCGCGCCGAGCCCACCCCGTCGCGGAGCAAGACGGCGTCCGGAACGGTCACTGCAAGCGTACCGGCGCCCGGAGAAAAGGACGATGCGGCGAAGCGCGAGGCTCCCGAGGGCAATCCTCTCGTGCGCGATATCCAGAGCGACCTGTCCGCCATGGATCTCTATGACGGGCCCGTGGACGGGCTCGACGGCCCCAAGACCCGCGAGGCGATTGCGAGCTATCAGCGCGGACGGGGTGTCCAGGTGACGGGCGAGCCGACGCAGGCGCTGCGCGACGACATCCGCTTCAACCGCGAGATCCAGGATGCGGCCCGGTTCACCGGTTCCACCGGCAATCCGGAGGAGCGCCGGCGCATCCGCCTGGTCCAGACGGGGCTCGCCGAGCTCGGCTACAGCCCCGGGCCGGTCGACGGCATGATGGGCGAGCAGACGCGCCAGGCGATCCGCGATTTCCAGCGCGACCGCGCCATGCCGGTCACCGGCGAGGTCGGGCCGGAGCTCATCGACGAGCTCGGCAAGGTCAGCGGCCTGTCCAGCCTGTCGAACTTCTGACGACCGTCCGGGACGCCGCTGGCGGCGGGGTTGCCGGATCGTGCTTGCCGGGCGCAGGGCTTGAGACTATCAGGGAGACAGTGCCAACCGGTTTTCCGACAGAAGGTCTCCCTCCATGGCCTCCATCCCGCGCGAACGCGCCGTATTGCCGGATACGGGCCGCCAGGCCGCCGGCATAGCCCTGATGCTCGTGGCCGTCTCCATCCTGCCTGTCATGGATGGCTTCGCGAAGCATCTCGGCCAGAGCCTGCCGGTGCTGCAGGTCGTGTGGGGGCGCTTCTTCTTCAATGTGATCCTCGTCCTGCCGGTGCTGGCGGCGCTCCATGGCCGCAAGGGGCTCATCCCGCCGCGTCCGGGCATCCAGATCGTGCGGGGGCTGTGCCTGGTGACGGCCACCACGCTGTTCTTTTCCGCGCTGACCTTCCTGCCGATCGCCGACACGCTCGCGATCTTCTTTATCCAGCCGCTGATCGTGACCGCGCTGTCGCCCTTCGTTCTGGGCGAGCATGTGGGCGTGCGCCGCTGGAGCGCGGTGATCGTCGGCTTCATCGGGACGCTGATCATCATCCGCCCGGGCTTTCAGGAGATCAATCTCGGCACCGTCCTGGCGCTGGCCGCGGGCCTGTGCTTTGCGAGCTACCTGCTGCTGACGCGGCGGATCGCCGGCACCGGGCGTCCGCTCGTGACGGCGACCTTCACCGGGCTTGCCGGCGCCATCGTGCTGACGGTCGCCATGCCCTGGGTCTGGCAGTGGCCGACCGCGACGCAATGGCTGGAGCTCGTGCTCATCGGCCTCATCTCCACCCTCGGCCATTACTGCATCGTGAAGGCCTATGAGCATACCGAAGCGACGGTTCTGGCGCCGTTCTCCTTTGCGGAGATCCTCATGGCCGTCCTTGTCGGCTATGCCTGGTTCGGCGATCTGCCGGACCGGTGGACGGTCGTGGGCGTGGTCATCCTGATCGCCAGCGGCATCTATATCTCGTTCCGGGAAGGCCGCCGCCGAACCGTACCTCACCCCTGAGCCGGGTATCCCCGGCCGGCGTGACGGGCCGGTCCGTTAATCAATCGTTAACCTTGCGGCCCGCCTAATAAGGCCAGCGGCCGGCGGTGCCGCAGGGCGCCCAGGGGCCGCGCGGAAGAGGCGAGGGCCAAGGGTCATGGGCAACATCGTGGAGTTTCCTGTCGACCGGTTACGCGCGACATCGCGCCCGCAGGCCGGGAGCGAGGGACGGGTGCTCATCTTTCCCGGAGTGCGCAGGGAGCGGACCGCTCCCGCCGTGCCGCCGGATCGGGGCGTGCCCCATCCGGGCGAACGGTACGCGAAGGGCGACGGGTAGGGACGCGGCCGGAACGGGCCGTCATGAGGTCTCGCGCGCCTGGGGTGCGCAACGGGAGGCGGCGAGCACGTCCCTGATGCGCTGGCGATAGGCGCCGTTCGGAACCATCGCGCGCAGCATGATCACGCCGCGCAGGCTGCTCGTGCGCACGACCACTGCATTGCCCTCCGTGAGCGACGGGACGAGCGTCTCGTCGGAGGCCGATGCCTTCTGCACCAGCCGCAGTACCAGATAGCTTGCGCCGGCCTGGCGATCGTTGAGCGTGTAGATATTGTCGCCGCGCTCGTTGTAGATGCTGATCGACCAGTAGGTGTCGGGGATCTCCAGCGTGATCTGGAGATCGTTGTCGACGATGTCGTAGGGGCAGACCGCATAGGCGAGGTCGGGGTTGATCTCGTGGACGAGCGTCGCGGTCTCCTCCGGCTCCAGCACCACCATGCGATTGACCGCCGTCGCCGCCGTGATCCGGCCGATGAGGCTTGCCATGGAGATGTCGGGCGTGAAGAGCACCACGGCGAGATGCGTGGCACCCGCCAGCATGACCGTCGCGATCGCCCAGAAGAGGATGCGCCCCATCAGCAGGCCTCCCGCTCGATGCGCGGAAGCGCGACGGCCTCGGGCGCCTCCCTGTAGGCCTCCGGGGGCGCGAACAGGGTGAGCACGAGCTCGAGGGACTGGCTGTCGCCCAGGGGGATCCAGTTGCCGGGCCGGGACTCGCGGGCAAGAACGATGCGGAAGGAGCCGTCTGGCTCGCGTATGAGGTTCTCCGAATTGAAGCTGTGGCGGTCCGCGGGATTGGGCATCAGCTCGTGGCCCGGCGTATAGACGGCGAGGTTCCACCAGCGGCTTTCCAGCGGCAGCCCCGTCACCTGATAGATGCAGCTCGCATCGAGCGGGCGGTCGCCGGAATCGGTTTCGGCGCGATAGACCAGCGCCTCGAACTGCTTGAGCCCGAGCTTGCCGGCGGTCGCGAAATGGGCGCGGGTATAGGGATCGGCGGACGGGCTGGCGACCCCGGGCCAGATCGTCCAGGGCCCGTTGCGCTCGGTGATGAAGGACAGGCCGTCGGTCACCGCCCGGTCGGCGGAATAATAGCCGAGCCCCAGTCCGACCAGAATGAATACCAGAGCATCGAAGACCAAGCGCACGGCCACTCCCCGGGAACTAACTGCGTCCACCGCCCGCGCAACGGCGCGGCAGGCGGCGATGGGCGATCACAAGATACCGATCCGGCATGGTCTGGGAAACCGCGAAGCTGTTGGCGAAGGCGCTTTCGGCCGGAGACGTGGGAAAACGGTCACCGCAGGCTATCCTCCAGCTCGCGCCGGCGTTCGGAGAAATTGGGAGTGCTGCGCTGGCGCGCGGATCCGCTGCTGTCGACCTGGCGCCGGGGCGGTTCGGCACGCCGCGGCGGCGGGGAGGGCTCGCTCGAGGAGCCGCTGAACAGCGAGAACATGCTCTGCAACACGCGGACCACCGGATCGGCCCGGCGTTCGCGGCGCTCCGGGACCTGCTGGCGGCTGTTGGTCGTGTCGACCGTGACGCGCGTGGGGAGCTCGTCCGCCGTGCCGCCGACCACAGGCGCCTCCTGGCCCTCATCCTGGCGCGCGATATATCGGGCGTAGCTGTCGTCCAGCGGAACGCCGGGCAGCGCTTCGGCGACCTTCGTCTCGAGCGCCTTCTCCATGAACGACTTCCACGTCATGGCCGGCAGGCTGCCGCCCGTGATGCGCTTCATCGGCGTGAAGTCGTCATTGCCGTACCACACGCCGGTCACATAGTGGGCGGTGAAGCCCATGAACCAGGCATCGCGATAGTCCTGGTTGGTGCCGGTCTTGCCGGCCTGGGGCGTGAAGCCGAGGAGCGCGCGCCGCCCGGTGCCGGAGCGCACGACCTGGTTCAGCATGTAGTTGAGCTCCTCCACCAGCTCCGGCTCGAGGGTCTGCGGCGGCGCGGGGCGGGCGGTGTCGCGGCTGTAGAGCACCTCGCCATTGGGGCGCTTGATCTCCAGCACCGTATAGGGCGTGATCGCGTGGCCGCCATTGGCGAAGCCCGCATAGGCGCTCGTCAGGTCGATCAGCGTGACCTCGTTGGTGCCCAGCGGCAGCGAGGGCACCGGCGACAGCTTCGTGCGCAGGCCGGCGAGCTCGGCGGCCTGGATGATCGCCTTGCGCCCGATATTCTGCGCGATATGCACGGGGATGGTGTTGTAGGACTTCTTCAGCGCCGTCACCAGCGTGGTGCGGCCCGTATAGCGGCGCGTATAGTTCTTCGGGGTCCAGTTGCCGACGGTGATCGGCACGTCGTAGACGACGGTGTTCGGGTGATAGCCCGCCCTAAGCGCGGCCATGTAGACGAAGGGCTTGAAGGCCGAACCCGGCTGGCGCAGGGCGTCGATGGCGCGGTTGAACTGGCTGTCCTCGTAGTCTCGCCCGCCGACAATGGCCTTTACCGCGCCCCGGGGGGTGAGCGACACGAGCGCGCCCTGGGTGACGTGACGCTCCTCGCCCTCCTTGTCCAGCATCTCGTTGATCAGCGTCTGGCCGGTCCTCTGCATGGCCATGTCGATCGTGGTCTTCACCTCGATCACATATTCGGTCTCCAGGCCGTAGGTCTTCAGTGTCGCCAGCGTTTCCTCATAGGCCCAGTCGAGGAACCAGTCCGGGCTGTAGTGATCGCGCTCGGAGGCGAATTCGGCCGGGTTGCGGCGCGCTTCCAGAAGCTCGCCCTGGCTGATGACGCCCACGTCGAGCATGCGGTAGAGCACGACATTGGCGCGTGCGCGGGCCGCTTCCGGGTTGACATGCGGCGCGAAGTTGCTCGGCGCCTTGAAGAGGCCCGCGAGCATGGCGGCCTCCGACAGGTTCACGTCCCGGATCGATTTGCCGAAATAGAACTGTGCGGCTGCCTCCACGCCATAGGTGCCGCCGCCGAGATAGGACCGGTCGAGATAGAGCTTGAGGATTTCCGGCTTGGTGAGGCGCGCCTCGATCCACAGGGCGAGGAAGGCCTCGTTGACCTTGCGCTGGAGGGTGCGCTCGGGGTTGAGGAACAGGTTCTTGGCGAGCTGCTGGGTGAGGGTGGAGCCGCCCTGAACCACGTCCTTCGCCCGCAGGTTCTCAACCAGCGCACGCAGTGTGCCCTGGATGTCGAGGCCGAAATGCTTCAGGAACCGCTGGTCCTCGGTCGCAAGCACCGCGCGGACCACGTTCTGGGGGATCTCGTCGAGCGGTATGGCGTCGTCCTGGCGGATGCCGCGGCGCCCGATGATCTCGCCATTGGAGTCGGTGAAGGTCACCGCGTAGTCGCGGCCCTGGTTCCAGATGTCGCCGGTCCCGGAGAAGGGGGGCAGGGCGTAGTAAAGCACGCCGAGGGCGAAGAGGAGCCCGAGCGTCGCGCCGTCTGAGACGAGTTCGAAGAGCAGCCGCGGCGGTCCGCCGATGCGGACCCGGTCGAGCAGCGCCGAATAGGCGCTCCACATGCGCCTGAACCTGTCCCGAATCTCGTAGAAGCCGGAGCTGCACCACGCATCGACGGCGAAGAAGAAACGGTAGACAGGATTGGTGGACGGTCTTTCTGACACCCCAGTACTCCGGACCCGGTCCCTGTAGCTCCAGATCTGCTGCTGCGGTGGGCCTGCCTCCGGTCCGATGCCGTCGAGGGGCCGGCGGCGCAACGGCCGCAGCACCCGCTGGCCGCTCATGGACCAGCACACCCGGAAACCCCACCTGTTGCCTCGTTCCGCCGCATCGGGCCCACAAGCGGCGGCGTCAGTGACAGACTATAGACCAACTGCGTGCGGATTTCACGCGATCCGGTGCCGCATCCATCCCCGCCCCGATAGCCAGACCGTATATAGGCTGCGGGCAGGCCGGGAGGCCGACAATCCGCCAAGATATAATTTTACGAATAAGGTGATTTTTTAATTGACAGCGTGACGGTCATGTGTCTATAAGAGGGCACAATCCGACAAATGCGGGTGACGGCGAGCCGCGGGCGCGAAGGCGTCCAGGATTGCCGACGCGCGTCGGTCTTTCTGTCCTCTCCACTGGTGTGTTCGGCATATGAGCGAAAACGCAGGGCCCGACTGGGCCGGTGCGCGCGCTGCCTATTGCGCGGGCGACGGCTCGGTATCGCAGATCGTCGCGAGATTCGGGGTGACCCGGAGGACTCTTTACAAGCGGATCAGGGAGGAGAACTGGCCCCGCCGGTCGAAGTGGACGCCTGCCAGACAGGAACCGCTGGGCGAGCGGCTGCGCGTGGTGGTCGAGCGCCAGCTCGCCCTTCTCGAGCAGCGGCTCGCGGCGAGCGCGCCGGAGGGTGGCGGCGATGCCGCCCAGCGCGAACGCGATGCGCGCACGGTCAGCGCGCTCGTGCGCATCTACGAAAAGCTCCTGACGCTTCAGGGGCCGGACGAAGGAGGGCCCGCCGCCTGTGACACCGACCGGATCGATCACGGATTCCGTGATATCGACGAACGCCGCAATGCGCTTGCGCAGCGCCTTGCGGAACTGTCCGAGCAGGACGCGTCTTGAGACTTTCGCGGCGACGCTCGATGCCGACGACATCGCGCTCATGGAACGCGACTGGGCGCTATGGGGCCGCCTCGACCAGCTCCCGCCCGACATTCGCGGCGGCATGGCCGGCTGGACCGTCTGGGTCCTGCTCGGCGGGCGCGGCGCGGGAAAGACCCGGGCCGGCGCGGAATGGATCAGGGCTCAGGCGCTCGGCATCGCGCCCATGGCGGAGGTGCCGGCGAGCCGCATCGCGCTCGTCGGCCAGACCATGGGGGATGCGCGGAGCGTCATGGTGGAGGGCGTCTCCGGCCTTCTCGCGGTCCATGGCGATGGCGAGAGGCCGCTCTTCGAGCCGTCGCGGCGCCAGCTTACCTGGCCGAATGGCTGTATCGCCCAGCTTTTCTCCGCGGAGGAGCCCGACGCGCTGCGCGGCCCGCAGTTCGATGTCGCCTGGTGCGACGAACTCGCCAAGTGGCGCAACGGGGATGCCGCCTGGGACATGCTGCAATTCGCCCTGCGCCTCGGCCACCGCCCGCGTCAGGTCGTCACGACGACGCCGCGGGCGGTGCCGCTTCTCAAGCGCCTCATGGCGCAGGAGCGCACCGTGGTCAGCCGCGCGTCGACACGGGACAATAAGCACAATCTCGCCCCGGGCTTCCTGGAGGCGGTGGTCGCGCGCTACGAGGGCACGCGGCTCGGCCGGCAGGAGCTCGATGGCGAGCTGATCGAGGACGACCCGCATGCCCTGTTCCGGCGCGACGCCATCGAGGGCGCGCGCATCTCGCGGGCGCCGGAGCTTGCCCGCATCGTGGTCGCCGTCGACCCGCCGGTCACGAGCGGGGAGGGGGCGAATGCCTGCGGCATCGTCTGCGCCGGGCGCGGGCTCGACGGGCGGGCCTATGTGCTGGCCGACGGCACCGTGGAGCGGGCCTCGCCAATGCGCTGGGCGCGGGCCGCGGTCGCGCTCTACCGCGCCTTCTGCGCCGACCGGCTCGTGGCGGAGGTCAATCAGGGCGGAGACCTCGTCGCGGCGGTGATGCACGAGGCCGACCCCGGCATTCCTGTCCGGTGCGTGCGCGCCTCGCGCGGCAAGCGGGTGCGCGCGGAACCGGTCGCGGCCCTCTACGAACAGGGGCGCGTCAGCCATGCGGGCACCTTTCCGGAGCTCGAGGACGAGATGTGCGCCTTCGACTCCATCCTCGCCGCGCGCGGCCGCAGCCCCGACCGGGTGGACGCGCTCGTCTGGGCGCTCACCGAGCTGATGCTGTCGCGCACGCACGGCGCGCCCAAGGTCCGCACGCTCTGACGGGCGTCTTGCGGGTATCTCGCACACCGAACAACGAAGGACGGATCGACGTCATGGCCTCAGTTTCACAAGGGCTGCGGCGGCTCATGGGCCGCGCGCACAGACCGCCTGCGCCGCCGGAGCGCAAGATGAGCCGGACGGGGCCCGTGATCGCCCTGCACAGCCAGGGCCGGCCCGTCTGGACGCCGCGCAACTATGCCGACCTGACCCGGGAGGGCTTCTCCCAGAACGCGGTCGGCTATCGCTGCGTGCGCATGATCGCGGAGGCGGCCGCCAGCGTCTCCTGGCTGCTCTACGAGGGCGAGCGCGAGCATGCGAGCCATCCCTTCCTGGCGCTGCTCGCCGAGCCGAACCCGGCCCAGGGCGGCGCGATGTTGATGGAGACCTTCTACGGCCATCTGCAGGTCTCCGGGAACGCCTATCTGGAGGCCGTCGCCATCGGCGGCGCGGTGCGCGAGCTCCATGTGCTGCGCCCCGACCGGATGAAGGTCGTGCCGGGGGGCAATGGCTGGCCGGAGGCGTACGAATACGGCGCCAACGGGCAGACTGTCCGGTTCCGGCAGGACGGGGCGGGAGGCCCCGTGCCGCCCATCCTCCATGCGCGCCTGTTCAATCCGGGCAACGACCATTACGGGCTGAGTCCCTTCGAGGCGGCCGCGCGCAGCACCGATATCCACAATGCCGCCGGGGTCTGGAACAAGGCGCTGCTCGACAATGCGGCCAGGCCCTCCGGCGCGCTCGTCTATACCGGCCCCGACGGCGACCACAACCTCAGCGAGGAGCAGTTCTCCCGCCTCAAGCACGAGCTGGAGAGCGCCTATCAGGGGGCGGCGAATGCCGGGCGGCCGCTGGTGCTGGAAGGCGGGCTCGACTGGAAATCCATGGGCTTCAGCCCGAAGGACATGGACTTCATCGAGGCCAAGCACGTGGCCGCCCGCGAGATCGCGCTGGCCTTCGGCGTGCCGCCCATGCTGCTCGGCATTCCCGGCGACAACACCTTCGCGAACTATGCCGAGGCCAACCGCACCTTCTGGCGCCAGACGGTCCTGCCGCTCGTGGCGCGCACCGCACAGGCGCTGACCAACTGGCTCGCCCCCGCCTATGGCGGCGATCTGCGGCTGTGGTACGACGCCGACCGGGTGGACGCGCTGTCGGGCGAGCGCGAGGCGCTGTGGGACCGGGTGGAGCGCTCGAGCTTCCTGACGGTGAACGAGAAGCGCGCCGCCGTCGGCTACGAGCCCGTCGAGGGCGGCGACCGCCTTTCGCCGGCGTCGTCCGGCTGACCTGACCTTTCGCAAGATTGAGGGATCTCATGGACGGTGTGATCACGCCGGCCGCGCCGTCGCGCGCGCGGACCGGGCGCGTCGGACGCGCATCGGTGGACGGGGAGGGCGTCTTCGAGGGCTATGCCAGCCTGTTCGGCACGCCCGATCTCGGCGGCGACGTGGTGCTTCGCGGCGCCTTTCAACGCTCGCTCGCCCGAAGGCCTCCGGGGGCGGTGCGCATGCTGTTTCAGCACGACCCGGCAGAGCCTGTCGGCGTGTGGCTCGCAATGCGCGAGGACGGCCACGGGCTCCATGTGCGCGGTCGGCTGGCGGACGGGGTGGCCCGGGCGCGCGAGCTTGCGAGCCTGATCCGCGCGGGCGGTGTCGACGGGCTCTCCATCGGCTTTCGCACGGTGACCGCCAGGCGGCGCTCCGGACAGGCCCTGCGCGAGCTCGCCGCGCTCGATCTCTGGGAGATCTCCATCGTGACCTTTCCCCTCCATCCCGGCGCACGGATCGCGCCGGCCCGTCCGGCGGCACCCGCCGCCACCCTCGCCCGGCGCATGCAGGCGACGGCCTTCCGACTTCAACGTGAACTGCAGTGAGGAGCAAGATGACCCAGACCCAGTCCACCCCGGCGCTCGAGACCAAGGTGGCCGGCGCGCCCGCCAATGGCGACCTGACCGGCGCCTTCGACGAGTTCATGCAGGCCTTCGAGGCCTTCAAGGACGCCAATGACGACCGGCTGACCGAGATCGAGCGCCGCATGGCGGCCGATGTGGTGACGGAGGAGAAGGTCCAGCGCATCAACACCGCGCTCGACGAGTACAAGCGCGTCGTCGACGATCTCGCCCTCAAGGCGCACCGGCCCGGCCTGGAGCATGGCGGGGGCGATGCCGGCCGCAACGCCCATGCCGGCGAGCACAAGGCTGCCTTCCAGGCCTATGTCCGCAAGGGCGAGGCGCACAATCTGACGGCGCTGGAGGCGAAGGCGCTGTCGGTCGGCTCTGACCCCGATGGCGGCTATCTGGTGCCGGAGGAGACGGAGGCGGAGATCGGCCGCATGCTCGCCTCGGCCTCGCCCATCCGCGCCATTGCCGGCGTGCGCCAGGTCTCCGGCTCCGTCTACAAGAAGCCCTTTGCGACGTCGGGGGCTGCGACCGGCTGGGTGGGCGAGACCGATGCCCGGCCCGAGACCGCCGCGCCGACGCTGGCCGAGCTCCAGTTCCCGACCATGGAGCTCTATGCCATGCCGGCGGCGACCCAGAGCCTGCTCGACGACGCCGCGGTCAATATCGACCAGTGGATCGCCGAGGAGGTCCAGACCGTCTTCGCCGAGCAGGAAGGCGCAGCCTTCGTCAATGGCGACGGCGTGGCCAAGCCGCGCGGCTTCCTCGACTATCCCGTCGTCGATGACGGGAGCTGGAGCTGGGGCAGCCTCGGCACTGTGGCCACCGGCGTCGATGGCGGCCTTCCCGCAAGCGATGCCGGCGACGTGCTCATCGACCTCGTCTATGCGCTGAAGAGCGGCTACCGCCAGAACGCGCACTGGGTGATGAACCGCAAGACGCAAGCCGAGATCCGCAAGATCAAGGACGCCGACGGCAACTATCTGTGGCAGCCGGCGGCCCAGGCGGGCGGGGCGGCGACGCTGATGACCGCCCCGATCGCGGAAGCCGAGGAGATGCCCGATATCGGCTCCGACGCGCTCGCGGTGGCCTTCGGCGACTTCCGCCGCGGCTATCTGATCGTCGACCGGCTGGGCGTCAGGATCCTGCGCGATCCCTATTCGAGCAAGCCCTATGTGCTGTTCTACACGACCAAGCGCGTCGGCGGCGGCGTGCAGAACTTCGAGGCGATCAAGCTTCTGAAGTTCGGTGTGAGCTGAGGTCTCTCCCCCTGGCAGCCACACCGGGATGCGGGCGCGACGGTCCGGCGACGGACCCCCGCGCCCGCATCGCCATCGAGGACCTTCGAACAAGGGGAGTTTGCGATGACCACCATGCTCAATCTCGGACCGGCGGACGAGCCGGTCAGCCTCGCGGATGCGAAGGCGCATCTGAAGGTGGACGATTCCAACGAGGACCAGCTCGTCCAGGCGCTCGTCACGGCGGCGCGGGCGCATCTGGAGCTCGCCACCAGGCGGGCCTTCCTGACGCAGAGCTGGTCGCTGTTCCTGGATCGCTGGCCGGAGGGCGGCACCGTCTCCCTGCCGTTCGGGCCCGTCCAGTCGGTCGATGCCGTGCGCCTGTATGACGAGGGCGGTACGGCGACGACGCTCGCCGGGAGCGAATATGTCGTCGACACGGCCAGCCTGCCGGCGCGCGTCGCCCGGCCCGGTCACGATGGCTGGCCGGGCCGGGCGACACGGGCCCTCAACGGCATCGAGATCATGTTCACGGCGGGGTTCGGCGCGGCGCCGGGCGATGTGCCGGCACCGTTGCGCCAGGCGATCCTCCAGCTCGTGGCGCACTGGTTCGAGCATCGCGAGCCGCTCGCCTTCGACGGGGCGGCCATCGAGATGCCGGCGACCGTCAAGGCGCTCATCGCGCCCTACCGCATGGTGTCGCTGTGAGCCGTATCGGGGCCATGCGCCACCGGCTCCGGCTGGAGGCGCCGCAGCGCGTGGCCGATGGCGGGGGCGGTGCCGAGATCGTCTGGCAGCCTGTCGCGGAGCTATGGGCGGAGATCGCCCCGGCCTCGCCGCGCGACACGGTGCGGGCGGAAAAGATCTCCGCCGAGGTCAGCCACCGCATCGCGCTTCGCCATCGCGACGACGTGACGGCGGCCATGCGGTTCAGGGCCGACGACCGGGTGTTCGACATCGTGGCCCATTACGACCCCGACGAGCGGCGCCGGCGGCTCGTCTGCCTCGTCCGGGAGCGGCTCACGCCATGAGGGCGGTCATGACCGGCTCGGGCACGCTGCTGCCGCGCCGGCGGCTGGAGGCGCTCCTGCGCTCCCCCGCCGTCGCCGCGGCGCTCGGCGAGGCCGCCGGCGCGGTGCGCCGCGAGGCGGGCGCCATGCTCGACCTCGCGACGGCGAGCGGGACGGCGCGCGGCCGCCTGGTGCGCTCGCTCGCCGTCACCGTGGACCCGGCGGCGGGAGAGGTGCGCATCGCGAGCACCGTGCCGGAGGCCGCGGCCCGCGAATTCGGTTCAAGCGCGATGCCGGCCGATCCCTGGCTCGCGCCGGCCCTGTCGGCGGCGCGCGGCGAGGTCCGCGCGATCCTGCGGGAGGGGCTGAAGGCGGCCATCCGGCAGGCGCCGCCCATCAAGGAGACCCGATCATGACGGCAAGTCCGGCCTGGGCGCTGCAGGCGGCGCTCTTCGCGCATCTCGCGGCGCATGCCGACCTCATGGCGCTGCTCGGCGGCGTGCATCTCCACGACGACGTGCCCGAGGAGGCCGCCTTCCCCTACGTCACGCTCGGCGACACCGAGACGCGCGACTGGAGCACCCAGACCCGCCGCGGCCACGAGCACCGCGTGACGCTCCATGTGTGGTCGCGCCACAAGGGCAGGCGGGAGGTCCAGGCCATCATCGCCGCGCTCGACGACGCGCTCGACGGGGCCGCGCCGTCTCTCGACGGCCATGTGCTCGTCAATCTGCGCACGGTGTTCTGGCACGCGCTCCGGGACACCGACGGCGAGACCTATCACGGCATTGTCCGCCTGAGGGCGGTCACCGAACCGGCGGCGTGAGCCCCATCACCTCGACATCATTCTCGGAGGTTCGTTGAGACCATGACAGCCCAGAAGGGACGCGATCTCCTGCTCAAGACCGACAGCAGCGGGACGGGCAGTTTCACGACGGTTGCGGGATTGCGCACCCATGCGCTCTCCTTCAACGCGCAGACGGTGGACATCACCCATGCGGAATCGGCCGGCGCCTGGCGCGAGCTCCTGGCGGGTGCCGGCATCAAGTCCGCGAGCATCAGAGGCCAGGGCCTATTCAAGGACGACGCCTCCGACGTCCTCGTGCGTCAGTTCATGTTCGACGGCACGATCCGCGACTGGCAGGTGATCATCCCCGATTTCGGTACGGTGAGCGGCCCGTTTCAGGTGACGGCGCTCGAATATTCCGGCCAGCACGACGGCGAGCTGACCTTCGAGCTGGCGCTCGAATCCGCCGGCCTCCTGTCGTTCGCGGCGGCGTGAGGCGGGCGTCATGGCGAACAGACATCGAGGCGAGATCGAAGCCGAGCTCGACGGGCGGCGCTGGACGCTGTGCCTGACGCTCGGGGCGCTGGCCGAGCTCGAAAGCGCCTATGACGGCGCCGACCTGATGGCGCTGGTGGACCGTTTCGAGACGGGACGTATCCGGGCGAGCGACGCCGTCCTCGTCATCGCAGCGGGCCTGCGCGGCGCCGGCCACGAGGTCACCGACGAGGAGGTCCGGGCGTTCCGCGTGGAGGGCGGCGCGGCGGGCTATGTGGCGATTGTCGCGGACCTCCTGCGCGCGACCTTCGCCCACGAGGACGGGGCGGACGGCGCACAATGAGCGCCGGCGCCCGATTTCCCTGGCGTGCGCTCATGGGCGCCGGGCTCGGCGCGCTGCGCCTGGCGCCGCCGGTCTTCTGGGCGATGACACCGCGCGAGCTGATGGTGGCGCTTCACGGGGCCGGCCTTGCCGATGGCGGCGCCGCGCCCCCGGCGCGTGCCGATCTCGACGCGCTGATGTCGCGCTTTCCTGACCGATGAGGAGGTTTTCATGGCGGAACGGATCGACGGGCTCGAAGTGGCCATCGGCCTCGATGCCTCGCATTTCAAGTCGGAGCTCGACGAGCTCGGCAAGCTCGGCGACGCCTTCGGCACGTCCCTCACCAAGGCGTTCACCGGTGCGGTGACGGGCGGGAAGGCACTGAGCGACGTCATGCGCTCGCTCGCGCTGTCGCTGTCGAGCAAGGCGCTGTCGGCGGCGCTGCAGCCGCTCGGCGACGGGCTGGGCGGGCTGTTCTCCAGCCTGTTCGGCGCCGTCCTGCCGAGCGCGCGGGGCAATGTCGTGGCGAACGGCGTGCTCAAGCCCTTCGCCCAGGGCGGCGTCGTGGGCGGGCCGACCCTCTTTCCCATGCGCGGCGGCAATGTGGGGCTCATGGGCGAGGCGGGGGCGGAGGCGATCATGCCGCTCGCGCGAGGCGCCGATGGCCGGCTCGGCGTGCGTGCCGAGGGCGGCGGCCGGGCCGTCACGCTCAATCTCAACATCCAGGCGCAGGATGCCGAGAGCTTCCGGCGCTCCCAGTCCCAGGTCGCAGCGCTCGTCAGCCGCGCCGTCGATCGCGGCATGCGGAATCTCTGAAGGCGGGGCTCTCGAGCGGATCCTTCAGGACCTGTATCCGCGGCCACTGGATGCCCGCCGTTGCGGGCATGAGCGGCAAGTGCACGAACCGGTCCTGCCCATTCTCCGCTCGCTCCCGCACAGGGGGGAGCCCAGAGGCCGCGCGAGACCGCGAGTGAGCCGGGCTGCAGGTCGCCGCAGAGCCGGCCGCAGCCGGTTTGGCCGTTGTGCAAACTGTCGGAGACAGCGATGGCATTTCATGAGGTTCGGTTTCCCGTCAACATCGCGCTCGGGGCGACGGGCGGGCCGGAACGGCGCACCGAGATCGTCGCGCTCGGCTCCGGCCACGAGGAGCGCAACACCCGCTGGGCGGCCTCGCGACGGCGCTACAATGCCGGCTACGGCGTGCGCACGCTCGACGAGATCCACGAGGTGATCGCCTTCTTCGAGGCGCGGCGCGGCAGGCTGCACGGCTTCCGCTGGAAGGACCATGCGGACTGGAAGTCCTGTCCGCCCTCGGCCACGCCGGCCCCGCTCGACCAGGCGCTGGGGGTGGGCGACGGGGCGACGGCCACCTTCGCGCTCGTCAAGCGCTACGCCTCGGGCGGGGTGAGCGAGCTGCGCGCCATCGCCAAGCCCGTGGCGGGGTCGGTGAGGGTCGCCGTCGACGGCGCCGAGCAGGCGGAGGGGAGCGACGTCGCGGTCGACACCGCGGCGGGCACCGTCACCTTCCAGCCCGGACGCGAGCCGGCGAACGGCGCTGTCGTCACGGCGGGCTTCGCCTTCGACGTGCCGGTGCGGTTCGACACCGACCATCTCGCCATCAATCTCGCCGCGTTCTCAGCCGGCGACATTCCCGACATTCCCATTGTGGAGATCAGGCTGTGAGGACATTGCCTTCCGGTCTCGAGGCGCATCTGGCGGGCGGCGTAACCACGCTGTGCTGGTGCTGGACGCTCACGACCCATGACGGGCGCGTCATGGGCTTCACCGACCATGACCGGGACATCGCTTTCGACGGCGTGACCTTCGAGGCCGCGACCGGGTTCGACGGCACCGAGAGCGAGAGTTCGCTCGGGCTCGGCGTCGACAATCTCGACGTGTCCGCCATGCTGCGTTCGGACCGGCTGAACGAGGCCGATCTGGCAGCCGGCGTCTTCGACAATGCGCTGATCGAGATGTGGCTCGTCAACTGGCAGGCCCCGGCCGAGCGCGCGCTCATGCGCCGGGGCAATCTGGGCGAGGTGACGCGCAGCACGCATGCCTTCTCCGCGGAGGTGCGCGGGCTCGCCCACAGGCTCGACCAGACCACGGGCCGCCTCTATCGCCATGGCTGCGATGCAGACCTCGGCGACGCCCGCTGCGGGATCGATCCGGAAAGCCCGGTCTACAGGGGCACCGGAACGGTCGTCCGGGTGGAGGACAGCCACCGCTTCGCCGTGACGGGGCTGGAGGCCTTCGCCGACGGTTGGTTCGCGCGCGGCCGGCTCGTGTGGACGCACGGCGCCAATGAGGGGCGCGCCATGGAAGTGAAGGTCCACCGGGTGGCCGCGTCCGGCACGGTGATCGGGCTGTGGCAGGCGATGGCGGACCCGGTCGAGGCCGGCGACGGCTTTGCCGTCACGGCGGGCTGCGACAAGCAGTTCTCCACCTGCCGGGGCAAGTTCGCCAATGGCTACAATTTCCGCGGCTTCCCGCAGATGCCGGGCAACGATTTCGCGATCTCCTATCCCCGGCGCGACGATCCGGATAATGACGGCAACAGCCGGTGGGGCGGGTAATGCCGATGACGACGCGGGAGGCCATCGTTTCGGAAGCGCGCTCCTGGCTCGGCACGCCCTATCGCCACCAGGCGAGCCTGAAGGGCGTGGGCTGCGACTGCCTGGGGCTCGTGCGCGGGGTCTATCGCGCGCTGTGCGGGCCGGAGCCGGAGGCGCCGCCGCCCTATAGCCCCGACTGGGCGGAGACGGGCGGCCGCGAGGCGCTGGCGGAGGCTGGCGGGCGCCATCTCCTCGCCGTGCCGGTCTCTGCCATGCGCCCCGGCGACGTGCTGCTGTTCCGCTGGCGTGCCCATGTGCCGGCCAAGCATGCCGCCATTGTGAGCGCGCCCGGCCGCATGATCCACGCCCAGGACGGCGTTGCGGTCTGCGAAGTGGCGCTCGGGCCCTGGTGGCGGCGGCGCATCGCCTTTGCCTTTCAATTTCCGGGAGTGACGGACTGATGGCCACTCTGGTCTTCCAATTCGCCGGCCAGGCGCTCGGCACCATGGTCGGCGGCCCGCTCGGCGGCATGATCGGTCGCGCGGTCGGCGGTCTTGCCGGCAGCGTCGTCGACCAGGCCCTGCTCGGCGGGCGTACGCGGCACGTGGAAGGGCCGAGGCTGGACGACCTCCAGGTTCAGGCCTCCAGCGAGGGCGTGCCCATACCCCGCCTGTTCGGGCGCGTGCGTGTCTCCGGCCAGGTGATCTGGGCGACCAATTTCGAGGAGGAGATCACCACCCACACCGAGCGCGCCGGCGGCAAGTCGACGGCGACCTCCACCTCCGGCGTGCGGGTGACGGAGTACAAATATTACGGCAATTTCGCGGTGGCCTTGAGCGAGGGGCCGGTCAGCCGCATCGGCCGGGTCTGGGCGGACGGCAAGGAGATCGATATCGGCCAGTTCACCTGGCGCTTCTATCGCGGCGACGAGGAGCAGCTGCCCGACAGCCTGATCGAGGCCAAGGAGGGCGCGGGCAACGCGCCGGCCTATCGCGGCCTCGCCTATATCGTCTTCGAGCGCATGCCGCTGACGAATTTCGGCAACCGCCTGCCGCAGCTCGCCTTCGAGGTGTTCAACGCGCCCGACGATGTGGAGGGCCTCGTGAAGGCGGTGAACATCATTCCCGGCGCCACGGAGTTCGGCTACGACACGAAGCCCATCCGCCGCGATGCCGGCTGGGGGGAGACGGCAGCGGAGAACACCCACACCGCCGCGGAGCGCACCGACTGGTCCGTCTCCATGGATCAGCTCCAGTCGAGCTGCCGCAATGTGGGGGCGGCCTCCCTGGTCGTGGCATGGTTCGGCGACGATCTGCGCTGCGGGTCGTGCACTCTCAAGCCGGGCGTGGAGAGCCGTGGCAAGGAGACCAAGCCGGAAAGCTGGCGGGTCGGCAACCTCACGCGGTCGAGCGCCCGCCTGGTGAGCCGGGTGGAGGGCAAGGCGGCCTTTGCCGGCACCCCGTCCGACCGCTCCGTGATCCGCGCGATCCGGGACCTGAAGGAGCGTGGCCTGGAGGTCGTCTTCTATCCGTTCATCCTGATGGATGTGCCGCCCGACAACGCGCTCCCCGACCCCCATGGCGGCGCCCCCGGCCAGCCGGCCTATCCCTGGCGCGGGCGCATTACCTGCGATCCGGCGCCGGACCAGATGGGCACGCCGGACAAGACGGCGGCGCTGACGGCGGATGTCGACGCGTTTTTCGGCGATGCCGCGCCGGGCGATTTCTTCCGCTTCGCGAACCGGGTCTTCTATCTGGGGCCGTCGGAATGGTCGCTGCGCCGCATGATCCTGCACTATGCGCATCTGTGCGCGCTGGCGGGCGGGGTGGATGCCTTCCTGATCGCCAGCGAGATGGTCGGGCTGACCACGCTGCGCGACGGGCCCGACCATTACCCCGCCGTCGACCGCCTTGCCGAACTCGCCGGGGACGTCGCGGAGATTCTGCCCGATGCGAAGATCTCCTACGCGGCGGACTGGTCGGAATATTTCGGCCATCACCTGCAGGACGGCTCGGGCGACGCGTTCTTCCACCTGGACCCGCTGTGGATGAGCGATGCGGTCGATTTCGTCGGGATCGACAATTACATGCCGCTCGCCGACTGGCGCGACGGCCAGGCCCATCTCGACCGCGAGGCGGGCGTGCGCTCGCCCTACGATCTCGACTATCTCAAGGCCAATATCGCGGGCGGGGAGGGGTTCGACTGGTACTACGCCTCCGGGGCCGACCGGCAGCTCCAGATCCGCACGCCGATCACCGACGGCGCCCATGGCAAGCCGTGGGTGTTCCGTAACAAGGACCTCGTAAGCTGGTGGTCGAACCCGCATTACGACCGTCCCGGCGGTGTGGAAGCGGCATCGGCCACCGCCTGGGTGCCGGAGGCGAAACCCATCTGGTTCACCGAGATCGGCTGCCCGGCGGTCGACAAGGGCGCGAACCAGCCCAACAGCTTCAACGATGCGCGCTCGTCGGAGAGCGCATTGCCCTATTTTTCCTCCGGCGCGCGCGACGATTTCATGCAGCGGCGCTACCTGCAGGCCTTCCACGAATACTGGAGCGGGGAGGCCGGGACGGCGCGCAATCCCGTCTCCGCCGTCTATGGCGCGGAGATGGTCCCGCCGGAGCGCATGTTCATCTGGGCCTGGGACGCGCGGCCCTTTCCGACCTTTCCCTACCGCGCGGATGTCTGGGCGGACGGGCCCAATTACGAGGCGGGTCATTGGCTGAACGGGCGCATGGGGGCAGCCTCGCTCGGCGCGCTGGTCTCCGCCATCATCGATTCCGGCGGCGGCGTCGCCCACGATACGAGCGCGCTGGAGGGCGTGATCGACGGCTATCTGATCGACCGGCCCATGTCGGCCCGCAATGCGCTGGAGCCCCTGAGCCTCGCCTTCTCTTTCGATGCGGTCGAAAGCGGCGGGCGGATCCGCTTCCGCCACAGGGGGGCGGGGCCCGTGATCGCGCTTGGCGAGGGCGATCTGGTGGAGGAGGCCGCCGACCAACCGCTCGTCCGGGTGACCCGCGCGCAGGAGAGCGAACTGCCGGCATCGGTGCGGCTGTCCTATGTCGACAGCCTCGTCGACTATCGCAAGGCCGCCGTGGAGACGCGCCGCCTTGTGGGCCACAGTATCCGGCAGTCGAGCGCGGACCTGCCGGCGGTGATCTCCCAGTCGCTTGCCCAGGCCCGTGCGGAGGTCTGGCTCCAGGATGTCTGGGCGGGGCGCGAGCGGGCCCGCTTCGCTCTGCCGCGCGGTCACATGGCCCTGGAGCCCGGCGACACCGTCGCGCTCGGGCTTGGCGGGCGCGAGCGTCTGCTACGCATCGAGTCGGTCGCCGACGGGATGGCGAGGCGCGTGGAGGCGGTGAGCCTCGATCCCGGTGTCTACGAGGCCGTGGCGGGGCCGCATCGCGCCGCAAGGCCGCAAATGCCGCCGGTCTACGGCAAGCCGGTCCTGGAGTTCCTCGACCTGCCTCTGATGACCGGGGAGGAGACGCCGCATGCGGGGTACTTCGCGGGGTTTGCCAAGCCGTGGCCCGGCGGGCTCGCGATCGCGCGCTCGGCGAGCGGCAGCGGGTTCGAACACAATCGCACGCTCGACGCGCCGGCGACCATGGGCGAGACGCTCGACGCGCTCGCCCCAGGGCCGACCGGGCGGTGGCACCGTGGCGGGGCGGTCCGCGTGAAGCTGTTTTCGGGTGCGCTGTCGTCGGTCGACCCGCTCCAGCTCTTCGGCGGGGCGAATGTGGCGGCCCTGCGCGGCGTTGGTGGCGGCTGGGAGGTCTTCCAGTTCCGCGGCGCGGAGCTCGTGGGCCCGAACACCTACCGGCTCTCCGGCCTGCTGCGCGGCCAGTCCGGCAGCGAGGCGGCGATGGCTGCGGAGCATCCGGCGGGCACGCGGTTCGTTCTCCTCAACGGTGCCGTGATGCAGGCCGCCATGGCGCTCGACGAGGTGGGGCTCGCCTTCACCTATCGCTACGGTCCGGCCAATCGCGATATCGGCGACGAGGCCTTCGCGCAGGACGTCCATGCCTTCGCGGGAACAGGACTGAAGCCCCTGAGTCCGGTCCATGTCCGCTGGATGCGCGATCCCGTGGCGGGCCATGTCTCCCTGAGCTGGATCAGGCGGACGCGGCGCGGCGGCGATTCCTGGGACCAGCTCGACGTGCCGCTCGGCGAGGATGCGGAGGCCTATGAGGTCGACATTCTCGACGGGGCGGACGCGGTCGTGCGGACCATCGCGACCGCGACGCCCGACGCCGTCTATACGGCCGGCGACCAGATGGCCGATTTCACCACCATACCCGCCTCGTTCGACGTTGTGGTCTACCAGATCTCGGCGACCTACGGGCGCGGCACCGGACGGAGGACGACGATCGATGGCTGACAGCGCACATCTCCGGCTGCCCTATCTGGAGGCCGCCCAGGCGCAAAAGCACGTGACCCACAACGAGGCGCTCGACGTGCTCGACGCGCTCATCCACCTCACCGTGGCCGACCGCCACCTTGGAAGCCCGCCTCTGGGGGCGGTGGAGGGCGACCGCTATATCGTCGCGGACGGCGCCACGGACGACTGGGCGGGCCAGGAGGACGCGGTCGCGATCTATCAGGCCGATGCCTGGGTGTTCCATGCGCCAAGGCGCGGCTGGCTCGCCTGGGTCGAGGACGAGGCGACCCTGCTGATATGGACGGGGAGCGCCTGGGCCAACCTGTTCTCGGCGCTTGCGGGGGTGAACAACCTTGCCCGCCTCGGTGTGGGCACCGCCGCGGACGCCGGCAATCCCCTGTCGGCGAAGATCAACAAGGCGCTCTTCGCGGCGCTTTCGTCGGGCGAGGGCGGCACGGGCGACCTGCGCTACACGCTGAACAAGGAGGCGGCGGGCAATGTCCTCTCCATGCTGTTCCAGTCCGGCTGGGGCGGGCGTGCGGAATTCGGCCTCGTGGGTTCCGACGACGTCACGCTCAAGGTTAGCGGCGACGGTGCGGCCTGGCACGACGCCCTGCGGATCGACCGCAATTCGGGTGCGGTGGATCTGCCCAACGGATTCTCCGGCGCCCACAGCCTGTCGCGCCAGTGGGCCTCCATCTCGTCGGGGGCGCTCGCCATCGACTACCGGGCCGGCCAGCATGTGGAGGTGACGCTCGACCAGGACGTGACGGCGCTCTCCGTTACGGACTGGCCGGCCGATGGCGGCGACATCGTTCTGCTCGTCAAGCAGGACGGCACGGGCGGGCGCTCCGTGGCCTGGCCGGCGGGCTGGCGCGTCGCCGGCGGTGTCGCGCCAGCCGTCACGCCCACGGCCTGGGCGATGGACCGGTTCCGGGTGAGCTTCGACGGCGCGACTGTCTTTCTCGACACGCTGGGGCAGGCTTACGGCTGATCTGTCCCCATGCGCGGCCAATCTGAAAGGATATGCAATGGCGGCAACCTCGATCGAGCGCGAGCTTGGCGAGCTCAATACGAAGGTGGAACGGCTGGAACGGGAGGTCGGCGGCATTCAGCACGACCTGCGCACCATTCGCGACGCGGTGGTCTCCACGCGCAGCGGCTGGAAGGTTCTCGTGGCGCTGGTCTCGGCGGCCGGCGCCATGGGCGCGCTTGCCGCCAAGGTGTTGCCCGTCGCCGGATGGCCGCACTGAAGGAGCGATGGAATGACGCTGAGTGACGAGGGTATTGCGCTCATCAAGCGCTTCGAAGGCTTCCGGCGGGAGGCCTATCGCGACGCGGCCGGCGTGTGGACCATCGGCTACGGCCATACGGGCCGGGCCGCACCGCCGCCGGTCACGCCGGGCATGACGATCACGCCGGAGGAGGGCGAGGCGATCCTGAAGGCCGATCTCGAGGTGTTCATCGCCGAGATATCCCCCCTGATCGAAACCGGGCTCACGGCGAACCAGTTCTCCGCCCTGGTCTCCTTCGCCTTCAATGTGGGCAGTGCGAATTTCGCCCGGTCGTCGGTGTTGCGGGCGGTCAATGAGGGCCGGCTCGACGATGTGCCGGGGCGTCTCGCCTTGTGGAACAAGGCGGGCGGGCGCGTCCTGAGAGGCCTCGTGCGCCGGCGCATGGCCGAGGGCGAGCTGTTCATGACGCCAGACGGAGCGGGGGAAGGAGGCGGTTCGGGCGGCCTTCTGGGCTGGCTTGTCCGGCTCTTCTCCGGCTCCTCGGGCGCCGGCGGGGCAAGGGGGGATCCTCGAGAGGGGCGGGCTCATGATCTCGGCCATTGCGGGGTTGCTGACGGGCCCTCTGCTCGACCGTATCGTGACGGTCGTCAAGGCGGTCCAGGAGCGCCGGATCGGCGAGGCCCAGGCGCGCGCGGAGATCGAGAAGGCCCTGGCGGACGCGGAGGGCCAGATCGCCAGGGTCGCGGCCAGTGTGGTCGTGGCGGAGCTCTCCGCCGACAGCTGGCTCACGCGCAACTGGCGGCCCTGCCTCATGTTCCTCGGCATGTTCCTGCTCGTCTTCTTCGGCGTGCTCCTGCCGGCGGTCAACCTGATGCTGCCGGAACCGCTCGCCTTCCAGCCCTTGTGGGACGAGATCCCGGACGGCATCTGGGAGATGCTCAAATGGGGGATTGGCGGCTATATTGGCGGGCGCTCTCTGGAGAAGGTCGCCACGCTGCGAACCGCCTCGGCGCCGCCGGCAAGCGGCTTCGGCAGGCGGGGATCGGTCTATGAGGACGATGTCCGGGTCAACCGGTGACGCGCCGGCAGCCATATTCGCCCCTGTCCCGATTGTATTCATGGGCCGTCATATTCATGGGCCGTTCAGCTTCGCGCCGATAGGGTCTCGACCCGCGAACGAGGAATGCGCGATGTCTGTACGGTGCGGGAGAGTGTTGCTCGCGGCGGGCCTGGTTCTTGGCTGCCTTGGCCCGGCCGCAGCCTTTGGCGTGCGTGGCGATGGCGGCGTGTTGCCCTTGCTGCGCGTCCAGTATGGCGGCAGTCAGGAACAGGGCGGTCTGGTCAAACCCTCGGTCGCGGCGCGTGCCGCCCGCAAGGTCGTGAACGGCACGGTGCTCGACATAGCCGTTTCGGATCGCGGCGGCCCCGTATATCTTGTCAAGATCAGAAGCGGGGGGCAGGTTAGGCTCGTGGTCGTCGATGCCCGGACGGGGCGTGTGATCGGCCAGTGAAGGCTCCGGTCTTGAGAGAGGGTGTGGCGTGCGTTTGCTCGTTGTCGAGGACGATCCGGATCTGAACAGGCAGCTCGCGACGGCCCTGACGGATGCGGGATATGCGGTCGACACGGCCGGGGACGGCGAGGAGGGACACTTCCTCGGCGATACCGAGCCCTATGACGTGGTGATCCTCGATCTCGGCCTGCCGGTGATGGACGGGGTGAGCGTGCTGGAGAGCTGGCGCCGCAACGGGCGCAAGATGCCGGTGCTCATCCTGACCGCCCGCGACCGCTGGAGCGACAAGGTGGCAGGCTTCGATGCCGGCGCCGACGACTATGTCGCCAAGCCCTTTCACATGGAAGAGGTGCTCGCGCGCGTTCGTGCCCTGCTGAGGCGCAGCGCGGGGCATGCCTCCAGCGAGCTGCAATGCGGCGAGGTCGCGCTCGATACGCGGAGCGCCCGGGTGACGGTGGACGGCAGTGCCGTCAAGCTGACCTCGCTCGAATATCGCCTGCTCGCCTATCTGATGCACCATCAGGGGCGGGTCGTGTCGCGCACGGAGCTCGTCGAGCATCTTTACGATCAGGATTTTGACCGCGACTCCAATACGATAGAGGTCTTTGTCGGCCGTCTGCGCAAGAAGATCGGATCCGACATGATCCGGACGATACGCGGCCTGGGCTATTGCCTGGCTGAACCGGACGATGCGTCTTAACTCCCTTGCCTTTCGCCTGATCGCCTCGGCGGCCGTCGTCAGCATCGTCATACTGGTCGCTGCGGGCATCCTGCTGTCCACCCTGTTCCAGACGGCGCTGGAGCGCAATTTCGACGCCCGGCTCAGGGCCGTTCTCGACGGGCTGCTCGCCACGGTGGAGCTCGACCGGGATGGTCGGCTGAAACTCACCGAGACGCTTGCGGACAGCCGCTTCAGCCTGCCGCTGTCCGGCTGGTACTGGCAGGTCTCCTCCACCGGCGAGGGCGAGCGCCAGCTTTTGACTTCCGACTCCCTTCTGGAACAGCGGCTGACGCTTCCTGACGACGTGCTGTCGGGACCCGATGTGCACGGCGTGTCGCACTTCTTCCTGCGCGACGAGGACGGCCACCGGCTGCGCGCCCTCGAGCAGAAATACGAGCTGTTCGGGTCCCGGAAGGTTTTCAGCTTCACCGTGGCCGGCAACTACGACGAGCTGAAGGCGGAGGTTCATGCCTTCACCCAGACGCTGGTCACGGTGCTTGTCGTTCTCGGCCTCGGCCTCGTGGCGGCCATCTTCGTGCAGGTCCAGTTCGGTCTGTGGCCGATCCGCCATCTCCAGCGACGGATCAGCGCCATCAGGGACGGGCGCGCGGACCGCATCGACGGCCATTATCCCGTGGAGATCGACACGGTCGCCCGCGAGATCGACGCGCTCATCCAGTCGAACACGGAGGTGGTGGAGCGCGCGCGCACGCAGGTCGGCAATCTGGCACATGCGCTCAAGACCCCGCTTAGCGTGCTCGCCAACGAGGCCGCCGCAACGCCCGGCCCCCTGGCCGGGACGGTGCTGGCGCAGATGCAGGTCATGCGCGATCAGGTCAATCTCTATCTCGATCGGGCGAGGCGCGCCGCGCGCGCCCAGACGCTCGGCGCGGCGACCGATGTGAAGCCCGTCGTGGAGGCGATAGCGCGGACCCTGCAGCGGATCAATGCCGAGCGCGACATCGCGGTGGAGATCGACTGTGCCGACGGGACGAGGTTCCGTGGCGAGCAGCAGGATCTGGAGGAGATGGTCGGCAACCTGCTCGACAACGCCTTCAAATGGGCCGAGCGCCGGGTCGAGGTGCGCGTAAGCGAGAGTGGCGACAAGGCCGGCCGGCGGGCATGGCTGACGCTGGTCGTGGGCGATGACGGGCCGGGGCTTCCCTCCGGGCGCCGCCACGAGGCGCTCAAGCGCGGACACCGCCTCGACGAGACCAAGCCCGGGTCCGGGCTCGGCCTGTCCATCGTGTCCGAAACGGCTGGCATGTATGAAGGTGGTATCGTCTTGGACAGGTCGCCGTTGGGCGGTCTTCAGGTAACCTTACGACTTCCTGCTGTGGGATGAATGCTTTGCAATGGTCGAAAGCTTTCTTGGCTAGACAGCCATATACCGAAAATGCGCATGAACTCGGAGTCATCATCTTGTTCGGGCCCGACGGCGGGGCGCGGATTGTGGCGGAATGAAGAAAAAAAGACGTTGATTTGCGTTTCAATTCATCATATTCAAAAGAGTAGTTTCCAGCTTGACGCGCCGATAAGGCGAGTAAGGTTGCAAGCCTCCATCCAACGAAGAGGGGCGCAACCGGACGGTTGGGAGAGCAAGAACAAGAATCGATAAGGTGCCGTCTGCCTTATTGCCCCCGGTCGCGGGCGTGCACTTTATCGGGAGCGGGTCCTTCGGGGCCCGCTCTTCGATTCAGGGGAGGGGGCTTCACCACAATCAGTGTGCGGCGATGTCGTGATCGTGCGATTCCAGGCGCGGCGTGCCGCGCTCGCGATAGGGCGTGCGGCCGAAGAAGGCGCGGTAGCATTTCGAGAAGTGCGAGGGCGAGGAGAAGCCGCAGGCCAGCGCCACATTGATGACGGTCATGTCCGTCTGGAGCAGCAGCGAGCGGGCCTTGCGCAGGCGCAGCTCCAGATAGTAGCGCTTGGGCGAGCGGTCGAGATAGCGCCGGAACAGGCGCTCGAGCTGGCGCGTGGACAAGCCGGCCTGACGGGCGAGCAGGCTGGGGCTCAGCGGTTCCTCGAGGTTCTTCTCCATCTGCTCGATGATGCTGATGAGCTTGGGATGCCGCGCGCCGATCCGCGCGGGCAGGGACATGCGCTGATACTCGCTTTGATGGCGTATGGGCGCGTGCAATATGCCTTCGGCGACCTCGGAGGCGAGCTGCTGGCCGTGCTGGGCGCCGATGAGCGCCAGCATCATGTCGACCGAGGAGGTGCCGCCCGCGCTCGTGAACCGGTCGCGGTCGATCTCGAACAGGCTGCCCGTGACGTTGAGGTCGGGGAAGGCCTCGGAGAAGCCCGGCAGGTTCTCCCAGTGGATCGTGCAGCGATAGCCGTCGAGAATGCCGGCCTCCGCCAGGATGTGGCTTGCCGTGCAGACCGACCCGATATCCATGCCGCGGCGGGCTTCCTTGCGCAGCCAGCCGACCAGCTTCTTGTCGGCGTGCTTGTGAATATTCAGACCGCCACAGACGATGATCGTATCGTGCTCGCCGATATCGCCGATATCGCCGTCGACACCCATCACGATTCCGTTCGATGCGGTCACGGCCGTGCCGTCGACCGAATACACCTTCCAGGAATACAGGTCCTGTTCTGCAGTTCTATTGGCGATACGCAAGGGTTCGATCGCTGCGGTCACCGGCATCATTGAGAAGTCGGGGACAAGAACGAATGCAAATCTTTGCGGTAATTCGCGAGGCCGATCACCGAACATGGGCATTTCCGCCTGTAACAAGCACGCTGTCCGCAGCGACTCTAAAGTTTAACTGATAGAATGCCGGGCACCTTTCAATTGCGCAACCATGGTCAAAGTATGGCCGGCATATTTCCTGCCGGCCGTCTCGAGCGAACCTTGCCGTCGACGGTCTTCGGCCGGGGCGGATGGCCAGAGCGTGTGTATCCCGGAAGATTATTCGCGCCGTCGCAATTTGCGTCATGAAAGTCGTTTCCGGGCGAGTCAGGCCGGCTCATGGCGCGCAGTGTGACCGTCAGAGATCGGACCCCGAGCCCCGTGTCATGGAGCGGCAGTCGATGACGGTCAACGCACTAGCTTCTGTGGATGTCCAGCAGGTTGCGCACGATCGCGGCGGCGAGCCCGTCCAGGCGTTCCTGGCGGAGTATTCGCTCGAGATCACGCCCCGGCAGAGCGATCGCGTGGCCGAGATCGCGGCCCGTCTCGCGCCGGGAACGAAGGTCTATGTCGCCCTCATCGATCCCGCGGAAGCGCCCCAGCAGGTCGTCGCCGCCAAGGCGCTCGCCGCCCATGGGCTGGCGCCCGTGCCGCATATGCCGGCGCGCCAGATCAGGAATGCGGCCGACCTCGGCGAACGGCTCGCGAGGCTGACGGGCGAGGCGGGCGTGACCCAGGCCCTTACGCTCGGCGGCGGGCTGCCCGAGCCGTTCGGCGAGTTTTCGAGCGCGATCGAGCTCCTGCGCACCGGCCTGTTCGAGGAATACGGCATCACGCGGATCGGATTTGCCGGCCACCCCGAAGGCAACCCCGACATCACGAAGGTCCATGGCGAGGGTGCGCTCATGGCCGCGCTCCGCGAGAAGCAGGCCTATGCCCGCGAGGCGGGGCTGGAGGCCTATCTGGCAACCCAGTTCCTGTTCGAGCCGGGCCCGGTGGTGAACTGGGCGCGCACCCTGCGCTCGCAGGGCATCACGCTGCCTGTCCATGTGGGCATTCCGGGGCCGGCCACGGTCAAGACGCTGGTCAAGTTCGCCGCCATGTGCGGGGTGGGGGCGTCGGCCCGGGTCATCCGCAAGCAGGCGATGAACGTGACGAAGCTTCTGACCGTGTCCACGCCGGACGATCTGGTGAGTGCGCTCGCCCGGGCGTCGCGCGAGCAGCCGGAGCTCGACATCCGGCAGGCGCATTTCTATCCGTTCGGCGGGTTCGACAAGCTGTTTTCCTGGCTCGACACCGTGAAGCGCTGAAACGGCGCTTTCCCCTCTGGAGTGAGCCATCTGGCGCGAAGGCACCATCCGGCCTTCGCGCCTTTTTTTGCGGTCCGGTCCGACCCGTCAGACGGCGGGGGCGGCCTGCGGGGCGAAGAGCGGGACGGCACTGGCCTGCGTCGCCGTGCGCGTGAGCCATTCCCAGGCGAAATCGCCATAGGAGCGGAACACATAGAGGTCGACGACGTCCGGTCCGGTCGAGACGATATGGACGAGCGCGGCGATCTCGGCGAAGAGGATGCGGCGCACGAAGCCCGCATCGGTGCCCGCCACCGTCAGGTCGACCGAACTCGCCTTCATGAGGGTCTGGCGTGCGCCGTCTCCCTCCAGCCGGATGATCGTCCGGGCGTCGCTCATGTCGGTGACCGCGGCGAACAGGCCAGAGACGGCCTCGCCCAGCGCAGACAGGAGCTCCGCGGTGCGCGCGCGCGGCAGGGTCACCAGCCACTGGTCGACGGACATCCACAGCACCGCGATGTCGCCGTTGCCGGCGGAGCTGCGCGGCTCGAGCGGCAGATCCGTGCCGAGCACGGATTTCGCGGCCTTGAGAAAAGCCTTGTCGGAGGCGAGGCCGCGCAGGTCGATCATGCCGCGCCCGGCGATCTCGCTCATGGACAAGGCGATGCCGTCCTGACCGGCCTGGATGCTGCGCCCGCCGAGCGCGCTTGTGAAGACGATGTCAGACATTCTGGCGCTCTCCTTCCTTGTCGAAGAAAACCGGCTCCACGATCTGCGCGGTCACGACCCTGTCCTCAAGCGGGAAGCTGACCGTTTCGCCCATGCGATTGCGGCCGTCGCGGATGAGCGCCAGCGCGATGGACCGCTCCAGCGTCGGGCTCCAATAGGTCGAGCTCACCTGGCCGATCATGCTCATGGGGGGCTTTGGCAGGACCTTCTCCACCGCATAGGCGCCGTCGGGCAGCACCTCCTTCGGATCGTCGGTGAGAAGGCCCACAAGCTGCTTGCGCCCCTCCGCGGCGAGGTGGGAGAGCTGCAGGGAGCGCTTGCCGAGATAGTCCGCCTTCTTCTTGGAGACGGCCCAGCTCAGGCCCAGATCGAGCGGCGTGACCGTGCCGTCCGTCTCGTCGCCGATGGCGATGAAGCCCTTCTCCGCGCGTAGCACGTGGAGCGCCTCGGTGCCATAGACCTCCATGCCATGGGGGCTGCCGGCGGCGAGGATCTCGTCCCACAGGCCGCGGCCGAAATGGGCCGGCGTCGCGATCTCGAAGGAGAGCTCGCCGGAGAAGCTGATGCGGTAGAGCCGCACCGGATAGCCCGCGACATGGCCCGTGGCGAAGCCCATGAAGGGCAGGGCGTCCCGGGAGACGTCGATATCGGTGCCGAGCGCCTCCAGAACCTCGCGCGCCTTCGGCCCGGCGATGGCGAACTGCGCCCACTGCTCGGTGACCGGCGTCACGAACACCTTGTAGTCCGTCCACTCCGTCTGCAGCCATTCCTCCATCCAGGCCGCGATGTGCTCGGCATTGCCGGAGGTTGTGTGGACGAGATAGTGGTCGTCGGCGAGCCGTGCCGTCACCCCGTCGTCGAACAGGAAGCCCTTCTCGTTCATCATTAGGCCGTAGCGGCAGCGGCCGACCTTCAGCGTCGAATAGGTGTTGGTGTAGAGGCGGTCGAGGAACGCCGCCGCGTCCGGACCCTTCACCTCGATCTTGCCGAGCGTCGAGGCGTCGAGCAGGCCGACCCGGTTGCGCACCGCGAGGATCTCGCGATTGACGGCGTCGTGCCGGCTCTCGCCGTCCTGCGGATAGCAATAGGGGCGGCGCCACTGGCCGACCGGCTCGAAATCGGCCCCGTGCCCGACATGCCAGTCATAGGCGGCGGTGCGCCTGACGGGCAGGAAGAGGCTGCCGGCATGGCTGCCCGCGATGGAGCCGAAGGAGATCGGCGTGTAGGGCGGGCGGAAGGTCGTCGTGCCGATATCGGGAATGGCGCGCCGCGTCGCGCCCGACATGACGCCGAGACCCGTGATGTTCGAGGTCTTGCCCTGGTCGGTCGCCATGCCGAGGGTCGTGTAGCGCTTCACATGCTCCACCGACTCGTAGCCTTCGCGAAGCGCGAGCTCCAGATCCGCCGCGGTCACGTCGTTCTGGTAGTCGATGAAGTGCTTGTTGCCCTCATTGTATTTGCCGGTGGCCGGCACGAACCAGACGGGCTCGAGCGATCCCTGTGGCTCCTGCTCGGCATCGGGCGCCCTGACCGCGCGGGCCGCGGGAGCGGTCGCCCCCAGCGCGTCGCGCGCGGCCATGTCGCCGGCGCCATAACCGTCCTCCAGAATGTCCGCCAGCGCGAAGGTGCCGTTACAGGCGCCGACGGCGCGCAGGGCATCCTGCGTCCGGTCGGGGCGGAAGCTGTGGATCGCCTCGTCGAAGCGCAGTTTTCCGCCATTGTGGCACCAGACATGGACCGCCGGATTGTAGCCGCCCGACACGCAGACGAAGTCGCAGGCGACGGTCTCCTCCTTGAGGGTGTGGCCGGCGCCGGCGTGATAGGGCGCGATCCTGGCGCCTGTGATCGACCGGCCGCCGAGCCCCGTTTCCACATTGGACACGGCGGATGCCGGCATGACCGCAAGGCCCATGGTGCGGGCCTCGTCGGCGAGCGGGCCGTCCACGACCTCGCGCGCATCGACGATGCGGGCGACCGTCACGCCGGCCCGGGTGAGCGCCAGCGCGGTGCGGTAGGCGTCGTCATTGTTGGCGAAGATCACGCCGCGCTGGCCGGGGGCCACGCCGTAGCGGGCGAGCATGGCGCGGGCCGCGGAGGCGAGCAGCACGCCGGGCCGGTCGTTGTTGGCGAACGGGATCGGCCTCTCTATGGCACCGGCGGCGAGCACGATCTGGCGCGCCCTGACCTTCCAGAGACGGTGGCGCGGCGTGCCGTCCGCGAGCAGGGACGGGTCGTGATCGGCCACGCGCTCCAGCATCATGACGTGATTGTGGTGATAGTGACCGGCGACGGTGGTGCGTGGCAGGAGGTGCACATTGTCCGCCGCGGCGAGTGCCGCCGTGCGCTCGCGCACCCAGTCGAGCTGGCTTGCGCCGGCTATGGTGCCGCCGGCAATGTCGGCGGAACCGCCGAAGCGGGCGTTCTCGTCGGCCAGGATGACGCGGGCGCCGCGCGCGGCGGCGGCCTCCGCGGCGGCAAGCCCCGCAACGCCCGCGCCGATCACGAGCACGTCGCAGGAGACGTGGAGCTGCTCGTAGAGATGGGGGTCGCGGCCCTCCGGCGCCTTGCCGAGGCCGGCGGCATTGCGGATGACGGGCTCGTAGACCTTCTCCCAGAAGGCCTTCGGCCACATGAAGGTCTTGTAATAAAACCCGGCCGGGAACAGCCGCGAGGCCAGCCCGTTCATCTGGCCGACATCGAGGTCGAGGCTCGGCCAGCGGTTCTGCGAGACGGCGGCGAGGCCGTCATAGAGCTCCACCTGGGTCGCGCGCAGATTGGGTTCGTGGCGCGCGCCCTCGCCGACGCCGACCAGTGCATTCGGCTCTTCCGAGCCCGCGCCGACGAGGCCGCGGGGGCGATGATACTTGAAGCTGCGCCCCATGAGGCGGACGCCATTGGCCATCAGGGCGGAGGCGAGCGTGTCGCCGGCAAAGCCCGTATGGCGGCGGCCGTCGAAGGTGAAGCTCAGCCGGTTCGTGCGGTCGAGCAGTCGCCCGGTCGTGCCGTCGCCGGCATTGGCGGGAACCCTGTAAGGCTTGGCTGTCATGACGTTGCCCTCCGGCGCGGTGTCCTGGCGGCGGTCTTCGCGCCATCCGACTTGGCCGAGCTGTTCGACTTGCCCGATTTGCTCGACTTCCCGGAGGATCCGGCCTTCCTTGTCTTGGCGGTCCCGGTCTTCCTGGGCGCGGGATCGGGGAAGGCGCCGGCCCACGGGCCGGTCCGGGCCTCCTCGATCAGCTCGGCCGGCGGCAGTTCGGTGATGCCGTAACAGGCCCTGAACTGCAGCGTGACGGTATCGCGCGCGGCGTGGAACCACTTGCCGCAGCCGCGGTCGCAGCGCCAGCGCTCGAAATGAAGCCCCTTCGGATTGCGGCGGGCATAGAGATAGTCCCGCTGCGCCTCGTCCGTGACGGCCTCGGGATCGTGCGTCGCCGGGCGCCTGAGATGGCCCTCGCCGCCATAGTGGAAATCGGTCTCGTCGCCCTCGGCCCCGCAGACCGGACACCTGATCAGCAGCATCGCTCGTACCTGTTCCGCAAAGTCCAGTTCTGGATCGACCTGCGATCAGGGGGACACGCCTGATCGCAGAAATGTCGGTTGTTCCAAGTGTCTGAGCAACACATCCGCGCCCGGTCGGCGCAGGGTTGCTCTAGTGCGCCACCGCCGCGGCGACGCTCTCGTCGATCAGCCGGCCCTCCATGAACCGGTTGAGCCCGAAGGGCTCCGCGATCGGGTGCGGGCGGTCATTGGCCACCGTGTCGGCGAAGACGAAGCCCGAACCCGGGATCGACTTGAAGCCGCCCGTGCCCCAGCCGGCATTGACGTAGAGCCCGCCCACATCCGTCTTGGAGATGATCGGCGAGCGGTCGCCCGTCATGTCCACGACCCCGCCCCACATGCGCAGCATGCGCAGCCTGGAGATGATCGGGAAGGTCTCCACCAGCGCCGTCACCGTGTGCTCGAGCGCCGGGAAGCTGCCGCGCTGGGAATAGTTGTTGTAGGGGTCCGCGCCGCCGCCGATCACCAGCTCGCCCTTGTCGGACTGGCTCATATAGCCGTGGACCGTGTTGGCCATGACGACCACGTCCATGCATGGCTTGATCGGCTCGGAAACCATCGCCTGCAGGCACACGCTCTCCATCGGCATGCGCAGGCCCGCCGTCTCCATGATGACGGAGGTGTTGCCGGAGGTGACGACGGCGACCTTCTTCGCCCTGATCGTGCCGCGGCTCGTCTCCACGCCCTGGACGCGGTCGCCCTCGCGCAGGATCTTGAAGACCTCGCAGTTCTGGACGATGTCGACGCCGCGCGCATCCGCCGCGCGGGCATAGCCCCAGGCGACCGCGTCGTGGCGGCCGGTGCCGCCGCGCGGCTGGTAATAGGCGCCGAGGATCGGATAGCGGCAGTCGGGCGCGTCATTGACGATGGGGACGAGCGTCTTCACCTCCGCCGGGGAGATCATGCGCGCCTCGATGCCGGCCAGCCGGTTGGCATGGTCGGTGCGCTTCATGGCGCGAAGCTCGTGCTCGGTCTGGCACAGCATCAAGAGGCCGCGCGGCGAGAACATCACGTTGAAGTTGACGTCCTGCGCCAAATCCTCGTAGAGCGAGCGGGCGAGCTCGTAGATCGCCATGGACTCGTCCTGGAGGTAGTTGGAGCGGATGATCGTGGTGTTGCGGCCGGTATTGCCGCCGCCGAGCCAGCCCTTCTCGAGCACCGCGACATTGGTGACGCCGTGTTCCTTGGCCAGGTAATAGGCGGTGGCGAGCCCGTGGCCGCCGGCGCCGATGATCACGACGTCGTATTCCGACTTCGGCTCCGGGCTGCGCCAGGCGCGCTGCCAGTCCTTGTGATAGTTGAAGGCGTTGCGCGCCAGCGAGAAAATCGAGTAGCGCTTCATGGCACCGTATCCAAGCTCCAGGCGCATGACCGCCGGGCGACCGTTGACGACGGCTCGACCTTATCATTCGGCTTTTGCGTGGCGTGCGGTTTTGCGACGTCTGGCCGACGAAGTGCGACACCGGGCCGCTTGCCCGCACGCTCTCTTGAATTGATTTTATTCTCGCCCGCGAAAATGATGGCGCCATGTTGCTCTGGATCACCTTCGCCCTCCTGACGGGCATCGCCCTTATCGCGCTCCTGCGTCCGCTCGGCCGTGCCGGCAGCGCGCGGGACGCCGCGGCACGGCCCGACTACGACATGGCCGTCTATCGCGACCAGCTCGCCGAGATCGCGCGCGAGCGCGAGGAGGGCACCATCGGCGACAGCGAGGCGGAGGCCGCGCGCAACGAGATCGCCCGGCGCATGCTGGCCGCCGACGCCGCCGCGCGCGGCGGCAAGCCACGCTCCGGCGGTGCAGCCGTCGCCTACAAGGCCGCCGTCGCCGCCGCGATGGTCGCCGTTCCCGCCGTGGCGCTCGGCGGCTATCTGTGGCTCGGCCGGCCGGGCATGCCCGACGTGCCCCATGCCGCGCGCATGGCGACGGCGCTCGAGCGGCAGGATTTCGGCGCGCTGGTCTACAAGGTGGAACGGCATCTCGCCTCCAACCCGGAGGATGTGCGCGGCTGGCGGGTGCTCGCGCCGGCCTACAGGCGGCTCGGCCGACTCGACGACGCGGCGAACGCCTATGGCCGGATCGTTGCGCTCTCGCCGCCGGATGCGGGCGCGCTGAGCGACTACGGGACAGCGTTGGTGGAGGCCAATGACGGGCTCGTCACGGCGGAGGCGCGCCAGGCGTTCTCCGGCGCACTCGCGATCGAGCCCGGACAGGCACGCGCGCGATATTACATGGGGCTTGCGGCCATGCAGGACGGCCGCGAGGACGAGGCCCTGACCCTGTGGCGGGCGCTCCTGGCGGACGCGCCGGCCGAGGCGCCGTGGCGCGGCGTCGTCGAGCAGCGCATCGCGTCGCTTCAGACCGGGGGGCCCGCATGCCGCAGCCGGATGGCGAGGCGGCGAAGGCCATCATGGAGGCCGACCCGGAGGCGCGCCAGGCGATGATCGAGGGCATGGTCGACCGGCTGGCCCGGCGGCTTGAGGAGAACGGCGACGATCTGGAGGGCTGGCTGCGCCTTGCGCGGGCCCGTTCGGTGCTCGGCGACCGGGAGGCGGCGGCAGACGCGCTCGACCGGGCCGCGGAGCGTTTCGCCGGCGACGAAACGGCCAGCGCGCGCATCGAGTCCATGCGTGCCGAGCTGGGCCTTGGGAGCTAGGCTTGTTCCGTCATGACCGAGGACATGGCACATATGTGGCGGGATGGCCGTGTCGCCGGGATGGCCGCACGGGCGGAACCGCCCGTGCGTGCGGCGGATCCTGAGAAATAGAGTCGGAGACTGGGCGCATGGCATTGTCGCGCAAGCAGAAACGTGGAACGGTCATCGGGGCGGGCGTCGCCCTGCTCGGTGTTGCCGTGGGGCTCGTGCTCTATGCGCTCAGCGATACCATCGTGTTCTTCTACACGCCGAGCGAGGTCGCCGAGAAGGAGATCGCGCCGGGCCAGCGCTTCCGCCTCGGCGGGCTGGTGGAGGCCGGCAGCCTGGAACGGCTTGGCGGCGAGAGGGTGCGCTTCGCCGTCACCGATACCGACAAGACCCTGACGGTCGTCTATAGCGGCATCCTTCCCGACCTGTTCCGCGAGGGCCAGGGCGTGGTGGCCGAGGGCGCGCTCGACGGCGGCGTGTTCACCGCCGACACGGTGCTCGCCAAGCACGACGAGAACTACATGCCCCGCGAGGTGGCCGACGCCCTGAAGGAGAAGGGCGTGTGGCAGCATGCGGGCGAGGGGGCGCAATGATTGTCGAGACCGGCCATTTCGCCCTGCTTCTGGCCTTCGCCGTCGCGCTCTACCAGGCGATTGTGCCGCTGGTGGGCGCGCAGCGGGGCGACGAGCGCCTCACCGCGGTCGCGGTGCCGGCCGCCCTCACGCAGCTCGGCCTGATCGCGCTGGCCTTTGCCGCGCTGACCTATGCCTACGTAACCTCCGATTTCTCGGTGGAGAATGTCTGGGCGAACTCCCACTCCGCCAAGCCGCTCCTCTACAAGGTGACCGGCGTCTGGGGCAATCACGAGGGCTCCATGCTCCTGTGGGTGTTCATCCTGGCGCTGTTCGGGGCCTGCGTGGCGGTCTTCGGGGGCAACCTGCCGCCGGGCCTCAAGGCGCGGACCCTGAGCGTGCAGGCGATGATCGGCTCGGCCTTCCTGCTGTTCATCCTGCTGACCAGCAATCCCTTCGTCCGGCTCGATCCGGTGCCGGTGGACGGGCAGGGCCTCAACCCGATCCTCCAGGACCCCGCGCTCGCCTTCCATCCGCCCTTCCTCTATGCCGGCTATGTCGGCCTGTCGGTCGCCTTCTCCTTCGCGGTCGCCGCGCTCATCGAGGGCCGGGTGGATGCCGCCTGGGCGCGCTGGGTGAGGCCGTGGACGGTCGCCGCCTGGATGTGCCTGACACTCGGCATCGCCATGGGCTCCTGGTGGGCCTATTACGAGCTCGGCTGGGGCGGGTTCTGGTTCTGGGACCCGGTGGAGAACGCCTCCTTCATGCCGTGGCTCGTCGCCACCGCCCTCCTGCATTCCGCCATCGTGGTGGAGAAGCGCAATGCGCTGAAGGTATGGACGGTGCTGCTCGCCATCCTCGCCTTCTCGCTCAGCCTGCTCGGCACGTTCCTCGTGCGCTCCGGCGTCCTGACCTCGGTCCACGCCTTCGCCGTCGATCCCGAGCGCGGTGTCTTCATCCTCGCCATATTGTGCGTGTTCATCGGCGGCGCGCTGACGCTGTTCGCCTGGCGTGCGCCCATGCTGAAGGGCGGCGGGCTCTTCCAGCCGGTGAGCCGGGAGGGGGCGCTGGTGGTGAACAACCTCCTGCTTGCCGCCTGCGCGGCGACCGTGTTCGTGGGCACGCTCTATCCACTGGCGCTGGAGGTCGTCACCGGCGACAAGATCTCTGTCGGCGCGCCCTATTTCAATCTCACCTTCGGGCCGCTCATCCTGCCGCTGCTCCTGCTCGTGCCCATCGGGCCCATGCTGTCGTGGAAGCGCGCGCGCGCCTGGCCGGCGGTGCAGCGGCTCTGGGGCGCGGGGCTGGTCGCGCTGGCGGCCGGCGTGGTCGCCTTCGCCATCGTGCGGGACGGCCCGGTCCTCGCACCCTTTGGCATGGCGCTCGGCCTGTGGCTGATCGCGGGCGCGCTCGACGAACTCGCCCTGCGGACCGGGCTGTTCGGGAAAGGCGTGCGAACCGCGCTGCGCCGTCTCTTCGGCCTGCCGCGCGCGGCCATCGGCATGACGCTCGCCCATATGGGTATGGGCTTCGCGGTGCTGGGAATCGTGGCGACCACCGCCTGGCGCGAGGAACTCGTCACGGTCATGACACCCGGCGGGAGCGTCGACTTCGCCGGGACGACCATCACCTTCGTGTCGGAAACGCCGATGACAGGCGCCAATTACCGCGACGATGTGGGTCGTTTCCGTGTGGTCGCCGACAATCGGGAGGTGACCGTCCTGACACCGTCCAAGCGGGTCTATCTGCCGAGCCGCCAGCCGACCTCGGAGGTCGGCATCTATCCGTTCTGGTCGGGCGACCTCTATCTCGCCATGGGCGACCGTGAGGGCGACGCAGGCCGTGTGGTGCGGATCTATTTCCACCCGCTCGTGCCGTTCATCTGGATCGGCGCGGCGATCATGTTCGCCGGCGGGGCGATTTCGCTGACCGACCGGCGCTACCGCGTCGGCGCGCCGCGCCGGGCGCGCGCGGCGGCGGCCGAGGCCGAGGGCGCGGGGGCCTGACGCGGCATGGTGGCTCGTCTTCTCGTCGTTCTCGCCCTTCTTGCGGGCCTTTCCGGCCCCGCAACGGCCTATCAGCCCGACGAGGTGCTGGACGATCCCGCGCTGGAGGCGCGGGCCCGCGAGCTGTCGACGGAGCTGCGCTGCCTGGTCTGCCAGAACCAGTCCATCGACGATTCCGACGCCCCCCTTGCGAGGGACCTGCGCGTCCTGATCCGCGAGCGCCTTCAGGAGGGCGACACGGATGGCGAGGTCATCGACTTCGTGGTCGCGCGCTACGGCGAGTTCGTCCTGCTCAGGCCCCGCTTCGCGCCGCATACATGGCTCCTGTGGCTGACCCCCTTCGCCGTGCTCGCGATCGGCGGTATCGTGATCCTTCGCCGGCGCGGCGCGCGTAACGGGGCTAACAGGCCCGACGCGCCACTCGCGCCCGCGGAGGAGGCCCGGCTGAAGGACCTGATCGGCGACCCGGACAAGGGGGATGGACAGACGTGACGCGCTTATCGGAAAAGGTGGAATTCGAGGGGAGCCAGGGCGCCAGGCTCGCCGCGCGGCTCGAGCTGCCGGCAGGCGAGATCCGTGCCTACGCCCTGTTCGCACACTGCTTCTCCTGCTCCAAGGACACGCCGGCGGCCTCGCGTGTGTCGCGCATGCTCGCCGAGCGCGGCGTCGCCGTGCTCAGGTTCGACTTCACGGGGCTCGGCAGCAGCGACGGCGACTTCGCCAGCACGGATTTCTCGTCCAATGTCCAGGATCTCCTCGAGGCGGCGGACTTCCTGCGCCGGGACTACGAGGCGCCGCGCCTCCTGATCGGGCACAGCCTTGGCGGCGCTGCGGTGCTGGCGGCGGCCGGCGACATCCCGGAGGCCCGCGCGGTGGCCACCATCGCCGCCCCGGCCCATGCCGACCATGTGATCCGGAATTTCGGCGTGTCGGTGGAGGAGATCGAGCGGACCGGCGAGGCGCAGGTCGAGCTCGCAGGACGGTCCTTCACGATCCGCAAATCCTTCCTCGACAATGTCCGCGCCCAGGATGTGCGCCAGCGCATCTCGGCGCTCAAGCGGCCGCTCATCGTGTTCCATGCCCCGCGCGACGAGGTCGTGGGCATCGAGAACGCCGCGGAGATCTTCGAGGCCGCCAAGCACCCCAAGAGCTTCGTCTCGCTCGACGATGCCGACCACCTTCTGACCCGCAGGACGGATGCGGTCTATGTCGCCGACGTGCTGAGCGCCTGGGCGGAGCGCTATGTCTCGCTCGACGGCCAGGCCGCCGAGCCCGACGGGCCGCCCGATGCGGTTCGGGTGTCGGAGACGGGCGAGGGCACCTACCAGCAGAAGGTGACATCCGGGCGCCACAGCCTGCTCGCCGACGAGCCGCAGGACCATGGCGGGCTCGACAGCGGGCCTTCGCCCTACGATTTCCTCTCCATCGCGCTCGGCGCCTGCACGTCCATGACGCTGCGCATGTATGCCGACCGCAAGGGCTATGCGCTCGGCCGCATCGCGGTGGAGGTGAGCCATGCTAAGGTGCACGCTGAGGACTGCCGCGACTGCGGGGAGGGGCGCGAAGGGCGCATCGACCGTTTCGAGCGCTCGATCTCCATAGAGGGCGCGCTGCCGGAGGGCCTCGACGCCGACAAGATCCTGGAGATCGCCGGCAAGTGCCCGGTGCACAAGACGCTGGAGAAGAGCTCCGCCATCGTGACGGCGCTTGCCGGCGGAGATGGCGACTAGGGCATCGGGCCGGCGGCAGGCCGCCCAAACCTTACGAAAGTTTAATGCTCCTGAAAGGTCGGTGTAAGGCTCCGCCCGCACATTGCTCTGCGAAACAGTTACCGAGCACCACGAGCAGGAGCAACCGATGCGGACTCACAAGACGATACTGCCGCGCAACGGCCGCAAGGCCCTTCTGGCGGCCGGCCTCGTCGCCCTGATGGGCGCGAGCGCGCTGACGGGCCCGGCGCTTCACGACGCCTTTGCCAAGGAACCCCAGACCAGCGCGCCCATCACGCTCAACCGCGCGCCGGCGGCGGGCTTCGCCGACATCGTCGAGACGGTTATGCCGGCCGTCGTGAGCGTCAAGGTGGAGAGCAAGCCAAAGGTGTTGTCGTCCTTCGACGGCAATGGCAACGGCCAGGGTCTGCCCTTCCCGAAGGACAGCCCGTTCTGGAAGTTCTTCAAGCAGTTTCCCGGCATGCCGGGTGGCGACGGCCCGCAGGGCCGCCACGCGCCGCATCGCACGGGCCTCGGTTCCGGCTTCGTCATCTCCGAGGACGGCTACATCGTGACCAACAACCATGTGGTCCAGGATGCCGAGACCGTCACGGTGGCGACGTCGGACGGCACTGAATATGACGCGACGGTGGTGGGCACCGATCCCAAGACCGATCTGGCCGTCCTGAAGGTCGAGGCCGACAAGGCCCTGCCGCATGTCGCCTTCGCGACGGACGGGGCCCGCGTGGGCGACTGGGTGATCGCCGTCGGCAATCCCTTCGGCCTCGGCGGCACGGTCACGACCGGCATCGTGTCGGCGCGCGGCCGCGAGATCGGCGCCGGCCCCTATGACGACTTCCTGCAGATCGACGCGCCGATCAACCGCGGCAATTCCGGCGGTCCGGCCTTCAATCTCAAGGGCGAGGTCGTCGGTGTGAACACGGCCATCTACTCGCCGTCTGGCGGCAGCGTGGGCATCGGCTTCGCCATCCCCGCGAGCATGGCGAACGACGTGGTCGGCGACCTGATCGCCAATGGCGGCGTGACCCGCGGCTGGCTCGGCGTCCAGATCCAGCCGGTGACGGGCGATATTGCCGAAAGCCTCGATCTCGCCAAGCCCGAGGGCGCCATCGTCCTGGAGGTGACCGAGGACTCGCCCGCCGCCAAGGCCGGCCTGAAGACGGGCGACACCGTGCTGTCGGTCAACGGCAACGGCGTGAAGGATCCGCGCGACCTTGCCCGCCAGATCGCGGCAATCGAACCCGGCGAGACGGCCAAGGTGGAGGTGCTGCGCGACGGCGACCGCCAGACGCTCGACGTGACCATCGGCACGATGCCCGGCGCCAAGCAGCAGGCTGCCCGCGCCATGGAAGGCTCCGACGAGACGAGCCTCGCCGATCTCGGCCTGCGCGTCGCGCCGTCGGAAGACGGCGAGGGCGTGAGCATTGTCGGCCTCGACCCGGACGGTCCGGCCGCCGGCAAGGGCATCCGCCCGGGCGACCAGATCGTCGAGGTGGCCGGTGCCGCGGTGAAGACGCCGGAGGAGCTGAACGCCGCGCTCGAGAAGGCCGGCGAGGGCGACCGCAAGTCGGTTCTCGTCCTGGTGCGCACCAGCGACGGCCAGCGCTTCGTGGCCCTGCCGCTGAAGCAGGGGTGAGGAGAGGGTTTGGCGCCTTGTGGACGAAACTGCGGCCCCGCATCCCCGCACTCTGGGGGCCGTAGCCACGCGATGCCGGTCGTTGCGACACGGTTCCCCCGCAAGACCGGTTATCGCGTGGCCATCTGTCCCGGACAGGGACGCCGGCGGTGGGGAGTTCCCACCGCCGGTTTTTTCTTGTAAGGCGCATGACATGCGCATTCTGGTGATCGAAGATGACGGGCAGGCGGCCGCCTATCTCCTCAAGGGTCTCAGGGAGAGCGGCCATGTGGCCGATCATGCCTGCGATGGCGAGGAGGGCCTGGAGGCCGCGCGCGGCAAGGTCCACGACGTGCTTGTCGTCGACCGCATGCTGCCCGGCATGGACGGCCTGACGGTCATCGAGACGCTGAGGCGCGAGGGCGTCGCAACGCCGGTCCTCATCCTGAGCGCGCTCGGCGATGTCGACGACAGGGTGACGGGGCTGCGCGCCGGCGGCGACGACTATCTCGCCAAGCCCTATGCCTTCTCGGAGCTCCTGGCGCGGATCGAGGGGCTGGTGCGCCGCGCCCGGCCGGAGGCGGCCCGAACCACCCTCAAGGTCGGCGATCTGGAGATGGACCTGCTCGCCCGCACGGTCAGCCGCGGCGGGGAAGAGATTCTGTTGCAGCCGCGCGAGTTCAAGCTGCTCGAATATCTCCTGAAGAATGCTGGGCGCGTGGTGACCCGCACCATGCTCCTGGAGAATGTCTGGGACTATCACTTCGATCCGCAGACCAACGTGATCGACGTGCATATCTCGCGCCTGCGCTCCAAGATCGACAAGGGGTTCTCCAACGCGCTGCTCCATACCATCCGGGGCGCGGGGTACATGATCCGTGCGGACAAGTCTTAAGCTCATCAAGACGTCGACCTTCCGGCTGGCAGCCCTCTACCTGGCCGTCTTCGCGCTCTCGGTCGGCCTGATCCTCGCCTATGTCTACTGGAACACGGTGGTGCTGCTCGAACGCCAGAGCGACGAGACCATCCGCGCGGAGATCTCCTCGCTTGGCGAGCAGTACACGCAGGGCGGCGTCGGCCAGCTCGTCGACACCATCAAGAGCCGCAGCGAGCACGCCTCCGGCAATATCTACCTCCTCACCAACTATTTCGGCCGCCGGATCGCCGGCAATCTCGACGCCATGCCCGTGAAGGCGGTGAAGGGCCGGGGCTGGATCGAGTTTCCCTATGCGGTTGAGACGGCGGATGGGGTGGAGCGCCATCAGGCGCGCGCCTTCCATACCCCGCTCGATCTGGGCTTCACGCTGCTGGTCGGCCGCGATGTCCAGGAACGTCGGGAATTTGCCGAGCTGATCGGGCGCACGCTGTTCTGGGCGCTCGGCATCGCGGTCGTCTTCGGGCTCGGCGGGGGCATCCTGATGAGCCGCAATTTCCTCCGGCGCGTCGATTCGATCTCCCAGACGAGCCGCACCATCATGGCGGGCGACCTCTCCGGGCGCATGCCGGTGAGCGGCACGGGCGACGAGCTCGACCGGCTGGCCGGCAATCTCAACGAGATGCTCGACCAGATCGAGCGGCTCATGGTCGGCATGAAGGAGATATCCAGCAATGTCGCTCACGACCTGAAGACACCGCTGACGCGGCTTCGCGCGCGCGTCGAGGATGCACTGCGCCAGAAGGACGACGCCGTCCACAAGGCCGCGCTGGAGGAGACGCTGGAGGAGGCCGACCAGCTCCTGCGCACCTTCAACGCGCTCCTGAGCATCGCACGGACCGAGGCCGGCCAGGCGCGCGAGGGCCTGACGGACATGGAGGCGGGTGGCCTCGTGGAGGAGATCGCGGAGCTGTTCGAGCCGCTGGTGGAGGAGGAGGGCGGCACGCTCACCGTCAGGGCGGAGCCCGGCCTCGCGATCAGGGGCGACCGGCAGCTTCTCGCGCAGGCGCTGACCAATCTCGTGGACAATGCCCTCAAATATGCCGCGACGGATGAGCGCGCGCTCCGGATCGAGCTCTCCGCGCAGCGGCGCGGCGATACGGTGGTGGTCGCCGTCGCCGATAACGGGCCGGGCGTGCCGGAGGGCGAGAGCGAGCGCGTCGTGGAACGCTTCGTGCGGCTCGACAGGGGGCGGTCGAAGCCCGGAAACGGGCTCGGCCTGAGCCTGGTCAGCGCCGTGACGAGCCTTCATGGCGGCACGCTCGAGCTGAAGGACAACGAGCCCGGCCTGCGTGCGGAGTTGGTGCTTCCCTCCATCGGGGCCGACGGATAACATCGCGCCTGCCATGCCGATCCCCGATTCCCAGTCCCTGAAGCCCGTCGCCAACGACGCTGTGCGCGAGGCTGCTGGCCCCTTCTTCGACGATCTCGCGCAGCGCGCCTCCGGCGGGGACGGAGAGGGCGCGGCAACGCTCCTCGCCCGACTCCGCGAGGATGGCGGCGCCGAGGGGCTCGCCAATGCCATCTTCTTCGAGGCGCCGTTCCTGCGCGAAGCCATGCTGCGCGACCCGGCGTTTGCCGCCGATGCCCTGACGGGCGATCCGGAGCGCACCCTCGATGCGATCATTGCGGAGCTCGGCCGAACGCTGGGCGAGACCGAGGGCGAGCAGGAGGCGAAGACGGCGCTTCGCCGGGCGCGCCAGCGTGCGGCACTGGCCATCGCGCTGGCCGATCTGTCCGGCGCCTGGAGCGTCGAGCAGGTGACCGAGGGGCTCTCCGCCTTCGCCGACGCCGCCCTCGGCGGCACGGTGGACTGGCTCTTGCGGGCGGCCTACCGAAAGGCCCATCTCGAAGGCTTCGACGAGGCCTCTCCCGGGCGCGGCAGCGGCTATATCGTGCTCGCCATGGGCAAGTACGGCGCGCGCGAGCTCAACTATTCGAGCGATATCGACCTCATGGTCTTCTACGATCCGGAGGTGGCGCCGCTCGCGGAGGGCGTGGAGGCCTCGACCTTCTTCGTCCGGCTCACGCGCAGGCTTGTCTCCTTCCTCCAGGACATCACGGCGGACGGTTATGTATTCCGGGTCGACCTGCGCCTGCGCCCCGATCCGAGAGCCACCAATATCGCCATCGCGGTGGAGGCGGCGGCGCAATATTACGAGAGCATGGGCCAGAACTGGGAGCGCGCGGCCATGATCAAGGCCCGTCCCGTGGCGGGCGACATGGCGGCGGGCGCCGATTTCCTCGACCGGCTGACCCCCTTCGTCTGGCGCAAATACCTCGATTTCGCCGCGATCCTCGACGTCCAGTCCCTCAAGCGCCAGATCCACAGCGTCAAGGGTCATGGCACGGTCGCGGTGCGCGGGCACAATCTCAAGCTGGGGCGCGGCGGTATCCGCGAGATCGAGTTCTTCGTGCAGACCCAGCAGCTCATTGCCGGCGGGCGGATGCCGGAGCTGCGCGGCCGCCAGACGCTGGAGATGCTCGACGCGCTGGCGGAGGCCGACTGGATCGCCCCCGATGTGGCCGACGAGCTCAAGGACGCCTATCGCTTCCTTCGCACCGTCGAGCACCGCCTGCAGATGATGAACGACGAGCAGACCCACACCCTGCCGTCCGACGACGAGGCCTTCGCGCGCTTCGCCCTGTTTGCCGGCTTCGAGACGCCGGAGGCGCTCGAGGCGGCGCTGGAGCCCGTGCTGAAGACGGTGGAGCGGCATTATTCCGCGCTGTTCGAGCAATCCGCGGGGCTCGGGGTGGATGCCGGCAATCTGGTCTTCACCGGCGGCGAGGACGATCCCGGCACGCTGGAGGCGCTCTCCCAGCTCGGCTTCACCAAGGTCTCGGAGATCTCCGCGGCCATTCGCGGCTGGCATTTCGGGCGGTTCCCGGCGACACGCAGCGCACGGGCGCGCGAGCGGCTCACCGAGATCATGCCCGCCCTGCTCACCGCCCTGTCGCGGGCGGGCGAGCCCGACAGCGCGTTCTTCGCCTTCGACCGATTCCTGACGGGGCTGCCCGCCGGCGTGCAGCTCTTCTCGCTGCTGTGGGCCAATCCGAAGCTGCTCGATCTCGTCGCGACCCTCATGGGCACCGCGCCGCGCCTTGCCGACCAGGTGAGCCACCGGCCGCGCATCTTCGATGCCGTGCTCGATCCGGGCTTCTTCGGCCCGCTGCCCGGGCGCGAGGAGCTCGATGCCGCGGTGGACGAGGCGCTCGCCGGCGAGCTGACCTTCGAGGAGAGCCTCGACCGGGCGCGCGTCGTCGGCCACGAGCAGATGTTCCGCATCGGCATGCGGGTGCTGACCGATACGGTGAGCGCGGCGGAGGCGGGCCGCGCCTATACGGCGCTTGCCGACGTCCTGTCCGCCCGCCTGCTCAAGGCCTGCCAAACCGATTTCGCCGAGACCCATGGCCGTGTTCCGGGCGGCGAGGCGGTGCTGGTCGCCATGGGCAAATGGGGCGGACGGGAGATGACGGCCTCGTCCGACCTCGATCTCATCCTCATCTACGAGACGGCCGAGGCGGATGCGATGTCCGACGGGGCCAAGCCGCTGATGGCCGGCCAGTACTATGCCCGCCTCACCAAGCGGCTCGTCTCCGCGCTGTCCGCGCCGACGGCGGAGGGCGTGCTCTACGAGGTCGACATGCGGCTCAGGCCGTCCGGCAATGCCGGGCCGCTCGCGACCCATATCTCCAGCTTTGTCGCCTATCACCAGGGCTCGGCGTGGACGTGGGAGCGCATGGCGCTGACGAGGGCGCGGGTGGTGGCCGGCGACGGCGCGCTTACCCGCACGGTGGAGGATGCCATCGCGGCCGCACTGCGCCAGCCGCGCGACGTGGCGGCGCTCGCCTCCGACGCCGTCGACATGCGTCGCAGGCTCCTGTCGGAGTTCGGCGGGCGCGGCCTCTGGGACCTGAAGCACACGCGCGGCGGGCTCATCGACATCGAATTCATTGCCCAGTTCCTCCAGGTCGCCAATGCGGCCACCCACGAGCGCATCCTCGACCAGACCACCCATGAGGCGCTCGGCCATCTGGCCGCGGAAGGCCTCATCGCCAGCGCCGAGGCCCATGCGCTGCGCGACGCCAACGGTCTCTATCACCGCCTGACCCAGGTCATACGCCTGTGCGTTGCCGACCGCTTCGAGCCGGACAAGGCGCCCGAAGGCCTGAAGCGCCTTCTCGCCCAGGCCGGCGACGCCCCGGATCTCGGCGCTCTCGAGGCCCGGCTCGCCGAGACGCAGGCGCAGGTCGCGGGCCTCTTCGACAAGATCGTGGGGCCGCTATAGGACAGGCTGTGTCCGATCGGATGCGAGACACGCCGCCTCAACACGTGCCGGCCGCGTTTCTCTCTTCGTCATGCCGGGGCTCCAACGGGTTTGCATCACGAGCGCATTTCGTGACCCCATGTTTACTCAATGCCCTTTAAGTCCCTGAGAGCGCGCTCGCGCAGATGTTCGTTCCTGTTTCCCGGGCCAACCTCTTTTCCCGTCATTCCCGCGGAAGCGGGAATCCATTGCGGACCCAGAAAGATGGATCCCCGCCTGCGCGGGGATGACGAATAACAAACGCCGCCTGTCAGGCCATCTGCGCGGCAGGGGCGAGGTCCTCGTCCTCGGCGCACTCCTCGTGGTCGAGGGGGATGGCGACGGTGACGGTCGTGCCTACGCCCTCGCGGCTCTCGATCTCCAGCGTGCCGCGATGGAGCTCGACGAGGGAGCGGGAGATGGCAAGCCCCAGCCCGCTGCCCGCCTTGGTCTTGGTGAGCTGGTTCTCCACCTGCTCGAAGGGGCGGCCGAGCTTCTCGATGTCGCCGGCCGGGATGCCGATGCCGGTATCGGAGATCGCGATGGTGACCGTGCCGTCGCGCTCCGTCGCCGCGATGCGGACCTCGCCGCCGGACGGGGTGAACTTCACCGCATTGGCGAGCAGGTTGATGAGCACCTGCTTGATGGCGCGCTTGTCGGCCTTCACGCGGAGCGCGCCGGGCAGGTCGCGCACGATCTCCACATTCTCCGCCTGGGCGCGCGGCTGGACGATGCGCAGGGACTCCTCCACCGCGTCGGCGAGGTCGCACGAGCCCATCTCGAGTTGCATGCGCCCGGCCTCGATCTTGGACATGTCGAGAATGTCGGAGATCACGTCGAGCAGATACTGGCCCGAGCCGTGGATGTCGCGGGCATATTCCAGATATTTCTCCGTGCCGATCGCGCCGAGCATCTGGTCCTTCATGACCTCCGAGAAGCCGATGATGGCGTTGAGCGGCGTCCTGAGCTCGTGGCTCATATTGGCGAGGAATTCGGACTTGGAGCGGTTGGCGGCCTCCGCGCGGGTCTTCTCCTGGGCGTATTTCTCCGCCAGATCGGCGAGGCGCTGCGACTGCTGCTCCAGAGTGAGGCGCGAACGCTGGAGATCGCGCACCGTGTTCATGAGCTCGCGCTCGGAGTCCAGCAGCCGCTCCTCGTGCTGCTTGAGCGGCGTGATGTCGGTGCCGACCGACACGAAGCCGCCATCCTTGGTGCGGCGTTCGTTGATCTGCAGCCAGCGGGAATCCTCGAGCTGCACCTCGAAGGTGTTGCCTTCGCCGGCCTCGATATTGCCGACGCGCAGGCGCTGGCGCACCATCGGCTCCTTGGCGGCCATGGTGACGTCGTCATAGGGCGTGCCCGTCTGGCAGACGCTGGCGGGCAGGTTGTGGAACTGCTGGTACTTGCTGTTGCACATGACGAGCTTGTTGTCGGCATCCCACAGCACGAAGGCCTCTGAGATGTTCTCGATCGCGTCGCGCAGGCGCAGCTCCGCCTCCTGATTGAGCTTGTCGGCGATCTTCTGCTCGGTCACGTCGATGGTGATGCCGACGAGATGCGGCGCGGCCTCGCCGGGGGCGTTGGCCAGCTCCGCGCGCGCCCTGAGCCACACCCAGTGGCCGTCGGCGTGGCGCATGCGGAATTCCTCGTCGACGCTGGTGCGCCCGCTGCGCAGGAGGTCGTCGACCAGCCGGTCGATCTGCTTGTCCTCCGGGTGGAGGCGCTCGGAGACCTCCGCATAGGAGAGTAGGTCGCCGCGCGGCTCCAGCCCCAGAATGTCGAACATGGATTTCGACCAGAAGATATGGCCGCGCGCGATGTCCCAGTCCCACAGGCCGCAGCGCCCGCGGTCGAGCGCCTTGTCGAGGCGCTCCGTGGCGACGGCGAGCGTGTGGTCGGCCTCCGCGGCGCGCGAGGACTGCCAGTGGAAGGCGGCGCCGACGAGGGTGACGACGGCGAGCGAGGAGACGAACAGCGCGACGAGGCCCAGCGTGCCGTTGAGCCAGGCGGCGACCACGGCGCTGCGCGGCTGGATGACCATCAGCGTGCCGGGATAGGGCGCGAGGTCGCGCAGGGTGACGAAGGCCTTGGTGCTGTCGGGCATGGTGACCGTCACCATGCCGCCGCCATCCTCGCGCAGCATGTGGGCGAGCTCGGCGGTCATGAACGTCCTGAGCGGACGGTCGATCAGGCTGTCGCGGGCCGGCGCCGTCGTGCGGATCACGTCCTTGTTGTCGGCCAGCGCGTAGAACCGTCCGTCGGCGAAGGCGCCCTCGTTGAGCTGGCGGGTGATGTCCTCCGGCGTGAGCGGGCGGGGGATGCGCGTGCTCTCGAGCTCCGAGCCTAGGCTCGTGCGCAGCCGCGAGGCGACGAGATCGGCGATCAGGGCCGATGTCGTACGCTGCTCCTCGAAGATCTCGTCGCGGTTGTCGACGAGCTGGGCGCCGACCGAGAAGCCGAAGGCGATGAGGAAGACGACGATGAGCGCGGTCACCAGACCGCGCAGGACGCGCTCGGAAATGACGATCCTCGCCCAGTCCTTGGCGAGGAACGGAAGGCGCACGGCTCGCTCCTTGGCGAACAGCTCTCCAATATGCGCCTTGGCCACGGTCCTGGTCCCCTCGATCCTCTTTGCCGGCCTTACGCAAACGGCGCCGCAACGTGCGAATCACTTCCCCTATTGATTCGCAAGTTTGCGTTCTTGTCCAGAGGGCCGTCCGTTCGGCGGTATCCCGGTTCTGAACGTTTGCGCCGGGCGCCCGGCGATTACAGCAATGCCGCCACCCGATCTCTCAGGTCGCCGGCGACGTGCCTGGTGTCATGCCGGCGAGTCGACCAGTCGTCTTTCGCCATGCCCAGATAGACCTTTCGCGCGTGGCCGATCAACGAGGCCGGGCCGGCAGGCAGGCGGCACACCGCCCATTCGGCGGCCACGTCCTTGGGGACGATCTCTCCGGTCTCCGCCGTGTGCCACATGCGCGCAAGCGTCAGCAGGACGTTGCGTTCATCACCCTCAAGCGTTTCGAGCAATCCGGGAAGCGCATCCGCCATTGCACGATTGAGGTCGGCTTGCGGGACGACGGGCAGCAATTCGGTGACTTCGGGGCCGGTGAGCGTCCTTGCCGTTCGCCGCGCCTGGGCCAGCAGCACGGTCATCTCCGGATCCGTTCCCGGCTCGGGCACCTCGCCCGCCTCAAAGGCCCCGCGCAACCACTCGCCGTAGACGAACTCGCTGCGCAGCGGATAGGTCGGCGCCGCCAGATCGTTCCGATTGAAGACGACCAGTTCGAGTGGCCGTGGCCCGTCGCTGCCGCCCGGGGGCTTGGAGATCGTCATCAGGGCGGCGGTGAGGGCTTTGCGCATCGCGTGTGTCGTCTGCCTGTCGATCACTGCAAGAACGTCCACATCGCTGCTCGGGCGCAGGCCGCCCGTGACCGCCGAGCCGTGAAGATAGGCGGCCAGGAGCGACGTGCCGAGGCTGTCCCGGAGGATATGGAGCGCGTGCTCCGCCTCGACAGGGATTGCCGCCCTCGCGCCGGTCATCCCAGAATTCGGGTCACGATCTCGTAGACATCCCGCGACAGCGTCTTGCAGGCGCGGATGCGCTCGATCTCCGCCTTTGCCAGGGCGCGCCGGCCGGGCTCGAGCATTCGCCATGTCTTGAAGCTGCCGGACAGCCGGGCGGCGACCTGCGGGTTGAGCGGATCGAGCTCGAGAACCACATCGGCGAGCAGCCTGTAGCCGTCGCCCGACGGGTCGTTGAAGGTGGCCGGGTTGAGCCCGGCGAACGCGCCGATCAGTGCGCGGACATTGTTCGGCCGGGTGATCGAGAAGGCCTCGTGCTCCATCAGCGTGCGCACCCGCTCCAGCGTTTCGGGGAAGGGGATGGCGGCGTTGAGCATGAGCCACTTGTCGACCAGCAGGTGATCGCCCGAATGGGCCGCATAGAAGGCGTCGAGCGCGCGGTCGCGCTCCGGCCGGTTGGTGCGTGTGAGCGCGGACAGTGCGGCGATGGTGTCCGTCATGTTCTCCGCGGTGCGGAAATGCTCGAACGCCTGCGCCGCGCCCCGTTCCCCGTCGGCCATTGCGATGAGGCCGAGGGCGGCATTGCGCAGCCCACGCCTGCCGGCGCTGTCGGCGTCGGGACTGTAGGGGCCGGATGTGGCGAAGCGCTCGTAGATATCCTGAAGCTCGCCGGAAAGAGCGCGGCCGAGCGAGGCCTGGAGATGGCGGCGCGCGTCGTGGATCGCCTGCGGGTCGACATTCCGAGCGATCTCGCCGGCGAGGTCGGTCTCGCTCGGCAATCCCAGAAGCTCCGCCTTGAAGGCGGGCTCGAGAGACTGGTCGCGCAGCGAGCGCCCGAGGGCCTCGGCGAAGTCCGGCGCATCGGCGAGCGGTGCGCCGGAGGACGCATCGCCGGCGAGCCGGATGAGCAGCCGCTTGGCGTAGATCTGGGCGGCCTCCCAGCGATTGAACGGATCGCTGTCATGGCTCATCAGGAACAGCCAGTCCCCGTCGCCGAGATCGGTCTCGAGGCGCACCGGCGCGGAGAAGCCGCGATTGAGCGAGGGGACGGGCCGCGCCGCGACATCGCGGAAGCGGAAGGTCTGCTCGCGCTGCGTCAGCTCCAGGACCGGGCGTTCCATCGCGCCCTCGCCATCGAGCACCAGCGGCATTTCCTGGCCGTCGGGCCCGACGAGGCCGACGGCGAAGGGGATGTCGAGCGGTTTCTTGTCCGGCTGGTCGGGGGTCGGGGGCGTCTCCTGCGCGACGGTGAGCGAATAGGTGCCGGCCGTCTCGTCGTAGCTGTCGGTGACGATAAGGCGTGGCGTGCCCGCCTGCTCGTACCATGCGAAGAACTGCGAGAGGTCGCGGCCCGAAGCCTCCGCCATGCAGGCGACGAAATCCTCCATGGTCACCGCCTCGCCGTCATGGCGCGCGAAATAGAGGTCCATGCCGGCCCGGAAGGCTTGGCCGCCGATCAGCGTGTGCAGCATGCGCACCACCTCCGCGCCCTTCTCGTAGACGGTGGCGGTGTAGAAATTGTTGATCTCGATATAGCTCGACGGGCGCACCGGATGGGCGAGGGGGCCGGCATCCTCGGAGAATTGCTGGGAGCGCAGGAGCCGGACATCGGAGATGCGCCTCACCGGCCGCGAACGCACGTCGGAGGAGAACTCCTGGTCGCGGAAGACGGTCAGCCCCTCCTTCAGGCAGAGCTGAAACCAGTCGCGGCAGGTGATGCGATTGCCGGTCCAGTTGTGGAAATATTCGTGCGCGATGATGCGTTCGATATTGGCGTAGTCCTGGTCGGTCGCGGTGTCGGGCCGGGCGAGGATATACTTGTCGTTGAAGACGTTGAGGCCCTTGTTCTCCATCGCGCCCATGTTGAAGTCGGGCACGGCGACGATCATGAAGATGTCGAGGTCGTATTCGCGCCCGAAGGTCTCCTCGTCCCAGCGCATGGCGCTCTTGAGCGAGGCCATGGCCCACGCGCAGCGATCCTCCTTGCCGGGCTCGACATAGATCTTGAGCGCCACCTCGCGGCCCGACATGGTGGTGAAGCTGTCCTCGAAGACGGCGAGGTTGCCGGCCACCAGGGCGAAGAGATAGGCGGGTTTGGGAAACGGGTCTTCCCAGACCGCATAGTGCTTCTCCGTGCCCTCGATCTCGCCGCTGTCGACGAGATTGCCGTTGGCCAGCAGCACGGGCGCGTCGGAGCGGCGCGCCTCGATGCGCGTGGTGAAGCGGGCGAGCACGTCCGGCCGGTCGGGGTAATAGGTGATGCGGCGGAAGCCCTGTGCCTCGCACTGGGTGCAATAGGTGCCGTTCGACCGGTAGAGGCCGGAGAGCGCGGTGTTGGCCTCCGGGTTGCAGGCGGTCTCGATCTCCAGCTCGAAGGGCCCCGCCGGCACGCGCGCAATGGTGAGGCTCTCGTCGGTGACGGCGTAGTCGCCCTGGGCGAGCGGCACGCCGTCGAGCATGATCCCGCGCAGCTCGATGGCCTCGCCGTCGAGGACGAGCGGTGCGTCCGGCCCTGCATCGGATTTCGGGTTCGGGCGCACCTTCAGCCGTGCGCTCACCAGCGTCTTCTGTGGCGCCAGCCGCACGGTGAGCGCGACCTCGTCTATCGTGTGGGTGGGCGGGCGATAGTCGGAAAGGCGGACGGGCTGGGGCGTTTCGGTGCGCATGGTCATCTCGCTCATATTGTGTCCGCCTCCCGTGTCCTCAATCAGGATAGTGCGTCGGCGATGGCGCGTCCGCACTCTTGCGTGGAGGCGCGCCCGCCAAGGTCCCGGGTGCGCGTCGCCTCGTCCACGAGCACGGTCTCGATGGCGGCGACCATGGCGTCGGCCGCTTGCGTCTCGCCGAGGAACTCCATCATCATCGCAGCCGACCAGACGGCGGCCACCGGGTTGGCGATGCTCTGGCCCGCAATGTCGGGCGCGGAGCCGTGCACGGGCTCGAACATGGAGGGGAAGTCGCGCTCCGGATTGATGTTGGCCGACGGTGCGATGCCGATCGAGCCCGCGACCGCCGGGCCGAGATCGGACAGGATGTCGCCGAAGAGGTTGGAGCCCACCACCACGTCGAACCAGTCGGGGTGCTGGACGAAATGCGCCGTCAGGATGTCGATGTGGAACTGGTCGGTCTTCACGTCGGGATAGTCCGCCGCCACCGCCTTGAAGCGCTCGTCCCAGAACGGCATGGTGTGGACGATGCCGTTCGACTTCGTCGCGGAGGTGAGGTGCCTGGCCGGGCGCGACTGCGCGAGCTCGAAGGCATAGCGCAGGATCCGGTCGACCCCGCGGCGCGTGAAGACGGATTCCTGGACGACCGTCTCGTCCTCGGTGCCGGCATAGATGCGCCCGCCGATCTCGGAATACTCGCCCTCGTTGTTCTCGCGCACGACCATGAAGTCGATATCCTCCGGGCCCCGGTCGGCGAGCGGCGAGGTGATGCCCTTCAGGAGGCGCACGGGCCTGAGGTTCACATACTGCTTGAGCTCGCGGCGCAACGGGATGAGCAGGCCCCACAGCGACACGTGGTCCGGCACTCCCGGCCAGCCGACCGCGCCGAGCAGGATCGCGTCATGGCGCTTGACCTCGTCCATGCCGTCCTCCGGCATGAACCGCCCCGTCTTGTGGTAGCGCTCGCAGGACCAGTCGAAATCGGTGAAGTCGAGCGAGAAGCCGTGGGTCTTTGCCGTGGCTTCGAGCGCGCGCACGGCTTCGGGGATGACTTCCGTGCCGATGCCGTCGCCGGGAACGAGGGCGACGCTGTAGTGGCGGGATGAGGGCATGGGGGCGTTTCCGGGATGATGCGTGTTAATGGGCACCGATCCTAGCTGCCATTCCGGAGGGCGCAAGAGGTCTGGCGCCCCGGGGACTGCGACAGATGTCGCGCCACACCTGTCGCAACGGCTGCGCGACGCGACATGTGGATTCTCGATAAGAATAGCAAAATCAATGGTTTGTACTTTGGCATGGCGCTTGCTCTGCGGTGAGGGTGACCGGCTCGCCACCATGCGGGAACCGGCAACCAAGAACCGGGCCGCCCGCCAGAGGCGGCCATGCGATACGGGAGAAGACGCCATGCAACTGAGCAGGGACGATCTCGTCAGGGCCTATCGGACCATGCGCACGATTCGCGAGTTCGAGGACCGGGTCCATGACGAGTTCGCGGCCGGAAAGATTCCGGGCTTCGTGCATCTCTATGCGGGTGAGGAGGCCTCCGCGGTGGGGGTGTGTCTCAACCTCACCGACAAGGACTACATCGCCTCCACCCATCGCGGCCACGGGCACTGCATCGCCAAGGGCTGCGACGTCGGCGCCATGATGAAGGAGATCTACGGGCGTGCCGACGGCCTGTGCGGCGGCAAGGGCGGGTCCATGCACATTGCCGACCTGACGCGCGGCATGATGGGCGCCAACGGCATTGTCGGCGGCGGGCCGCCGCTCATCTGCGGTGCGGCGCTGTCGGCCAAGACGCTCAAGACGGGCGGGGTGGCGGTCGCCTTTGTGGGCGATGGCGGCTCCAATCAGGGCACGACGCTCGAATCCTACAATCTCGCCAAGGTGTGGGACCTGCCGGCGGTCTTCGTGGTGGAGGATAACGGCTATGCGGAGGCGACCCCGAGCGCGTGGTCGGTCGGCGGCTCGCAGGTGAAGCGGGCGGAAGGCTTCGGCATGCCGGGCATCGAGGTGGACGGGCACGATTTCTTCGCCGTCCACGATGCCGCGCGCACCGCCATCGAACGGGCGCGCAAGGGCGGCGGCCCGAGCCTCATCCATGTGAAGCTTGCCCGCTATTACGGCCATTTCGAGGGCGATGCCATGACCTATCGCGGCGATGGCGAGGTCGACACGATCAAGGGCGGCAAGGACTGCCTGACCCTGTTCCGCCAGAAGGTCACGGAAGCGGGGCTTCTGGAGGCCGACCAGCTCGACGAGGTGGATGCCGAGGTCAAGGCGCTCATCGACGGTGCTGTCGGCGATGCGGAGAGCGCGGCCGCGCCGGGCGAGGCCGATCTCGTGACCGACGTCTATGTGCGCTACTGACAGGGAGGAGCAAGAAGATGGCCAAGAAATCCTATCGTCAGGCGATCAACGACGCGATCCGCCAGGAGATGCTGGCGGACCCGAGGGTCGTCGTCATGGGCGAGGACAATGCCGGCGGCATCGAGGCGCCGGGCGAGGACGACGCCTGGGGCGGCGTGCTCGGCGTCACCAAGGGGCTGATGCCGGAATTCGGCCGCGAGCGCGTGCTCGACACGCCGATCTCGGAGTCCGCCTTCATCGGGGCGGCGGCCGGTGCGGCGGCGACGGGCCTGAGGCCCGTGGCGGAGCTCATGTTCGTCGACTTTATGGGGGTCTGCTTCGACCAGATCTTCAACCAGGCCGGCAAGTTCCGCTACATGTTCGGCGGCAAGGCGGTGACCCCGCTCGTCGTGCGCACCATGTACGGGGCGGGTTTCCGCGCGGCCAGCCAGCACTCCCAGTGCCTCTATCCGATCTTCACCCATGTGCCGGGGCTGAAGGTCGTCCTGCCGTCCTCGCCCTACGAGGCCAAGGGGCTGATGATCCAGGCGATCCGCGACGACGACCCGGTGATCTTCCTCGAGCACAAGGTGATGTATGACGACGAGGAGGACGTGCCCGACGAGAGCTACACCATCCCCTTCGGCGAGGCGAACCTCACCCGCGAGGGCGACGACGTGACGGTGGTCGCCTTCGGGCGGATGGTGGGTCTTGCCAATGCCGCCGCCGATGCGCTGGAGAAGGACGGGATCTCGTGCACCGTCGTCGATCCGCGCACGACCTCGCCGCTCGACACCGACACGATCCTCGAATGCGTGGAGGAGACGGGCCGGCTGGTGATCGTCGACGAGGCGAGCCCGCGGTGCAACATGGCGACCGATATCTCCGCGCTGGTCGCGCAGGAGGCCTTCGGTGCGCTCAAGGCGCCGGTGAGGATGGTGTCGCCGCCGCACACGCCCGTGCCCTTCGCGCCCGAGCTGGAGGACGCCTACATCCCGAGCCAGGCGAAGATCGAGACCGCGATCCGGGGCGTGATGGCCCATTGAGGGCGGGACGAATGAAGTAGGGCTCAAAACCCCCTCACCCTCCCAGCGCTCAGGCGCTGGGCCCCTCCCTCTCCCGCGAGGGGAGAGGGAACGGGCAAGCGGCTCCACAGGAGAACCCTCTCCCCTCGCGGGAGAGGGTGGTGCCGGAGGCGCCGGGTGAGGGGGTGGGCTTGCCGAGGACACAGACTATCGAGGAGGACATCCATGATGGGCAGGATCGAGCCGATCGTCATGCCGAAATGGGGACTTGCCATGACGGAGGGAACCGTCGTCGGCTGGGAGGCCGGCGAGGGCGACCGCGTCGATCAGGGCCAGGACATACTGGAGATCGAGACCACGAAGATCACCAATGTCTTCGAGGCGCCCGCAGGCGGCACGCTGCGCCGGCAGGTGGTGCATGAGGGCGATACCGTGCCGGTCGGCGCGCTGCTCGGCGTGCTCGCCGACGACGAGGTGTCGGACGAGGAGATCGACAGCTTCGTCTCGGGCTTCGTCGTGGAGGCGGACGACGGCGAGGCCGCGGGCGAGGGCGCGCCGGAACCGCGCAAGGCGGAGGCCGGCGGGCGGACGCTGCGCTATCTGGAGATGGGCGCGGGCGAGGGGACGCCGGTCCTGCTCGTTCACGGCTTCGGCGCCGATCTCAATGCCTGGATGTTCGTCCAGCCGACGCTCGCGGAGGGCCGGCGCACCGTGGCCCTCGACCTTCCGGGCCATGGCGGGTCGCAGAAGGATGTCGGCGCGGGCACGCCGGAGTCCATGGCCGATACGCTGTCGGCCTTCATGGACGAGGTGGGGCTCGAGCGCGCCCATGTCGTCGCCCATTCGCTCGGGGGCGCGGTGGCGCTGGCGCTTGCCTCCGCTAAGCCCGACCGCGTCAGCGGCCTTACGCTCATCGCGCCGGCGGGGCTCGGCGACGAGATCAATCACGAGTTCATCACGGGCTTCATCGAGGCGGGTCGGCGCAAGGAGATGAAGCCGGTGCTCGGCCTGCTCGTCGCCGATCCCTCGCTGGTCAGCCGCGACATGATCGAGGACGTGCTGAAGGCCAAGCGCATCGACGGCGCGGAGGAGGCGCTGCGCACCGTTGCCGCCGCCAACTTCGCCGGGGGCAGGCAGGCCGTCCTGCTGCGCGATGCGCTGGCCGGGCTCTCCTGCCCCGTGGAGATCGCCTGGGGCGAGGCCGACCGTATCCTGCCGGCGAGCCACGCCGAAGGCCTGCCGGAGGCGGTGCGGGTGCGCCGCATGGCCGATGTCGGCCACATGCCGCACATGGAGGCCGCAGGCGAGGTGACCCGGCTGATCCTCGCCGGGCTCGAATAGGCCCCTCCCTGCGCCCTTTGGCCCAACGTCGTCCCGGGCCCGCTTCCGGGACGGCATTGGCCTTGCCGTTTGCGCAGGCGTTCGATCTCGGTCCCTGCCTGCCTTTCTTCGTCATTCCAGCTTTCGCGGGAATGACGGACAACGGACGCGGCATGCGAGCCGAACCGCTAACGGATCCCGGCGGCGGGACAAGGCGGCGCGCGCATGCTAGATTGGCATCCGCGCCGCCGAGAGAAGCGCGTCCTGGCGAACAAGGACGGCCCCGGCGGGGCAGATGCGTCTTGCCGGGAGGAGACGCCATGGCGCGACAGCCTGAAAGGGTCGGCGATCACGTCGACCATGTGGTGCGTTCGGCCGAACGGGGCGTGCGCGGAAGCGACGGCTCGGTGCCATCCCTTGTGCTCGAATCCTGGCAGCGCTGCCTCGATACCTATCGCCTCGACCCGTCCAGGCCCGGCGAGCCGATGATCCTCACCGATGGCGAGCTGAAGGAATTCCGCGAGCCGCTGGACGATTTCATGCCGCTGGCAAGACCCGAGATCGAGCGGCTCTACGAGCAGGTCTCGTCGGCCGGCTACGTGATCCTGCTGACCGACGCCAATGGCGTGACCATCGACTATCTCGGCATTCCCTCGCTGGAGGACGATCTGAAGGCGTCCGGCCTCTATCTCGGCTCGATCTGGTCGGAGCGCAACGAGGGAACGAACGGGGTCGGCACCTGTATTGCCACCAGGCGGCCGCTGACCGTTCATCTCGACCAGCATTTCCGCAGCCGCAATGCCGGGCTGACCTGCACGGTCGCGCCGATCTTCTCGCCGGAGGGCGGGCTCGCCGCGGTGCTCGACGTCTCTTCCATGTCGTCTTCGTCGGCGGAGGCCCAGACGCTGATCGGGGAGATCGTGAAGCGGTCGGCCAAGCGCATCGAGCATGCCTATTTCCTCAGGCGCTTCGCCACGCAGTGGATCGTCCGGCTCATGCCCGATTTCAGCCGCATCGGCGCGCGCGACGAGATCATCCTGGCGCTCGACGCCAATGGCCGCATTCTCGGCATCAACCAGAATGCGGCGGACTGGGCGCACAATCCGGCCGGTGCCGGCATTGTCGGGCGCCCGGTCAGCGACCTGCTGGAGCTAGAGCCGGAGCGCGTGCTGCGCGAGGACGCAACGGGCGCGGCCTCCGCGCTTCCCCTGAGAACACGCCATGGCGGCGCGCAGGTCTTCGCCATCTTCCGCGCGCCGGAGCGCTCTCGCCGCCGTCATGCGGGACGGCCTGACGCAGCGCCTGGATCAACGCCGAGGCCGGCGCGCCCGCGGGCCCTGACGCTCGACCGCCTCGCCGGCGCCGACCCCGCCATGACGGCCCATGCCGCGACCGTGCGCCGGCTCGTGGACCGGGGGCTGCCCTTCCTGCTGACCGGCGAGACGGGAACCGGCAAGGAGGTCTTCGCGCGCGCCATCCACATGGAGAGCCGGCGGGCCGACAAGCCCTTCGTGGCCATCGACTGCGCCTCCATCCCGGACAGCCTGATCGAGAGCGAGCTCTTCGGCTATCAGCCGGGCACCTTCACGGGCGCGGCCCGACAGGGCCAGCGCGGCAAGGTTCTCCAGGCCCATGGCGGCACGCTGTTCCTCGACGAGATCGGCGACATGCCGCTCGCCCTGCAGACCCGCTTCCTGCGCCTTCTGGCGGAGGGCCAGATCACGCCGCTCGGCTCGTCCAAGCCGGTCGATGTGGATGCCACCGTGATCTGCGCCACCCATCGCGATCTCGACGAGATGGTGGAGGAGGGGACGTTCCGCGCCGATCTGTTCTTCAGGCTGGCCGGCGTGCGTATCGCTCTGCCGGCCTTGCGAGAGCGCGGCGACCGGCGCGCGCTCATCGGCGCGATGTTCGAGGCCGAATGCCGTGCACTCGGCGTCCATGCCGAGCTCGACGGGGCCGCGCTCGACGCGCTCGACCGCTATCGCTGGCCCGGCAATGTCCGCGAGCTCAAGAGCGCGCTGCGCTATGCGGTGGGGCTTTCGGGCCGCGGGCGCGTAACCGTGGACGAGCTGCCTGCCGCCATTGTGTCGGGCAGGGGAGCCGGTCCGGCTCCGGCAAAGGTGTCGGATGAGGGCGACAGCGAGCGCGATGCGCTGCTCGCAGCCCTCAGGGCCACGCGCTGGCGCATCACGGAGACGGCACGCCTGCTCGGCGTCAGCCGGTCCACCGTCCACCGCCGCATGAACCGCCACGGTCTCGTCCGCCCGGTCTGAGGCGAGGCTATTTCAGCTCGATCTCCAGAAAGGCGAACTCGCCCTCATTGGGATTGATGACGTCGTGCTCGACGCCGGCCTCCCGCGTATAGGGTTCGCCCGCGACGAGCGAGGCCTCGCTTTCCTTGCCCGCGCCGTCGACCATTCTGAGCTTGCCGGTCGTCAGCGGCACGACGACATAGTCCATCTCGTGGCGGTGCCAGCCGGTGGCCGCGCCGGGCGCGAAGCGCCACTCCGTCACGCGCATCCTGTCATTCTCGATCTTCACCGTGCCTGTGGCTTCGGGGCGGTCGCTCATGGGGGTGTTTTCCTGTTTCAGGGCAGGGACAATGCCCGTCAGTCTGTGACGAGTCCGCCATTGATGTCGAGCACCTCGCCGTTGATGGAGCCGGCAAGCGGGCTCGCCAGGAAGGCGCAGGCATGGGCGATCTCCTCCGCTGTCGCCAGCCGGTGGACCGGAATGGCCTCGATCTGCCGGGCAAGCGCGTCCCGTCCGTAGCCATACCGCATGGCGGGCGTATCCACATAGCCGGGTGCGATGGCGTTGCAGGTCACGCCATGGGCGCCGAATTCGCGGGCGAGCCCGAAGGTCAGCGTCACGAGGCCGGCCTTGGCGACCGAATAGGCGAGGCCGGACAGGGCGTCGCCGGTCTTGGCCGCCATGGAGGAGATGTTGATCACGCGCCCCCAGCCCCCGTCCCGCATATGGGGAACGAGGGCGCGGCAGAGCAGGAAGGGGGCCTCCAGATTGACCGCGAGCTGGTCGTGCCATTCGTCGAGCGTCGTCGTCTCGAGCCCGGCCGTCACCGGCAGTCCGGCGTTGTTGACCAGGATGGAGATGTCGTGGCGTGCGATGTCGGGCAGGCGTGCCTCGAGCGCCTTGCGGTCGGTCATCTCGACCTCGTAGATCGCGTCGAGATTGGCGAGCTCGGCGGCGGTTTCTTCCAGCCCCTCGGCGTCGTGGTCGAGCAGTATGGTGTGGATGCCCAGCGCATCGAACGAGCGCGCTATGGCCGATCCCACCACCCCGCCGCCGCCCGTGACAAGCGCTATCTTGCCGGAGAGACCCGTATTCGGCGTCATCAGGGTATGTGTCCTTGTCTTTCTCGTTGACCATACCCCCGGTCTCTGTTCTGACTTTATGCACCAGAAACGCGAAGGTGAACAGCCGAATGTGACCGCCTGTGGGGAACCGGGCGGCCCGGCCGTTCGTTCCATGGGCAAGGCCGGCTCACTATATGGACGTTGTAGCGGCCCGTTTCGGTGCGATCTGCAAGGGATAGTCTTGAGTGCGGAGTCCAGGGAAAGACTCCAAGTCTCTGAGATAAAACTAAATGCTGGCCGGGAAGCAGGAAGGTGGGAGACGGTGTCTCTTCGTAGCGTGCTATTGCTGGCGATCGTGCTGCCCGTCATGGCGGGCCTTGCCTGGGCGCAAGAGTCCGGGGAGCGCAGGCTTGCGGTGCTCGCCGATGTGGAGGGGGCGATAGGGCCCCCGGCCGCCCACCATATCGAGACAGTGCTGGAGACCGCGCGCGAACGGGGGGCGGAACTGGTCATCCTGCGCATCGACACGCCGGGCGGGTTGGCGACCAGCATGCGCGACATCATCTCCGACATCCTCGCCTCGCCCATACCGGTCGTCGGCTATGTCGCCCCGCCGGGCGCGCGCGCGGCGAGCGCGGGCACCTACATCCTCTATGCGACGAGCGTGGCCGCGATGGCCCCCGGCACCAATCTCGGCGCGGCGACGCCGGTCCAGATGGGCGGCGGGCTTCCCGGCCTGCCGTCCTTCGACGAGAAGGAGAAGAAGGAGGGCAAGGACGGCTCGGACGGCGAGGGCAACGAGGAGGCGGCGGAGAAGACCGCGCCCGCCGGCGACGCCATGTCGGCGAAGATGGTGAACGACGCTGTCGCCTTCATCCGCTCTCTGGCGGAACGTTACGACCGCAATGCCGACTGGGCGGAGAAGGCGGTGCGCGAGGCCGCCAGCCTGTCGGCCAATGCCGCGCTGAAGGAGCGTGTCATAGAGATCGTCGCGCCTGACGTGGCGAGCCTGCTGGACGATCTCGACGGCCGCCGGGTGAGGGTCGGGGAGAACTGGCGCACGCTCGCCACCGGGAACATCGCGGTGGAGACGGTCGAGCCGAGCCTCATGACGAGGCTGCTCGCGCTCATCACCAATCCCAATGTCGCCTTCATCCTCATGATGATCGGGGTCTACGGCCTGATCTTCGAATTCTCCAATCCCGGGTCGATCGGGCCCGGCGTCGCCGGTGTGATCTGCCTGATCCTCGGGCTCTACGCGCTGAACCAGCTCCCGCTCGACTATGCGGGCCTCGCGCTTGTCGGCCTCGGGGTGATCCTCATGGTGGCGGAAGCCTTCGTGCCGGCCTTCGGCGCGCTCGGCGTCGGCGGCATCGCCGCCTTCCTCATCGGGGCGGGAATGCTCATCGATACCGATGTGCCGGCCTACCAGATCTCATGGACCGTGATCGGGGCGATGGCGCTTCTGGGGATCGCCGTCCTGCTCTTCGTGGTCGGCTATGTGGTGCGCGCCTATCGCCGCCGGGTCCACACGGGCAAGGAGGAGATGGTGGCGTCCATGGCGCATGTCCTCGACTGGCGGGCGGGCGAGGGCCATGTCTGGGTCCATGGCGAGCGCTGGCAGGCGCGGGGCCCATCCGAACTCGAACCCGGCCAGACCGTCCGCGTGGACGCGGTGGACGGGCTGACGCTCGTCGTGACGCCGGAGACAGGCGCGGCGGCGACACCGGCACACCCAGCCAGGGAGACCTGAGATGACAGTCGATTTCGCATTCTATGTGGTTCTCGTCGCGCTGGTGGTGGCGTTCCTCTTCTCCGCCATCAGGATCATGCGCGAATACGAGCGTGCGGTCGTGTTCACGCTCGGCCGCTTCACCAAGGTCGGCGGGCCGGGCCTGATGATCCTGATCCCGGTCATCCAGCAGATGGTGCGCACCGACCTGCGCACCTTCGTGGAGGACGTGCCGAGCCAGGACGTGATCTCGCGCGACAACGTGTCGGTGAAGGTCAACGCGGTCATCTATTTCCGCATCGTCGATCCGGAAAAGGCCATTCTCAATGTCGAGAACTACATGGCCGCGACCAGCCAGCTTGCCCAGACAACGCTGCGCTCCGTCCTCGGCAAGCACGAGCTCGACGAGATGCTGGCGGAGCGCGACAAGCTCAATGCCGATATCCAGGAGATCCTCGACAAGCAGACCGACGCCTGGGGCATCAAGGTCGCCAATGTCGAGATCAAGCATGTCGATATCGACGAGAGCATGGTGCGCGCCATCGCCCGCCAGGCGGAGGCGGAACGCTATCGCCGGGCGAAGATCATCAATGCGGAGGGCGAGCAGCAGGCCGCGGAGAAGCTGGTGGAGGCCGGCGAGATTCTCTCGCGCCAGCCGAGCGCCATGCAGTTGCGCTATTTCGGTGCGCTCCACGACATAGCCGGCGACAAGTCCTCCACCATCGTCTTCCCGCTGCCCATGGACATCTGGCGCGCGCTGAGGTCGATGGAGGGCGGGGACGATGGCGGCAGGGCCTGACGCCTGTCTCAGGAGGCGCGATCCGGTCCGGTGGTCTGCGTGAACCGCCAGACGAAACCCGGCACGGGGCCTGTCCAGGCGAGGCCGAGCCGCTTCGCCTTGAGCCCGAGCCGGCGGTGCGGAAGCGGCGGCACGGGCATGTTGCTGTACTGGAGGAGCTGTCCGCCGGGGGCCATTGCCTGGAAGATCTCGTCCACGAAGCGCTGCTGGCGGGCGAATGGGAACTGCAGGAGCGGCAGGCCGGAAATGCAGGTGCCGATCCGCCCGTGCCAGGCGCGGGGGATCACGGAGGCGGGGCGTGTCGCGTCGCCGAGAATGGTCGTGGCGCGGGGCAGGCGGGCCTTGAGCATGGCGCCCATCTCCTCGTCGAGCTCGACCATTGCGAGATTGCGCTCCGGCAGACCTGCGGCGACCAGCGCCTGGCCGATGGCGCCCGTTCCGGCCCCAACCTCCACGACGATCTCGTCGGGCGAGCGCACGGCATGGCGCGCGACCAGGGCGGACAGCGTGTCGGAGCTCGGCAATATGGCGGCGACCCGCAAGGGATGCGCGATCCAGCGGCGCAGGAAGAGGGAGACTTCGGCGGCCCGCGAAGCCGCCACGCGGTTCTCGCTCATGGGGCGTACCTCCGTGCAGCGTGGGAAAGCCGTCACTCACGGAACAAACGGTTCAGGCGTGCCCGGAGTTCCCCCGGGGCGCATCGTCGCACTGTCCGGAAACGGCCGCCGTGATCCGGTTTCGATATTGTTCAGTGTGCGGATACTCGCTAGAGTGAGCGGTGATAGTGCAAACCGTGCCGGACAGGCGGACGGGCGTTTGGGCCGCCGTCGGCACCGGGAAACTATAGGGCTGGCCGCCAGTCGCCAAGGAATGCCGGGTCTTTTGCGGAAGACGCAACCGGGCGTGATGGCAGGAGCGGCAAGACGATCGGCACAATGAGTATTGTCATTCGCAGACAGGCGGGCTGGGCCTGGCTGCTCGCTGTGATCGCACTGTGCGGCGTGGCACTCCCGTTTCCTGTCCGGGCCGACCCGGATGGGGGGTGGGGCTTCGTACCTGCGCCCCTGGTGCTCCCGAAGCACAACGAGAGCTGCCTCACAACCCGCCAGACGACGCGCCTGCTCAATTATGCGGCGGGAGACCAGGTTGCCGGACAGAGCTGTGCAAACCTGGCGCCCGGTGACAAGAACGCGGTGAGCGTCGAACGTCAGCTCTCCACCTCCTATGGGAATTTCGATCTGGAAGCCGGCCTCACGGGGCTCGGCAGGGAGGATCCTGTCACGGTCCGCGAGCTCAAGCTCCCCGGGCAGGACAGGCGGGACGATGCCGCGACCTACGGCACCTATGCGCGCCTGCACGGAACGACCACGGGGCTGCCGGTCTCCTATTCGCTCGACTACACCCACCGGGCCAATGACAGTGCGGGCGATGTGGTGACGGGCCGGGAGACCATGGGCGGCGAGATCGTCTGGGCGCTGCCCGGCGCCTACGAGATCACGGGCCGCGGCGAGCAGTTCTACGCAGGACCGATGGCCGACTATACCAACGCCGGCCGCAATGCCCGGATCGGTATTGGCGGGCCGCTCGTGAAGGTGCCGGCCGGCATGCTGAAGGGCGATGTGGAAGGCTATATGCGCCGCCGCTGGATCGTCGGCGAACCCGACAACAGCGAGGAGGCGGAAGGCGTCCGCCTCAGCGTGTCCGGTCCGGTCGCGCAGGGGCTTTCCGGCGAGATCGCGAGCCATGTGGAGGAGGTGCGCCGCGCCGGAGCGGAAGAGCCGGCGTTCAACAGCGGTATCGCCGCGAAGGTCGGCTACCGCTTTGTCACCGGCGAGTGGCGCTGGCGCGTCGAACCGGGTGTCGATGCGACACGCCGGTCGGGCGACGATGGCCGGTCGACGGTCGGAATGCGCCTCCGGGCCGGCGTATCCCACGGCGTGCACAGCCTGGAGCTCAACGACTATATCCGCCGCGAGATCCTGTACGGTTCCGACAACCGCTCCGTCTCCAACACCATGACGCTCGGCTATGGCTACGATCTGGGGACCTCGCGCGTGCGGCTGCGCGGCTCGCACACGGGCCGCTACGAGCCGGGAATGCCGCCGGACGAGGACTGGTCGTTCGGCGCCTCGTGGGGCATTCCGCTCGGCCCGCCCTGAGGCGAGGCCTCAAACCCCTTCGCCGTCACGTCACGAGGCGTTGAGCGTCGGCAGGTGCTGGTAGAGCCAGGTTTCCGTGAGAGGTTCGCCGCCCTTGCGCAGGTAGAGGCGGATCTCGACCGGGTCGGCGCCCTCCGCCTTCAGGTCGAAGACCGCCCGCCAGAGCGGCGTGTCGGGCACGGGTTCGGCCTGGATGAGGGAAACCGTGCCGCGCGAGGCGGTGATCTCCACCTCCGGCGGGGTGTCCCGCGTGAAGCCGTCGAGCGCCGAGCCCTCGAATTCCACCACGAACTTGTTCACGCCCTCGGGCCGGGGCTTGCCGGCCTCGCCGCCGCGTCCGATCCGCGTCGCCACCGTGCGGGCGAGCGCGTCGACGGGGAAGGGATTGTCGCCCTGCCAGTAGAGGCGATAGCGGTAGTTCAGCGCCTGTCCGGCCCGGGCCGGCTCCTTCGGCACCCAGAAGGCGACGATATTGTCGTGGATCTCGTCGTCGGTCGGGATCTCGACGAGCTGCACCTCGCCGGCGCCCCAGCGGTCGAGCGGCTCCACCCACAGGCTCGGCCGGCGGTGATAGAGCACGCCGTCGAGATAGTGGGTGGGCTCGCGGTCGCGCTGCATGAGGCCGAAGCCGCGCGGATTGTCGTCGGAGAAGGCGGAGACGCGGGTGATGTCCGGGTTGTTCAGCGGGCGCCAGAGGCGTTCCCCGCCACCCGTCCACAGCGCCAGCCCGTCGGAATCGTGGATCTCCGGGCGCCAATCGGTGCGGTAGGGCCTGTTCTGCTCCGAATACCAGAACATGCTGGTCAGCGGCGCGACGCCGAGCCGCTCGATGTCGGCGCGCAGGAAGAGGCGTGAATCGACGTCCATCGTCACGCCTTCGCCGCGCCGGATCTCGAAGCGGAAGGCGCCCGCGATGCTCGGCCCGTCGAGCAGGGCGCACACCGTGACGGGCGCGTCCTCCGACTGTGCCGGTTCGATATAGAACTCCCGGAAATCGGGGAATTCCTCGCCGCTCGTCACGGCAGTGTCGACGGCGACGCCGCGCGCCGACAGGCCGTATTGGCCGAGCGAGCCGATGGCACGGAAATAGGAGGCGCCGAGGAAGGCGACCCAGTCCTGGGTTTTCCAGTCGTCGCGATTGATCGACTCGTGCAGGCGGAAGCCCGCGAAGCCACTATTGTCGGGAAGCTGCCGGGCAATGCTGTCGGCCGGCATGTCGAAATAGGCGCTCTCGTAGACCACCTCGCGCGCCTCGCCGTTCTCGACGAGGAAGATGTGCACGGGCTTCTGGAAATACTGCCCGAGATGGAAGAAGGTCGCCGGATAGACGCCCGATCCGTCCGCGAAGGCGGCAAATTCGCGGCGATAGTGCAGCTTGCCATGGGCGTCGTAGTCGATCTTGCCGAGGATATCCGGCCGGGGCGGTTGTGGCGGGTCGTAAGGCGCCTCCGCCATGGCCCTGGCGCGCTCGATCAGCCCTTCGAAGCTGAAGGCTTCTCCGTCCGCGAGATCGAGCCCGGCGGGCTGTGCGAGCGCGCGCCGCCACGACCCGGCTGCGGGCGCGAGAGCGGCTGCGGCAAGGGCGGTCTGGAGGAAACGGCGGCGCCGGACGGATATGGCCATCGTCATTGCCCCTCGTTCAGGTTGGAGACGGTTCGTGGACGGATTGTGGCATGACATGGCGGACAACCATGGCAATTTGACGGCTGGAACCGCCGGTTGCACCGACAGATCCGCCGCACGGTTCCCATCGGGCATGCGGCGGGATGTCTCCTGAGCGATATGGGTGCGCTTATGGACATTGCGCGCGCGAAGTGACATACATCTCAGGTCAATTCAGGAGAGTTTCCGCCGATCCTTGGCCTGCCGACGCTGCGTGTCCTGTCGCGCAAACGGGGCCCGGCGTGTGCGCCGTCAGATCGAACGCCCCTTGAACCGAACTCGGGTGCCGGGGCGGTAATCCGATCTGTTTCAATGGGTTGGAGCAAGGCGTTTGCCGTTGGATTCAACTTGCTCCAAGGGGCTTCGGCATGCCGGACCGGGCGGACCCTTCATCGGTTGATCCATATCTCTGGCCCCGCTGCCGGGATCGCCCGCAGGACGCCCCGAGCGGCTTTGGAACGATACGCCATGACAGCCCGATCCGGCGAGCCGAGCCTTCTGGAGCTCTACACACCCAAACTGGTCACCGTCCTTCGCGAGCGCTACGGGCCCGGCGATCTGCGCGCCGACGCCATTGCCGGCCTCACGGTCGCGATCGTCGCGCTGCCGCTGTCCATGGCGATCGCGATCGCTTCCGGCGTGACGCCCGACCGCGGTCTCTACACCGCCATCGTCGGCGGCTTCCTCGTCTCCGCGCTTGGCGGCAGCCGGTTCCAGATCGGCGGGCCTGCGGGCGCCTTTATCGTTCTGGTCGCGGCGACCGTCACGGTGCACGGTGTGGACGGGCTGATCCTCGCGACCTTCCTCAGCGGGTTCATCCTGCTGGTCGCCGGCAGCCTGCGGCTCGGCACCTTCGTCAAATACATCCCCTATCCCGTGACCGTCGGCTTCACCGCCGGCATCGGCGTCATCATCTTCATCAGCCAGCTCAAGGAGCTTCTGGGGATCACGCTCGACGGGCCCGAGCCGGGGCCGGTCGCGGAGAAGCTCGCCACGCTTGCCGACGCCCTGCCGAGCGTGAGCGCCTCCGCGGTCGCGGTGTCGCTTGCCACGCTCGCGCTGATCTTCGGCATCCGGCGCTACCGCCCGCACTGGCCGGGCCTGCTGATCGGCGTGGTGGCGGCCTCGCTCGGCGCCTGGGCGCTCGGCCTTCCGGTGGAGACCATCGGCACGCGCTTCGGCGGTATTCCGCAATCGCTTCCCATGCCGCATCTGCCCGTGCTGACGATGGACAAGGTCATGGAGGTGCTGCCCGCTGCGCTCTCCTTCGCCCTGCTCGGCAGCATCGAGAGCCTCCTGTCCGCGGTCGTCGCCGACAGCATGACAGGGCGGCGGCACCGCTCCAATTGCGAGCTCGTCGCGCAAGGGGCGGCCAATGTGGGCTCGGCCCTGTTCGGCGGCATCTGCGTCACGGGCACCATCGCGCGTACGGCGACCAATGTGCGTTCCGGCGCCCGGGGGCCGGTGTCGGGCATGCTGCACTCGCTGTTCCTGCTCGCCTTCATGCTGGTCGCCGCGCCGCTTGCCGCCTATATCCCGCTCGCCGCCCTGGCGGCCGTCCTGGCGCAGGTCGCCTGGAACATGGTGGAGAAGCACGAATTCGCGATCCTGCTCAGGGCCTCGCGCGGCGACGCGCTGGTGCTGCTGGCGACCTTCCTGCTCACCGTGTTCGACGATCTCACGACCGGCATTCTCGTTGGCTTCGGGCTCGGCACGCTGCTCTTCATGCATCGCATGGCGCAGGCTGTCGCGGTCGAGCATGCGACCCGACCCATCGTGGAGGACGACAAGGCCGACAGTGCCGAGAACGGCAGCCGGCGGCCCTACGACGCCGAGCTCGGCGCGGATGCGAATGTCGTCGTGTGCCGGATCTCCGGCGCGTTCTTCTTCGGGGCCGCGGCGACGGTTGCTGCCGCGCTCGACCGGATCGCGGAACAGCCGGGCGCCTATGTGCTCGACGTCTCCGCCGTGCCGTTCCTCGATTCCACGGCGGCCGCGACCATGGAGGGCTTCGTGCGCAAGGCCAGCCGCCAGGGCGCGACCGTCTATGTCACCGGCGCGTCGAAGCCGATCCGGCGTGCCCTTCTGCTCCACGGCATCCGCCCGCCCGATGTCCGCTTCAGGACGACCGTCGCCGATGCCGTCTCCGCCGTGCATAATGCGCTCGAGGCACCGGACGGACCGGGGGAACCGGCCCCGGGCGACGATGACGGGGCGCTGCCGCCGAAGACGGCCTGAACGGCCTTCAGGTCCGGCGCGGCGGAGCGACAGGACGGGGAGGGCAGGCCATGACGGATTTCGCGGGAAAAGTTACCGCCCTGTGGCGCTATCCGGTGAGCTCGCTCGGCGGCGAGCGGCTCGAGGCCGGCCATATCGGGCCGGATGGCGTGGCGGGCGACCGGCGGTGGGGCATTGCCGATGCCGAGACCGGGGGCGTTGCGGGCCCGGAGCGGGAGAAGCGTTGGCGGATCGCGCCCGAGGTCTCCGCACGGCTTGCGGGCGAGGGCGCGGAGATCCGCCTTGCCGGCGGCGACTGGATGCGGGCCGGCGGGGAGGCGGCGCGCGCGGCGCTTGCTGCCCATTTCGGCTTCCCTGTCGAGATCAGGCCGCATCCCGGCGGGGCTGGCGATGGCTCTAAGCCCGTTCAGCCGCGCTACGAGCGCGCGGCGATCCATCTGCTGACCACGTCGTCGCTTGCCGCGCTGCGCCGAATCCTTCCCGACGCGGTCATCGACGAGCGCCGGTTCCGGCCCAATCTGGTGCTGGATACGGGCGACGACGCCGTGGGCTTTGCCGAAACCGGCTGGATCGGCCGGCGGATCGGGATCGGCGAGGCGGAGCTTCGGATCGTGGAGCCGTGCGAACGCTGCGCCTTCACCATGATCGGCCAGCCCGATCTGCCCTTCGACAAGCGTATCCTTGCCGCGATCTCCTCGGAGAACGGCAAGGGCTTCGGCGTGCTCTGCTCCGTTGTCCGGCCGGGCACCGTGGCGCTCGGCGACGAAGCCCGGCTTTCGCGATGAGAGCCGGGCCGTGCTCTCACGCGCCCTCGAAGCCTGAGAGCACGTTGGCGACGTTGCGGCCGAGCGCGTCGATGGCGTAGCCGCCCTCCATGACGAAGAGCGTCGGGAGCCCGGCGCGCTTCAGGTGCTCGCCGATGCGCGGGAAGTCGTCGGTGTCGAGCGTGAACTGCGAGATTGGGTCCTCGTGATAGGTGTCGGCCCCGAGCGAGACGACGAGCACGTCGGGCCCATAGGCCGCGATGCGGTCGAGGGCCGCCTCGAGCGCCTCCTCGTAGCCGCTTTTCCAGCCCGTGCCCCAGCGCAGGGGAAAGTTGGCGTTCGCGCCTTCGCCCGCACCGTCGCCCGTCTCGTCGGCATAGCCGAGGAAATAGGGGAACTCCTGGCGCGGATCGGCATGGATCGAGGCGAAGAAGACATCGCCGCGGCCATAGAAGATCGCCTGGGTACCGTTGCCGTGATGATAGTCCACATCGATGATGGCGGGCCGGGAGAAGCCGCGCGCCCGCAGGGCCTCGACCGCCACGGCGGCGTTGTTGATGAAGCAGTAGCCGCCATAGACGTCCGCTGCCGCGTGGTGGCCGGGCGGGCGGCACAGGCTGAAGACCGCGCGCTCGCCGTCGGCCACGAGGGTGGCGCCGGTGGCGGCGACGCTTGCGGAGGCCGTGACCGCACGCCATGTGCCCGATGTGATGGGCGTTCCGGCATCGAAGGAGTAGTAGCCCATCTTGCCGTCGATGGCCTCCGGCACGCGGTGGGTGAAGGTGCGCGCGGGCCAGTCGAGGGGCAGCGCATCCCAGTCGCCATGGGCTGCGACCCATTCGTCCCAGGCCGTTTCGAGGAAGTCGAGATAGGCAGGCGTGTGGACCGTCTGGAGAAGCGCGCGGTCGACAGGCGCCGGCGCCAGCACCTCGCCGATGCGCGCCTCCGTCACCGCCGAGAGGATCTGCTCGGCGCGGGCCGGCTTCTCCACCGGCGGCTGGATCTGGCCGTCGATCAGCTCCGACTTGCCGTCCTGGAACTTGTGGTCCTGCGAAAAGACGATCTTCACCTGGATACCTCCCGGATCGTGATGTGATGCGCATCCCATGCGCCGGGCCAGACCTCGGCGCCGCCGGCACGAAGCTTGGCAATGACGCCCAGGGGGATGTCCCGGGCGACGAGGAACGGTTCGTCGTCCATGTCCGCACCGTCGGTCGGCGCGATCTCGGCATGCAGCCCCGTGGACCCGAGCGCCCGTTCGCAGGGCACGAAGACCGCGCAGCCCGACACATTGGCGTTGCCGACGGCGCTGATGCCGACGCAACCGGTCGCCGCCACCGCGCAGAGAAGCTCCACCGCGCGCGCCCTCGCGCAGCCGAAGACCCGGGAATAGCCCGCCAGCCTTGCCGTCTGGGACGGCACGAGCAGCAGGTCGACCGAATGGCGGGCGAGCGCGACCGAGATGGCCGGCATCTCCACATCGAGGCAAACGAGGGGGGCAAGCCTCATTCCGTCCCAGTCGACGACCGGGATCTCGCTGCCGGTCTCAAGCTGCCAGCCTTCCGGATCCATCTCCGCGGGCGTGAGCACGAGCTTGTCATGCGCGATCTCGCGACCGTCCGGCAGCAGAAGCCAGGCGCGGTTGGCAAAGCCGCCATCGACGGCCCAGGGCATGGTGCCCGCAAGGAGCCCCACGCCGTGGCGCGCAACGAGCGGGCGCAGCCGCTCCAGCGCGTCCGGCGCGCGCTCGCCCATCCACGCGATCTCCTGCGTGGCGGGCAGGCCGTCGGGCCTGAAGGACAGCCACTGCTCGCAGGCATATTCCGGCATGACGAGGAGCCGGGCGCCGGCGGCCTTCGCGTCGGCCAGCCGCGCATCGACGCGTGCGGCCCAGTCATCGAGGCTTGAGAGCGGACGCGACAGGTTGGTCGCCCACAGTGCGAGCGTGACAGTGTCCGGCGGGGCCATCGCGAATTTCCGAGCTCCTGGGAAAGGGAAGGGCGGACGGGCCTTCGCCGCCCGAAGGGCCGGCCCGTCCGTCTTCCGGCGTTATGGCATCAGCTCTTGAGCCGTGTCCAGACGCGGTTGCGTAGCTCGCGCGCGGCGTCGGAACAGTCCTCCGCCGGCCTCAGGCGGTCGGCATACTCCTCGGGCATGGCCACGGCGGGATCGTTCTTGAGCGACTCGTCCATATGGTCGGTCGACCCCTTGATGGCGTTCATGTAGCCGGTGAAGTTGGACGCCTGCGCGATGTTCTCGGGCTTCATCATCCAGTTGATGAAGATCTTGGCGTTCTCCAGATTGGGCGCCCCCTTCGGCACGGCGAAATTGTCGTTCCAGAAGGTGATGCCCTCCTTGGGATAGACATAGACGACACTCGGGCGCTGCTCCTTGGTGCGGTGCGCGGCACCGTTCCACTGCTGGTGGGCGATGACCTCGCCGGACGCCATGCGCTCGATCGTGCCGTCGGAGTTGTAGGCGGCCACGAAGGGCTTCTGGGCGGTGAGGATGTCGAGGATCTTCTGGGCTTCCGCCGGGTCCTCTGTGCATTTCGGCACGCCCGCGTAATAGGCCGCGGAATTGTAGACCTCCACCTCGTCATTGAGCATGAAGATCTGGCCCTTGAGCTCGTCGATGGGCTCGAACACTGCGCTCCAGCTTTCCGGAAGCTCGCCGCCCGGCACGCGCTCGGAATCGTAGGAGAAGCCGGTCGTGCCCCACATATAGGGCGCGGAATATTCGCGCTTGGGGTCGAAGTCCGGCGTATCGTGCGGCGCCATCATCTTCGAGCCGTTCTCCATCTGGCCGGCGTCGATCTTCTCCAGCAGCCCCTCGTCGATCATGATCTTGACCATGTAGCTCGACGGCACGATGACGTCGTAGCCCGCCGCGCCCGCCTGGAGCTTGGCGAGCAGGGTCTCGTTGGAATCGTAGACATCGAGGGTGACCTTGATGCCGGTCTCCTCCTCGAACTTCCGCAGAAGCTCGGGCGGGGTGTAGTTCGACCAGTTGTAGAGGAAGAGCTCGCCATCCGCATGGGCGGGCATGGCAAGCAGGACCGCGCCGGCCGCGGCCATCAGGTATTTTGCCAGTCGCATAACGTCAAACCTCCGTCTGATGGGCGGTTCACTCGTCCCCCGTGCCCACGGCCGCCCCTCCCGTGTGCGGCGATCCTGTCTCCTGGCGCAGCCGTCCGACGAGGAAGGACAGCGACACGAACAGGATCGAAATCAGAAGCATGAGCGAGGAGAGCGCGTTCACCTCCGGCGTCACGCCGATGCGGATCATTCCGAAAATATAGACGGGCAGCGTCGTCGCGCCGGCGCCGGCCACGAAATAGGTGATCACGAAGTCGTCGAGCGAGATGATGAAGGCCAGCATGGCGCCCGACAGGATGCCGGGCCACAGATAGGGCAACGTCACCAGCCTGAAGGTCTGCCAGTCATTGGCGTAGAGATCGGCGGAGGCCTCCAGCAGCGTCCTGTCGAGCCCCTCGAGCCGCGCGCGGATCGGCAGATAGGCGAACGGGATGCAGAAGACGGTGTGGGCGATGATGACCGTCAGGAGCCCGAGCCGCAGGCCGATCAGCACGAAGAACAGGAGCGAGGCGACGGCGGTGACGATCTCCGGCACGGTCAGCGGCAGCGCGATGAGCCCGGAGACGGCGTTCTGGGCGCCGAAGCGGCCCTTGGCCATGCCGAGGGCGGCGAGCGTGGCGAGGACGGTCGCCGACAATGTCGCGGTGGAGGCGACGATGAGCGAGTTCTCCGCCGCGCGCACGATATCCGGGTTCGACACCACGATGCCGTACCAGCGCGTGGAGAAACCGGTCCAGATCGTGGCGAGCCGGCTGTCGTTGAAGGACAGGGCGATCAGGATGACGATCGGCACATAGAGATAGACGAAGAACAGGATTGTCGTCGTCCTGACCCCGCGGAAGCGCCAGAGCGGATTTTTGGGATCGACCTGCATCAGCGGGCCTCCGAGGTGCGCCGGTTGACGAGGAGATAGGCCATCATGGCGATCAGCACGAAGGCGAGCAGCGCGAAGGCGAGCGCCGCGCCGAACGGCCAGTTGCGCGCCGCCCCGAACTGGCTCTGGATCAAATTGCCGATCATCAGCGCCTTGCCGCCGCCGAGCAGCTCCGGCGTCACATAGGCGCCGAGGCAGGGCACGAAGACGAGGATGGAGCCTGCCACGATCCCCGGCATGGACAGCGGGATGACCACCCGGGTCAGCGCCCTCCAGCGGTCGGCGCCGAGATCGAAGGCGGCCTCGACGAGCCGGAAATCGAGCTTCTCCAGGCTCGTATAGATTGGCAGCACCATGAAGGGCAGGAAGGAATAGGTCAGCCCGATGGCGATGGCGAGCGGCGTGTAGAGCACGTTGAGCGGGCCGTCCGTCAGGCCGAGGCCGTGGAGCGACCCGTCGATCAGCCCGCCATTGCGCAGGAGCAGGATCCACGCATAGGTGCGTACCAGGAGATTGGTCCAGAAGGGGATGGTGACGAGGAAGATCAGCAGGTTGCGCTTCTTCGGCGGCTGCAGTGCGATATAGAGCGCCGTCGGGAAGCCGATCAGGAGCGCGAAGGCGGTGGTGGAGATCGACAGCCAGAAGGAGCGCAGGAAGATCTGCAGGTAGTCGGTGTTGAGGGCCAGAGAATCGTCGAGATTGCGCTCGAACAGGAAGGAGACATAGGCCTCCACTGTATGCTCGCCCCAGCGCACGCCGCCATTGAGGCCGCGCTCCAGGAAGGAGACATAGGCCATGAGCAGGAGCGGCAGCAGCATGAAGGCGCCGAGATAGACGACGGTGGGGCCGATCTGGAGGAAGCGCCTCATGGCCTTTGTCTCTCCCTGGTGCCTCGGTGCCGGTCAGTCCGCGAGGACCTGCACCGCGTCGGGTGCGACGCGCACGACGATCCTGTCGCCCGAGGCGAAGGCGCGCCGCGCGCCGTCCCGGTTCTGTACGCGCACCTTGAACGGCTCGCCGCCGTCCAGCTTCAGATAATAGACGGTGTCGGTACCGAAATAGACGACCGTGTCGACTGTGCCCGCAAGGCCCTCACCGCCGGGTTTCGCGACCTCGGCGCGCTCGGGGCGGATGGCCACGGAGACGGTCCGGCCGGCCTTGCCGCCGTCGTCGGCGATGGCGAGGCTTGCGCCGCCGGGCAGCGTCAGCACCGGCCCGCCGTAGGCCTCGATCTGTCCCTCCAGGAAGTTCGTCTCGCCGATGAAGTCGGCCACGAAGCGGTTCACCGGGCGTTCGTAGATCTCCTCCGGTGCGGCGATCTGCTGGACCTCGCCCGCCGACATCACCGCGACGCGGTCGGACATCTCCAGCGCCTCCTCCTGGTCGTGGGTGACGAAGATGAAGGTGATGCCGGTCTCGCGCTGGAGGCGTTTCAGCTCCAGGCGCATATCCTTGCGCAGCTTGAAGTCGAGGGCGGAGAGCGGTTCGTCGAGCAGGAGCACCTTGGGGTGGTTGGCGAGCGCGCGGGCAAGGGCCACGCGCTGCTGCTGGCCGCCGGAGAGCTGGTTCGGCCGGCGCCCCTCCATGCCCTGGAGCTGGACGAGGGCGAGCATCTCCGCCACGCGCTCGCGGATCTCGCCGCTTTTGGCGCCGCGCATCTGGAGGCCGAAGCCGATATTCTGCCCGACGGTCATGTGGGGAAAGAGCGCGTAGCTCTGGAAGACGGTGTTGACCATGCGCCGATAGGGCGGGCGGTCGCCGATGGCCTCGCCGTCGAGGCGGATCTCGCCGTCGCCCGGCGTCTCGAACCCTGCGATCAGGCGCAGGAGCGTGGTCTTGCCGCAGCCCGACGGCCCGAGCAGGGTGAAGAACTCGTTCTGGGCGATGGTCAGCGAGACATTGCGGAGCGCATGGACGGTTCCCGACGGTCCCTCGAAGGATTTCGAGACACCGATCACATCCACGGCAGCGGTTGCGGATTGCGGGGCCTCGGCAGGCTCTGCGCTCACGACCATCCCTTCCCCCTCGATTGTCCCCCGACAACCCGGCGATGCCCCGTTCCCGTCGCGATGGACAGATTGTCCGGCAGCCGCCATGATCGTCTCCAGAGGCATTATGTATCGCTGACAAACAGAGTGCAATCGGTCCGGTGAGCAGGACGAACGGACAGCCGACCGCGCTTCACTACGATCTCGCCCGCCGGATCGTCGAGCACGCTCGCCTGTCCGACCTTGCCGCGGGCAGCCACCTGCGCGAGGCGGAACTGGCGCGCCGCTTCCGGGTGTCGCGCTCGCCGGTGCGCGCGGCGCTCAGGCTCCTCGCCGGTCTCCATATCGTCGAGCACGAGCCCAATCAGGGCGTGTTCCTCGCCCGCGACGGGCGCGATCTCGACCCGGACCTCCTCGACGATCCCGACGTGCCGGACCAGGAGCTCTACCGGCGGATCGTGCATGACCGGCTGTCCGGCACGCTGCCCGACACGGTCTCCGCGGCCGGGATGGGCGAGCGCTACGATGCCGGCCGCAGTGTGCTCGCCCGCCTGCTCAACCGGATGGCGGTGGAAGGGCTGATCGAGCGGCTGCCCGGCCATCGCTGGCGCTTCAGTCCGGCACTCACCTCGCCGGAGGTCTACGATGCGAGCTACCGCTTCCGGATGATCGTGGAGCCTGCGGCGTTCCTGGAGCCGAGCTTCCTGACCGACCGGGCGGAGTTCGACGAGCTCAAGGCCGCGCATCTCCGCCTTGTCGGCGGCGAGGTCGCACGGGTCTCCTACAGCTATCTCTATCAGCTCGATGCGGCGTTCCACGAGGCGGTGGGGCGCTGGTCGCGCAACGAGTTCGTGTTGCGCGCCATCCAGCAGCACAATCGCCTGAGGCGCCTGACCGAGTACGAATACTATGCCGACCGGGACCGGATGCTCGCCTCCTGCCGGGAGCATCTGGCTATCCTGGAGGCGGTGGAGGCGGGGCAGTCCGTGACCGCCGCGGAGCTGATGCGCCAGCATATCGACACTTCGTGGCGCCTCATGCCGCGCTTTCCCTCCGGCGAGGGCAGGGGATGAGTCCGGGGGCGACGGCCGGACTTGCCCGAGATTGTATTTACGGCATCGATAAGACAATCCCGAATGACCCCCTCAGCGCAGGCCGCGCACGATGAGGCCCACCGCGACGCCCGACAGAAGCACATAGATGAGGGCGCGCAGTTGCTTCTCGGACACGCGGTTGCGCAGACGCTGGCCGATCATCTGGCCGCCGATGGAGGGCAGGGTGCACAGCGAGGCGGCGACGAGCTCCTCGCGATTGTAGTAACCGAGCACGGTCAGTCCTCCCGACAGGATCGCGGTGGACATGAGGAACATGACCGAGGTGATGAGCGCGAAGAGCCGGCGCTCCAGCCCGTAGGCCGTGAAGACGAGGAGCGAGGGGAAGCCGACGAATGAGGTCGTGCCCGCGGCGAGCCCGGAGAGCAACCCGCTGCCGGCGAGGATGCCGCGTGCCGGCGGATGTGTCAGGGCTGGTCTGAGGCCGAGCGACTGGGTCGTGACGAAGACGAGGATCAGTGCGCCGATAAGGACGAGCAGCACCGCCTGGTCGACGCGGGCGAGCGCCTGGAGCCCGACGACCATGCCGGCGGCAAGCGGCAGATAGAAGATCCAGTAATGCGTTGCGTCGCGCCATTCGTGCCGGTTCTGCACGAGCTGGACGATGTTGGAGACGAAGACGGGAACGGTGGAGATGGCGAGCGCGGCCGGAACCGGCAGGACGAAGCTCGACAGCGGGATCGTCACGAGCGGCTGGCCGAAGGCGGCAGCCCCTTTTACGGTGCCGCCGAGAAGATAGATGGCGGCGAGCAGGAGGAGCGTTTCCGGGGTCAGGATGTCGGATGCGGTCATGATGCGGTCATGATGCGGTCGATGGGGCGGGCGTGGCGGAGCCGGGCCTGTGCCGGCGTTCCGGAGCTGATGGCGGGATGCGGACGGGCCGGCCTCAGGCGGCGCGGTGTCGGTGCCGGGGCAGCATAGCCGATCTGCCCGGCGAGGGAAGCCGGTCTGCGTCCGGACATGAAATCGCCACATTTTTGACGATTTAGCGTGGCGAGGATATCGTCTGGGTAATCGATCCGTCCCGAGGGGAAAATCAGTGGCACGAGATCGCCGATGGCGCCTTTGCGCCGTTCTTTCGCTGGCTGCCGCCATGCCGGCCCTTGCAGCCTGTTCAGGCGTGCATGTGGAGCCCGCATCCGCGCCAGCCACGAGCGAGGACCTGAGGGAGATCGCCTCCGCGGAGGCGCGCGAGTGCATGACGCGCGCCATGTATTTCGAGGCAAACCGCTCCAGCCGCGAAGGGCAGCTCGCCGTCGGCACGGTCGTGATGAACCGGGTGGCCTCGCCCAAGTTCCCGAACACGGTCTGCGGTGTCGTCGGCCAGCGCGGCCAGTTCGCGCCGGGTGTTCTGACCCGGCCCATGAACGAGAAGGCCCGCAAGGAGATCGAGGCGGTGGCCGACGAGGTGCTCGCCGGCAAGCGCCATGGCCCGGTCGAGGACGCCAAGTTCTTCCATCAGGAAGGCCTGACCTTCTCCTACGACAACATGCACTATGTGACGGTCGCTGGCGGCAACGCCTTCTACAAGAAGCTGTAGCGGCGGCGGAGACAGACAACGGCGCAACCCGGCCTTTGCGGATCGCGCCGTCTTGTCTCTCATGCCCTGTGCGTCCAGCCCCGGGGAGATGCCTCCTACAGGACGAAGTCGTCCTCGCCGAGCGGGGCCTCGACGTCGCTCAGGCGGACGTCGAAATCGGCCATGCCGTTACCGGTCGTGTCGATCTCGACATGGGTGTCCGTGCCGTCCTCGACCAGCCGCAGTTCGCCGGCCGCGCCGCTGAACTCGCCATAACCGACGAAGGAGAGGTCCATCGGATCGGTGTCATCCGGGTCGGCCCGGAAGTCGCCGAGGTCGATCTTGTCGCCCTCGGCGGAGGAGAAATCCTCGATGGTGTCGAGCGAATTGAGAGAGCCGGGCCCCGTCTCGTTGAAGCTCTCATGGGCGAATTCGTAGACGAAGGTGTCGGCGCCGGCGCCGCCGGAGAGCGTGTCGCCCTGGCCACCGCCATGGAGAACGTCGTCGCCGCCCCGTCCTGACAGGGTGTCGCTGCCGCCGCTGCCGGAGAGTGCGTTGCCGCCGTCATCGCCGGCGATCGCATCGTCCCGGAAGCTTCCCACCACATTCTCGATATTCACGAGCGTATCGCCCTCCGCGTCACCGCCCGAGGCGGTGCCGGCCGCGAGGTCGACATCGATGGCCTCGGGCCGCGGATTGAGGCCGTCGTCGTAACGCACGGTGTCCGTGCCCGCGCCGCCGTCCATGTGATCGGCCCCGAACGAGCCGGAAAGCTCGTTGTCGCCCTCGTCGCCGACCAGAACGTCGTCCTCGAGCGTGCCCCGGACATTCTCCACATTGCGGATCACATCGCCTTCGGCCTCCCCGCCGGACCCCGTGCCGGATGCAAGGTCGACCGAAACGCCGACATAGTCTTCGCCGTTGAAGGAGGCGTCGAACCGGACGGTGTCCGTGCCGGTGCCGCCATCGATGAAATCGGCGCCAGCCCCGCCATTGAGGATATCGTCGCCAGCGCCGCCCCTGAGCACATCCGCGCCCGCGCCGCCGATCCGGTCGTCGCCGTACAGCATGTCGTCACCGCCGCCGCCGGCAACGATGTCGTCGCCGCCTCCGCCGAAGATCGCCTCGTCGGCGTCGCTGCCGGTGATGACGTCGTCGAAGGCCGTTGCCTCGACGCTCTCGATGCTGTGCAGCACGTCGCCCTCGGCATGGCCGCCCAGGCCTGTGCCGCTCGCGAGATCGACGACGATGCCGGCATCGGATTCGGTGTATCTCACCGTATCGTCGCCATCGCCGCCCTTGAGGACGTCGGCCCCGGGATCGCCGTAGAAGATCTCCCTGTCGTCGCCGCCCAGGAGGGTGTCGTCGCCGGCTCCGCCGCGGATCCGGCCGCCGCCGTCGCCCACGACGATCAGGTCGTCGCCGTCGCCACCATCGATGAAATCGTAGTTGCCGCGGCCATAGATGATGTCGTGGCCGCCGAGGCCGTCAATGGTGTCGCTCCCGTCGGTGCCGATCAGGATGTCATCGCCGTCCGTGCCCTCGATTGCGGCGGCGGGGGCCATGTCGCTGGCGGGTGTCGCGGATCTGTTCGTTGAAGATGCCATGGTCGTTCCTCCTCATTTCTACCGCCCTCGCACGTCTGGCGGCGGTTTGAGCAAAGTCCGATGGCCCCCCAGCGCGGGTTACAGGATGAAGTCGTCTTCCCCGAGCGGTTCCTGGATATCGCTCAGGCGGACGTCGAAATCGGCCATGCCGTCGCCGGTCGTGTCGATCTCGACATGGGTGTCCGTGCCGTCCTCGACCAGCCGCAGCTCGCCGGCCGCGCCGCTGAACTCGCCATAGCCGATGAAGGAGAGGTCGGTCGGCTCGGCGTCGTCGTAGCCGGCATGGAAACCCGAGAGGTCGATGCGATCTCCGTCGGCTGAGGAGAAATCGCGGATGGTATCCATGTCGTTTCCGCCGCTCTCCGGCGCATAGTCGTAGACGAAGCTGTCAGCGCCGGCGCCGCCGGTCAGTGTGTCGCTGCCACGGCCGCCCGTGAGTGTATCGTCGCCTTCGCCGCCATGGAGGCCATCCCGGCCGTCCCGGCCCGTCAGCACATTGTCGCCTGCGTCGCCCGTCAGGCTGTCGTCGAAATGGCTCCCGGTCACGTTCTCGATGCTGACGAGAGTGTCGCCGGCGGCATCGCCGCCCGATGTCCTGCCGGTCTCCAGATTGACCACGACACCGCGTTCGAGGGCGTCGCCGCGGTGATACTCCACCGTATCGGAGCCTTCGCCGCCGTCGATGTAATCCGTGCCGTTATAGCCGGAAAAGGTGTTGTCGTTCCCGTCGCCCAGCAGGACATCGTCATAGGGTGTGGCGACTACATTCTCGATGTTCCGGAAGGTCTCGCCCTCCTCGATCTCGCCGCCGGAGGCTGTCTGCGCCTCCAGATCGATGGTCACGCCGCCTTCGCCGCCGCTGAAGGGGAAGAAGGAGAGGGTGTCGGAGCCCTCTCCGCCGTCGATGTGGTCGACGCCGTCGCGCCCCTCGAAGAGATCGTCGCCCGCGCCCCCCTGGAGAATGTCGTCCCCATCGCCGCCGATCAGGTGATCGTCGCCGCCGCCGCCGCGGATCGTGTCGTCGCCCTCCAAACCGAACAGGTCCTCATTGCCGTCGCCGCCTGTCAGCCGGTCGTCGAAGTTGCTGCCGCGCACCTTCTCGATGCTGCGATAGACGTCGCCTTCCGCGTAGCCGCCGCGTCCGATGCCATGGGCGAGATCGACCGTCACGGCGTCCGGCGACGAGCGGTAATCGAGATAGTCCTCGCCCTCTCCGCCGTCGAGCAGGTCGGCGCCGGCATCGCCATAGAGGATGTCCTGGCCGCCACGGCCCATGAGCACGTCGTTGCCGTCGCCGCCGACGAGATTGTCGGTCATGCCGCTGCCGATCAGCACGTCGTCGCCCGCGCCGCCGCGCAACTGGTCGCCGTCGGCATCGCCGGGCGTGCCGTCGGAGTGATTGTCATGGCCGCTGATCAGCGTGTCGTTTCCGTCGCCGCCATAGAGGTAATCGTTGCCATAGCCGGAGATGAGCACATCGTCGCCCGCATCCCCGTAGAGCCGGTCGTCCCACCAGCCGTCGCCGTCGTCGGTGTTGAGCCAGTCATTGCCGTCGCCGCCCAGAATGGCGTCGCTCCCGCCACCTCCGGTGATCGTGTCGTTGCCGCCATGGCCGTAGATCGTGTCGCTTTCCGGCGTGCCGGCGATCTCGTCGTCGCCTTCGGTGCCGTCTATGGTCTCGAGCGGATCGCTGCCGGCCTGTCCTTCATCCGAACCGTCATCGTAAGCGGCCGTGGACCACGAGATACCGGTGTCGGACTGGGAGGCGAAGTCGAAAGCCGGGGTCGAACGGGTGTCGAGCGGCGAGGCCATGGTCAGCTCTCCTCGGTCTGGTCGCTGGTGCGAATGGACGTCGATCGGGGCTCAATGGCGAGTAGTTTACCCAAAGGTAGCACGGGGCTGCGCAGGCCGCACCCGGAATTTGTCAGTGTGCGTCATTTTTTGATGCCGCCGGCCGGCAGGCGGTGACGGAAGGAAAGCCGGCCCTGCCTGTTGGGGCAGGGCCGGCCTTGTCGTGCGGACAATCGGTCCCCGGTCCGGGAGCGGCCCGGACCCGGCGCGCCGTCAGGCGGTCTTCTGGATCTCGACGGAATGCGGGTAGGGGATGGAGATCCCGTTCTTGTCGAAGGCCTCCTTGACCTGCTTCGTCATGTCGAATTTGAGGTCCCAGTAATCGCCGGCGTCGCACCAGAGCCGGACCCCGAGATCGACGGAGGACTCGCCCAGATTGACCACGCGCACCCAGGGGGCCGGGTCCTTGTGCACCCGCTTGTCGCCTGTGGCGAGGTCGGTGATGACGGACATCGCCTTGTCGGCATCGTCGCCATAGTCGATCCCGAAGCCGAGATCGAGCCGCCGGGTCGGATGGGCGGAATAGTTGGTGATGACTGATCCCCAGGCCTTGCCGTTCGGCATGACGATCTGGACGTTGTCCGGCGTCACGAGCTCGGTGGTGAAGAGATTGACGTCCTTCACGGTGCCGGCGGTTCCCCCGATATCCACATACTGATTGAGCCGGTAGGGCCGGAAGATTACCAGCATGACGCCCGCGGCGAGGTCGGCGAGCGTGCCCTGCAGCGCGAAGCCGACAGCCAGCGTGGCGGCACCGAGAACCGCCACGAGGCTCGTCGCCTCGAACCCGAAGAGCTGGAGCACGGCGATCACGACCGCGATCAGGACCAGCCATTTCACGATAGAGGCGAAGAACACGCCCAGCGTGTCGTCGATACGGGAGTTGCGCGTCACGCTGCGCCGCACGAAGGCGCTCAGCGCGCCGGCGACGATCCAGCCGACGACAAGAAACAGAAGCGCCTTGATGGCGCTGACGACGAGCGGGCCATAGGCGCCCAGCTGTTCGGAAATCCCCTCCATCCCGATCCTCCATTGCTGACGGGGTGACAATGCCCCAAAGGATTTCGCGGCACACCCGTGGAAAAGGTGTGGGCCTGTGCGAGCCACAACCCAGTCTAGAGGCAAGTGCTGAAGTCACAAACCGTGTTCTTTTTGCGCAGCATTGACGATATGGCGTGTGCCGGCCCGGACGGCTTGCGACAACAAGGGCGGAGACAGCGGGAGCGGGGCCTGCAAGACTGGCGGGGCGCCCGCGAATTGACGTGGGTCAACGTGCCATGGCGCCGTCGTCGGCTATCGACGGCATCGGTAGCAGGACAGGGATGTTGGGTTCGTGAGCGGATCGTCCGATCGACAGCGGGATGAGGATATCGAGGCTCTCCTCGGGGCCGAGGACGCCGCCGCCTCCGGCTGGATGCGGCGCGGGCCCGTGCGATGGATCGCCATAGGCCTCGCGGCACTGGCGCTCGCCGGCGCGTGGTGGGTTTTCGGCAACGGGTCGGGCACGGTGCGCTATGTCACCGAACCCGTGACGCGCGGCGACCTGACGGTGATCGTCACGGCGACGGGCGCGATCCAGCCGACCGAGAAGGTCGATGTCTCCAGCGAGCTTTCCGGCATCGTCCGAAAGGTCTTCGTCGACTACAATTCGACCGTGACGGCCGGCCAGGAACTCGCCGAGCTCGATACCGACAAGCTCGAGGCGACCGTCGATAGCTCCCGCGCGCGGCTCGCCGCGGCCAAGGCGGCAGTCGGGCTCGCCCAGGCGACGGTGACGGAGAAGCAGCGCGTCCTGGAGCGCAAGAGATCGCTCGCCGGCCAGCAATTCGCCTCCGTGGAGGATCTCGACCTCGCGCAGGCCGAATACGACCGCGCGGTCGCCTCGCTCGACAGTGCGCGTGCCGATGTCGGCGTGGCGCAGGCGGAGCTCGAGCTTGCCGAAACCGATCTTCAGAAGGCCTGCATCTGCTCGCCCATCGACGGTGTGGTGCTGACGCGCGACGTCGATCCGGGCCAGACCGTCGCCTCATCGCTGCAGGCGCCGGTCCTGTTCTCCATCGCCGAGGACCTGACGCAGATGGAGCTGCGCGTCGATGTCGACGAGGCCGATGTCGGGCAGGTGACGGCGGGCCAGACGGCGAGCTTCACGGTCGACGCCTTCTCCGGGCGGCGGTTCCCGGCATCCATCCGCTATATCCGCTATGCGTCGGAAACCATCCAGGGCGTCGTGACCTACAAGGCCGTGCTCGACATCGACAATTCGGAGCTCCTGCTTCGACCCGGCATGACCGCGACGGCGGAGATCACCGTGAACGAGATCGACGATGCCCTGTTGATCCCGAATGCGGCGTTGCGATATGCGCCCGTCGCGGAGGAGGAGGAAGACAGCGGGAGCTTCGTCGACAGGCTCCTGCCGAGACCGCGCTTCCGATCCGCGAGCAAGCCGGAGGAGGAGGGCCGGAACCGGAGCGTCTGGGTGCTGCAGGAGGGCGCGCCCCGGGAGGTCGAGATCGTCACCGGCGCGAGCGACGGCGAATTCACCGAGGTCACGGGCGGCGCGCTGGAACCCGGCGATCCGGTGATCGTCGACGAGACGGCGGCGGACCGGTAGGAGGCGCAGGCGGTGAACGGGACGGACACCGGGCCGCCGCTCATCGAGCTGCGCGGCGTGACCAAGGTCTATGGCAGCGGGCCGGCGGCGGTCCATGCCCTCGACGGCGTCGATCTCAGGATCGCGGACGAGGAGTTCGTCGCCATCATGGGGCCGTCGGGGTCCGGCAAGTCGACGGCCATGAACATTGTCGGCTGTCTCGATACGCCGACGGCAGGGGACTATCTCCTCAAGGGGTACGAGGTGGGCCGGCTCGGGCGCAACCGGCGCGCCCTGATCCGCCGCCACCTGCTCGGCTTCGTGTTCCAGGGGTTCAACCTTCTGGCCCGGACATCGGCGCTGGAGAATGTGGAGCTTCCGCTGATCTATCGCGGCGTGCCCGCCGCCGAGAGGCGCAGGCTCGCGACCCGCGCGCTCGCCCGGGTCGGGCTTGGGGGGCGCGAGCGCCACAGCTCCGCGGAGCTCTCCGGCGGCCAGCAGCAGCGCGTGGCCATCGCGCGGGCCATCGTCACCGAGCCGCGCGTCCTGCTCGCCGACGAGCCGACCGGCAATCTCGACACCAAGACCAGCCGGGAGATCATGGATCTGGTGACCAGTCTCAACCGCGACCAGCGCATGACGGTTGTCATGGTCACCCACGAGACGGACATCGCCGATTATGCCCGGCGCGTCGTCCGCTTCGTGGATGGCCGTATCGAGAGCGACCGGCCGAACCGGGAGACTGCATGATGCTTCTGGAGGCGGTCAGACTGGCCCTGCAGGCGATCCGGCGGAACGCGCTGCGCTCCTTCCTGACGGTTCTCGGCATCGTCATAGGCGTCGGCGCGGTGATCGCCATGGTGACCATCGGCAATGGCACCACGGCCAAGGTGACCGCCGATCTCGCCAAGCTCGGCTCGAACCTCCTGGCGGTGCGTCCGGGACAGCTGGGGCCGGGGCGTGCGAGCGCGGACGCCCCGGCCTTCGATGTCCGCGACGTCGAGGCGATGAGGAGGCAGCTTCACGGCGTGAAGGCCGTCGCGCCCGTGGCCCAGAAATCGGCGACGGCCATTCATGGCGCGGAGAGCCGCGTGACCGTCGCGGTGGGCACGGACAACGACTATTTCATCACCCAGGACTGGTCGCTCGTTACGGGCCGACAGTTCTTCGAAAGCGAACTCAGATCGGGCCGCGCGGTCTGCATCCTCGGCGAGACGGTGCGCGACGAGCTGTTCGGCCAGACGGACCCGCTCAGGCGCAATATCCGCCTCGGCAACGTATCCTGCGAGGTGGTCGGGCTTCTGGAGCCCAAGGGCCAGTCGAGCTTCGGCACCGATCAGGACGACGTCGTGGTCATTCCGCTGCGGACCTATCAGCGGCGCCTGGCGGGCAATACGGACATTCCCCGCATCATGGTCTCCGCCATGGATGGCGTGGATACGGAGAAGGTCCAGATCGATATCGAGCGGATGCTGCGCGAGCGCCGGCACATCACGCATGGCGAGGACGACGACTTCACCGTGCTCGACATGAAGCAGATCGTGCAGACGACGGCCGGCACGACCGCCATGCTGACCGGGCTGCTCGGCGCGGTGGCGGCGGTGAGCCTGCTCGTTGGCGGAATCGGCATCATGAACATCATGCTCGTCTCCGTCACCGAGAGGACGCGGGAGATCGGCATCCGGCTCGCGATCGGCGCGCTGGAATGGCAGGTGCTGTCCCAGTTTCTCGTCGAGGCGGTCGTGCTGTCGCTGTTCGGCGGGCTGGCCGGCATCCTCCTGGGGCTCGGCCTGGCGCTTCTCGCCACGCAGACGATGGGCGTTCCCTTCATTGTGGATCCGGGCATCGTCCTGACTGCCTTTGCCTTTTCCGCACTGGTGGGGATCGTCTTCGGCTATTTCCCTGCACGCCGCGCCGCGCACCTCAATCCCATAGAGGCGCTGCGCCACGAATGACGGCGCGGCGCGGGGAGGTGGCTCCGACCTGCGGGCACAGTGCGGCTTGACCTGCATCAATGAGGGGACAAGCCCGACCCGTCTTCAATGGCCTCATGCCCGCCCCGGGCCGGCCGACGAGGGACAAGGCAAGGAGGAGAACGCCGCTCATGACAGCGTCCGACAGCGGCACGGTTCTCGCCGTCGCCCTCAATCCGGCCATCGACATGTCCAGCGAGACGGAGACGGTCCACCCGACCCGGAAGATCAGGACCTCCGGCGAACGCTACGATCCCGGTGGCGGCGGCATCAATGTCGCGCGTGTTGCCGCAGAGCTCGGCGGCAGGCCCGAGGCGCTCTTCCTGGCGGGCGGGGCGACGGGCGCGCTGCTGGAGGATCTGCTCGACGGCGCCGGCATCGCCTGCCATCCGGTCCCCATAGCGGGCTCGACGCGGATCTCGTTCACCGTTCACGAACGTGCCACCGATCTCGAATACCGCTTCGTTCCCGAAGGGCCCACGGTGACGCCTGCGGAGATCGAGCCGTGCCTCGATGTCCTGCGCGCCGGCCGGCACGGCTATGTCGCGGCGAGCGGCTCCATGCCGAGGGGCGCGCCTGCCGACACGCTCGCCCGCATGGCGCGTATCGTGGCGGCACGCGGCGGCAGGTTCGTGCTCGACACATCGGGCGAGGCCCTGCGCGCCACGCTGGAGCATGCGCGGGTCTTCCTCGTGAAGCCGAGCCGTGGAGAGCTCGAGGCGCTCGTGGGCCACGAGCTCGACGAGCGGGGCATCCGCGAGGCGGCCACGGATCTCGTGCGGCGCGGGGCGGCGGAGTTCGTCGCGGTGAGCCTTGGCGCGGAGGGCGCGCTGCTGGCCGATGGCCGCCATGTCCTGCGCATGCCGGCGCTCCATGTGCCGGTGCGCTCCGCGGTCGGGGCGGGCGACAGCTTCGTCGGCGCCATGGTGTTCGCGCTCGCGGAGGGCAAATCGCCGGAGGATGCCTTCTGCCTCGGCATGGCGGCGGGCGCCGCGGCGGTTCTCACCCCCGGCACCGAGCTTTGTCGGCGTGCGGATGTGCTGAGGCTCCACGAGGAGCTGTGCAGCACCTGTCCACGCCACAGGATCGGCATGGAGGTGTGAGGACGGGTCGCGGCATGGCGGAGGCTCTTCCAGAGGATCGGACGGATCCGGCGAAGGCGGGCCGGGTCGTCGCGGCGCACGGCTCCGTGGTCGACCTCCACGAACGGCGGATCGGCGAATATCTCTTCGCGCTCATGACCGAGGCGGCGATCGAGTCCATTGCCAGCGAGACTGCCGCCCGGTTCGCCACCATGAGCGCCGCCCACGAGACTGTCTCCGACAAGGTGGACGAGCTTCGCCAGGAGGCCCGTCAGGCGCGCCAGTCCGAGATCGCCACGGAACTGCTCGATCCGGTGACCGGCGCGGACGCCCAGCTTGGCGACTCACGGTGACGGGTCTTATCCTCGGCGCGGGGGGCGGCCGGTCCGGCGGTGCGCTGGTGAGCGTTGATCGATATCAACGACCGGCGGCCTGCCGGGCGCATAGGCTTGTCCCACCCACCCGGACCCGGCCCGGGCGATTCACGGTCGGCAGAACCCATTCAGCTCCTGGGAGACGAGAGACGATGAAAGCCAGTGATGTCATGACGGTCGGAGCGGCCAGTGTCCATCCCGACACCAGCGTGGCGGAGGCGGCGCGCATCATGCTTCAGCACCGGATCAGCGGGCTGCCGGTCGTGGACAAGGAGGGCAAGCTTCTCGGCATGGTCACGGAAGGCGATTTCCTGCGCCGCGCCGAGATCGGCACCGAGCAGGAGCGTCCGCGCTGGCTGGAGCTGTGGCTGAGCGCGGGCGAGCTGGCGCAGGAATATGTGCACGCCCATGCCCGCAAGGTCGAGGACGTGATGACCCACGACGTCGTGACCGTGAAGCCGGACACGCCGCTCAGCGAGGCGGTGGAGTTGATGGAGCGCCACGATTTCAAGCGCCTGCCGGTCGTGCGCGACGGCAAGGTGGTCGGCATTGTGAGCCGCGCCAACCTGTTGCTCGCCCTGTCGCGGCGCGTTCCCGACCTCTCCGGCGTCGCGGTCGACGACCTGGCGATCCGCGAGGGCATTCTCGACGAGTTGAAGAAGCAGGACTGGGCCCCGGCGACCACACTCGACATTGTGGTCCATGACGGCGCGGTGGAGCTGCGCGGCACCGTGATGGACCAGCGCGTGCGCGAGGCCGTGCGCGTGGTGGCGGAGAACGCGCCCGGCGTGAAGTCCGTGACCGACAACATCCAGGTCATCCCCTATACGACCGGCTGGGTCTGATCGCCATGACGAAATGGGGGCGTACGCTCCCGTCCCTCAGTCGCCGGCCCTCGAATAGCGCGCGATGCGCATGAAGCTCATGGAGATGTGACTGCGCCGGATATGGCCGACGGCCGCGAGGTCGCCGATTTCCATGGCGGCGAGGATATCCGCCATTTCGCGGCGGAAGATCGAGGCCTCGTCGGCGAGGTTCAGGCGCGGTACGGACTGGAGCCAGATCCGGAAGGTCTGGAAATAGAGGCGCTCGGTGATCTCGCGCAGCGGCAGATTGCCGATCATGGCGGAGATCTCGTGGAAGAACGCCATGTTGAGCCGTGCGAAGGCCTTGATATCCGGCACCGGCTCCTCAGACAGCGCGTCGCAATGCTCAAGCAGGGCGCGGATGCGGGCGAAATCCTCTTTCCCGCGCTCAAGCGGCGACAGCCGCCCGATGAGCACGGCGAGCTCCATGCGGAGCTGGAAGACCTGTTCCAGCTCGTCGAGGCCCACATCGGTGACGATGGTGCCCACGCCGTGGCGCGATTGCACCAGGCCCTCCACCTCGAGCCTCGTCAGCACGCGGCGCAGCGGGGTTCGGCTGACCTTGAACTCCTCCGCCAGCTCCTCTTCCGACAGCCGGGCGCCCGGCGGATATTCCAGGAGGCAGATCCGGTCGCGCAGGCCGTGATAGATGCGTTCGAACCGCTTGCGGGCATCGGAGGTGGCCGGCCTGGCGCCCGGATCGCCCGGGTGGAACAGCGGCGCAATGTCGGCGAAATTCATGTGGCTTCCAGAACCGCGCTCAGGAACTGGCGCGTGCGTTCGTTCTCCGGCGCGGAGAACAGCTCGTCCGGCTTGCCCTCCTCCACGATCCGGCCGCCATAGAAGAAGCACACCCGGTCGGCGAACTCCTTGGCGAAGCCCATCTGGTGGGTGACCATCAGCATGGTGAGATTGTGTTCGGTGCCGAGCTTGCGGATGACGTTGAGCACCTCGCCCACGAGCTCGGGGTCGAGTGCGGAGGTCACCTCGTCGAACAGCATGATCTTGGGCCGCATGGCGAGCGCGCGGGCAATGGCGACGCGCTGTTGCTGGCCGCCGGAGAGCTGGGAGGGATAGTGGTCGAGCTTGTCGCCCAGCCCCACCATCTCCAGAAGCTCCGCGGCGCGCTCGCGTGCCTCCGCCTTCGACAGCCCCAGCACGGTGACCGGAGCCTCCATGCAGTTCTTGATCGCCGTCATGTGCGGGAACAGGTTGAAGTGCTGAAACACCATGCCGATCTTGCCGCGCATGCGCCGCAGATGGCGCTGGTCGGCGGGCACGAGCTGGCCGTTCTTCTCCATGTGGGTCAAGGGCTCGCCATCCACATAGATGACGCCGTCATTGATGCGCTCAAGCGTCATCAGCATGCGCAGCACGGTGGTCTTGCCCGAGCCGGAGGGCCCGATGATGGCGACCTTCTCGTCGGGCGCGATGTCGAGATCGAGGCTGTCGAGCACGACCAGCGGCCCGTACGCCTTGGTGACCTTCTCGAAGCGGACCATGGGCTCCGCCATTGCGTCAGCCTCCTCTGCGATATTTGAGCCAGTATTCGACCCGGCGCACGCCGGCGGCCGCGATCAGGCTGAACACCAGGAAGAACACGCCGACCAGCGTGATCGGCTCGGTATAGCGGAAATTCTCCGAGCCGAGGATCTTCGCCGTCTGCATGAGCTCCAGAACGGCGATGGCCGACAGGAGCGGCGTCTCCTTGAACAGCGCCACGAAGTAGTTGCCGAGGGCGGGCACGACCGGCGGAATGGCCTGCGGGATGATGATGTCGCGGAAGGTGTGATAGGGGCTCAGATTCAGCGCCGTGGAGGCCTCCCACTGCCCGCGCGGAATATTCTCCAGCCCGGCGCGGTACACCTCCGAGCAGTAGCTGCCGTAATGCATGCCGAGCGCGAGGATGCCGGCGGTCATGGCGCCGAGCGTCACGCCGAATTCCGGCAGCACGAAATAGATGAAGAAGATCTGGATGAGCAGCGGCGTGGAGCGCACGAACTCCACGAAGCCGGCCGTCGGCACGGAGATCCAGGCGGCCTGCGACATGCGCATGACGGCGAGCAGGAGCCCGAAGGTTGCCGCCAGCGCGAAGCCGAGAACAGTCGCCTCGATGGTGATGATCGAGGCTCTCGCCAGTATGGGGAGGATCTCCCAGCTATAGCTCCAGTCCCAGAACATGGCCTCACGCCCTCCCGCGCGACAGCCCGCGCGAAGCCAGATGCTCCAGCGTGCGCATGCCGATGGTGATGAGGGTTGCGATGGCGAGATAGATGACCAGCACGATGGTGAAGATCTCCACCGTGCGATAGGTCGTCTGGTTCATCTGCTGGGCCTTGAAGGCGAGGTCGGAGATGGTGATCAGCGAGACCAGCGCCGTCGCCTTCAGGAGCTCGATGAAGAGATTGCCCCAGGGCGGGATCATGGCGACGACGGCCTGGGGCAGAATGACCCGCCTGAGCGCCTCCATGCGCGTCATGTTGAGCGCGACGGTCGCCTCCCACTGGCCTCGGGGCACGGCATTGATCGCGCCGCGCACGACCTCCGCGCCATAAGCCCCGACATTGAGGCCGAGCGCGACGATGGCCACCGTGATCGGTTCCAGCAGGATCCCGAAATGGGGCAGCACGAAGAATAGCCAGAAGAGCTGGACGAGGGCGGATGTGCCGCGAAACACCTCGATGTAGCCGACCGCCAGCCAGCGCACCGGCGCCGGCCCGTACATCTTCGCCGCCGCCGCGATCAGCGCCATCGCCACTGCGAGCAGGCAGCCCCCCAGCGTGATCTCGATGGTGATCGCCGCCCCGTCGAGCAGCCCGGGCAGGAAGACCCGGAAGTCGGCGAAGGTGGCGACCACGATCCCCGCCGTGAAGGCGAGAATGGCGCAGACGACCAGGGACCTCTGCAGCATGGCCGTGGTGCTTTCCTAATATCCGCGCGCGCCTCTCACCCTGTGATCGCTTGCGCGATGGGGGGAATGACCCACATCCGATCGCCCTGCCATCGAGGGGGAGGTGTGAAGCCTTTGCGGATCGGGATCACTCGCCCGCGCAGAGCTCTTCCGTCGTCTTGTTCGGCAGATAGCCCTTGCCGAAGCCGAACGGGGTGACGAGCGCGATGTGCTCCTCGGAACCGACGAATTTCTTCAGCTCCGCGTTGAACGCCTCGTAGAGCGCCTTGTCCTCCTTGCGGAAGGCGAAGCCGCCATGGCCCTTCACCGACTTGCCGGCGACCTCGCCGAACGGCTCGGTCGACTCCACGCCGTCGTTCTTCTCCGCCATGTTGGCGATCGAGTTCGCCGTCAGCGCGGCGGCGTTGGCGCGGCCGGCCTGCACCGCCTTAACGAGGCTCGCCTGGTCGGGCAGGATGACGAGCTGGGACTGGTCGATCCCGGCATCCTTGGCATAGCCGGCCTCCACCGCGCCGGCCATGACGGCGAGCTTCAGGTCGCCATTGTCCGCGATGGACGAATAGTCCTCGATGCCCTCCGGATTGCCTTCCTTGACCAGGAAGGCCTGGCCGATGCCGTAGGACGGCTCGGAGAACTGCACCTGCTCGCAGCGCTTCGGCGTGATGAACATACCCGCGGCGATGATGTCGAAGCGGCCGGCCTGGAGCCCGGGGATGAGCGAGCCGAACTCGGTCAGCACGCCGTCGACTTCCGGAATGCCCATCTTGGTGAGAATGGCCTTGGCCACCTCCGGCGCCTCGCCGGTGAGCTCGCCGGACGGCGTGGCATAGCCATAGGGCGCCTCGTTGGCGAAGCCGACCCGGATATAGCCGTTCTCCTTCGCCTTCTCCAATGTCGATTGCGCGTGGGCGGCGCCCGTCGCGGCGATGGCGGCCGCGCCGGCAATGGCCGCGATGACGAGGCGCCGGGTGAAACGGATCGTGTGGTTCATGACTGCCCTCCCTTGAATTGCCGCGGTCCGGAAGCGGAAGGTCGCGTCGACAAGGTTCCCCCGCGACCGCCTCCGCATGGTCCGATCACGAAAAAGGCAGTGTGCCACGCATTCAGGGTCCGCGCAATATATGTATACAACAGAATCCTTCACTGCGTCTGTTGACACGAACGAGCGCAGGATCTGATGATTTTCCGGTTTAGATGTGCACAACAATGGGGCCGGCAATCCGTGCGGGATATCGGCGAGGGAGATTTCGACAATGCAGGCGGATACTGTCTTTGCCGCGGAGGAGTTCAGGGCTCGGCTCCAGGCCGTGCGCACGGAGATGGCGGCACGCGACATCGATATCGCGCTCCTCTCCACGCCGGAGAATATCTACTACCTCACCGGCCTCGACCATTGGGGCTATTTCGCCCCGCATCTGCTCATGGTGCCAGCGGATGGGGAGATGGTGCTGATCACCCGCGCCATGGAGCGGGTGACCATCGCCAATCAGGTGAGGAATGCGCGCTTCGAGGGCCATGACGACAGCGAGACGGCGGCCGACATGGCCGTGCGGCTCCTGCGCGACCGCTCCACGAAGACGGCGCTCGGGGCTGGTGCGGTGGAGATGGTGGCGGACGCCGTTCCGGGCGAGCCGCGCGCGCTTGCCATGGGGATCGAGAGCTGGTCGGCGGGGCTGCCGCATGGGCTCGCGCTGGCGCTGAAGGACGCCTTGCCCCATGTCGCCTGGCGCGACGTGACCGGAATGGTCGACCGGCTGCGGCTGGTGAAAAGCCCGGCGGAGCGCGACTTCATGCGCATGGCCGCGCGGGTGTCGGATGCCGCCTGCGCCGCCGCCGTGGAGACGATCCGTGCCGGCGCGAGCGAGCGCGAGGTCGCCGCCGAATGCCATCGCGCCATGATCGCCGCCGGCGGCACCTTTCCGGGCTTCGGCCCCTTCATCCGCTCCACGGCGCGGCTCGGCGAGGAGCATACGAGCTGGACCGATGCCCGGATCGCGGATGGCGACGTGGTGTTCCTCGAACTGGCCGGCTGCGTGAACCGCTATCATGCGCCGCTTGGCCGGCTCGTCCATATCGGCCATGCGCCCGACGAGGCCTGTCGGATGGCGGATGTCTGCCGGCGCGCCTTCGATGCGGTGCTCGGTGCGCTCAGGCCCGGCGCGCGTGCCCACGAGGTCTATGCCGCCTGGCAGGGCGTGGTGGACGGGGCCGGGCTGTCCCACTACCGGCGCCACCATTGCGGCTACGCCGTCGGCATTGGTTTTCCGCCGAGCTGGACTGGCGGCAACACGGTGACGGGCCTTCGCCGTGACAGCGAGCTTGAGATCCTGGAGGGCATGACCTTCCACATCCTCTCCTGGCTCATGGGTACGGGGGCGGCGACTATTTCCTCTCCAACACCGTGCTCGTGGGCGGGGCGGGCCCGGAGGTCCTCACCCACGCGCCCATGGGCGTGACGGTGCGCTAACGGCGTCCGGCCGCCGTGCCCGTGCGAGCCGCTGCAGAGGGGCCTTCCGGCAGATCAGGAGGGTGCAGGCTGGCGATCGACGCCTTTCGTGCGATAGCCGTCCTCTTCGGCGATCTGCCGGACCAAGGCCCGAACCGCCCGCGATTGCGCGCTCTTTGCGATGCGGACGATGGTGGCGACGGGAGGCGGGGTGCGAACCCCTCCGTCAGCGCCTCCATGTCCGGGGCGAGATGGCGGGTGTTGAGGAGAGTGACGCCCAGTCCTGATCTGACAGCGCTCAGGATGCCCGACAGGCTTGCGCATCGCATGACGGTGGAGAAGCCGTGTGGCGGCAGGGGCGCGGTCTCCATCGCCCAGCGGCGATAGAAACAGCTTTCGCCGAAGGCAAGGAACGGGATCGGCTGGTCCGGGTCGATCTCCAGATCGCGGGACTTCACCCAGGCCAGGTCATCCTCGGACAGCAGAATGTCGTCCTGTCGCCGCTGGTCGAGGAAGAGCTGGAAGATCCCGGCATCGATCTCGCCCCGGTCGAGCTGCGTCGCGATCGTCAGGCTCTGGGACACCTCGGTGACGACCGTGACATCGGGCTGAAGCCGGGCAAAGCGGCCGAGCACACGGGCCAGGGCGCCATGGGTCGTCTCCTCGGTGACGCCGAGGCGGACCAGACCGTTCAGCGGATCCGTGCTGAGGCTGGCGACCGCCTCGTCATGCAGCGTCAGCATGCGGCGGGCGTAGCGAAGCAGGCGGTCCCCCTCGGGCGTGAAGGCCGGATGCCCCGGCCGCCGGTCGAGAAGCGCGCAGCCGAGCGCCTCTTCCAGGCGCCTGATCTTGTGGGACACCGCCGATTGCGACAGCGCCAGGCGATGCGCCGCCCGCGTCACCCCGCCATGATCCCTGATCGCACACAGCGCCTGAAGGGCGCCGATATCCAGTTTCGCTGCCATGTCGTCAACATGACTAATATCGCTGATTCAATCAAATCATTTCATTTTCGTCATGTTCGGGTGAGGCCTAGGGTGCGCTGGACATCCATGAACGGAGATCGAGATGGACAGCATCCTTGAACACCATGTCGTGATAGACGGAAACCGGCTGGCCTACGGGGTATACGGGCAGGGCGAGCCGGTCGTGCTGGTGCACGGGACGCCGTCCTCCTCGCTGATCTGGCGCAATGTGCTGCCGCCCCTGGTGGCGGCCGGCTACAAGGTGCATGTCTACGATCTGCTGGGCTACGGCGCGTCCGAGCGCCCGGTCGATCCCTCCATCGACACCTCGATCAGTGCCCAGGTTCCGATCCTTGAACGGCTGGTCGCCCATTGGGGGCTGGAGACCCTGCATCTCGTCGGCCATGACTTCGGCGGCGGCATCGCGCAGCGGTTCGGCGTGTTCAATCCCGGGCGGCTCCGCTCCCTCACGCTCATGGATTCGGTCTGTTTCGACAGCTCCCCGTCCAAGCGCACGCGCGAGCAGCTGGCGGCCGGGCTGGAAGCGTTGATCAAGACGCCGGACGAGGCACATCGCGCCCACTTCCGCGACTGGCTGTTGTCGGCGGTCTGCGACAAGCAGGCGCTGGCCGACGGTCCGCTCGAGACCTATGTGGAGATGATTTCGGGCCCGGTGGGGCAGGGCAGCTATTTCCAGCATCAGGCGCGCACCTACGAGACGAGACACACGATGGAGATCGCCGACCGGCTGCATGAGCTGGGGGCGCTGCCCGTCAAGATCATCTGGGGCGCCAACGACGCCTGGCAATCGCTCGATTGGGCGGAACGGCTGCAGGGCGCAATCCCCGGCGCGGAGTTGAGCGTGGTCGAAGAGGCCGGGCATTTCCTGCCGGAGGACCGGCCCGGCGAAGTCGCCGAGCTGCTGATCGCGTTCCTTGCGCAGGCGCGCCTTGCCGCGCAGTGATCCCTTGCGCCGGCGGGGCGGGGGCAGGTCCCGCCCCGTCCGGTGCCGGGTCCTATCCGGCCGCCGTTGCGCGCTCCGGCATCGGGCCGACATAGCGCGATTGCGGCCGGATCAGCCGGCCCTGGGCTTCCTGCTCCAGAACATGGGCGGTCCAGCCGGCCATGCGGCCGACAGCGAAGACATTGGTGAAGCTGTCGCGCGGAAAGCCCAAGGCTTCGAGGACCAGCGCGGTATAGAACTCCACATTGGTCTCCAGCGGGCGCAGCGGCTTCTTCTCGGCAAGCTGCGCCAGCGCTTCCGCCTCGACCGCCTCGGCAAAGGCGATGCGGGCGGCGCTGTCGCGCAAGGTGCCGACGACGCCTTTCAGGACATCGGCGCGCGGATCGCGGACGCGGTAGATCCGGTGGCCGAACCCCATCAGCCGCTCGCCGCGCGCCAGCGTCGCGGCGATCCAGGGGCGGATATTGGCCTCGGTCCCGATCGCGTCCAGCATGTCCAGAACCGGCCCCGGGGCACCGCCATGCAGCGGTCCCTTCAGGGCGCAGAGCCCGCCGACAACCGATGAGAACAGACCCGCCCGCGTCGAGGCGATCACCCGCGCGGCGAAGGTCGAGGCGTTCAGCCCGTGATCGGCAACGGTCACCAGATAGCTGTCGAGCGCCCGCGCGCGGTCCTCGCCGGGCAGCTCCCCGTGCAGCATGTGCAGAAAATCGGCGGACTGGCCAAGCGAGGCATCCGGCGCGACCGGGGACTGGCCGGCAGCGCGCCGGGCGATAGCCGCGGCGAAAACCGGCGCGGCGGCCACGGCGAGGATATGATGCGGGATACGCTCGGCATCCGTCAGGGACGACAGCAGAAACCGCATCGCCTCGACCGGCGCGAGACCGTCGGTTACGGGCAGGAGGCGTTCGGCCCGGAGAAAGACATGACCGCGCGCCGCGCCGAGCTCGCGGCGAATGTCGGCCTCGGTCATCGCCGTCGGGGTGAGGCCCGTCCAGAGCAGGGCGAGAACGGCCTCGAAGCTCCAGTCCGCAAGGTCGTCCAGATCGTAGCCACGCAGAACGAGCCGTCCGGCCGCACCATCGACAAGGCCGAGGCCGGTTTCGGCGGCAACGACATCCTCAAGCCGGGGGCGGTCTCGGTAACGGTCTTGGCGGGTGAAATGGACTTCGCATGCTTGGTCATCTTGGTCCTCCTGATTGACAGGAGGAAAAATGACGGTCCAACATATATCGATCAATCTTGATTAAATGAATCAATGTGAGAAGATGGCCGACACGGAAGCCTATCTCAGTGCCGAGCAGGCGGCCGAACGGCTCGGCATCAGCCGGGCGACGCTTTATTCCTATGTCAGCCGGGGCCTGATCCGGGCGGTGAACGTGGCCGGCGACCCACGGCGGCGCCTCTACGATCCGCACGACATCGAACAGATGCGGCGGCGCAAGAGCGTCGGGCGGCGTCCGCGCGCGGTGGCGGCGACGACGCTCGACTGGGGATTTCCCGTGCTCTCTTCGGGGATTTCGCTGATCGACCGCGGGCGCCTCTATTTTCGTGGCCACGATGCACGGAGATGGGCGGAACACGCCTCGCTCGAAGACACCGCGCGCCTGCTCTGGTCCTGCGGCGACAGCGATCCCTTCGCGGCGGCGGGCGCGCCGGATGCGGAGTGGGGCGGCCGGGTGCTGGAGCGGGCGGCGGCGCTGCCCCTGACCGAACGCTGCCAGATCCTGCTGCCCTTCGTGGCGGAGGGCCGGGCGACTGCGTGGCAACGGGCAAACCGGCGGCTCTGGCCGGGCGGGGTTGCCCTGTTGCGGGCCATCGCGGCGGCGGCCACTGCGACCGTGCCAGGGGACCGTCCGGTTCACGAGCATCTGGCGGCCGCCTGGGGCCTCGATCCGGCGGCGGAGGATGTCGTCCGGCGGGCGCTGGTGCTGCTGGCCGACCACGAATTGAACGCCTCGGCCTTTACCGTGCGCGTGGTCGCCTCGACCGGCGCCTCGCTGGGCGCCTGCCTGAATGCGGGTCTCTCCGCGCTCGGCGGTCCGCTGCACGGGGGAACGACCAGCCTTGTCGAACGGTTGCTGGACGAGTGCGAGGGCGATGCCGAAACGGCCGTCGAGATCCGGCTGCGGCGGGGCGAGGGGGTGCCTGGCTTCGGCCATCCGCTTTATCCCGAGGGGGATCCGAGGGCGGCGGCGCTGCTTCCGCTTCTTCCGCCGGACCGGGAGCGGGAGGCGCTTGTCTCGGTGATGGCGGAAACGGTCGGCAAACTGCCGAATGTCGATTTCGCGCTGGTCGCGATCTGCCGGGCGTTCCGCCTGCCGCCCGGCAGCGGTCATGTCCTCTTCGCCGTCGGCCGCACGGTCGGCTGGATTGCGCATGCTTTGGAACAATATGGCGAGGGCAAGCTGATCCGGCCACGGGCGCACTATACCGGCCCGGCGCCGGAAGGCGGCACGGAGGATTGACCGGCCTGCACGTTTGCGCCTGTCTGGCCCGTGTGGTCGGAGGCTCTGCGCGGGCTTCCCTGATTGTGTGGCCATGGGGGCCGGGCTACGCCTGCGCGCAAAGCTCCGTGCCCAGCCAGTTCAGATAGTCCCGGATCGCCGCCTCATCCCGTTTGCAATAGGACCATTTCGCGTGCTTCCGCACGGTGATGAAGCCCGCTTGCTTCAGCAGGTCCACATGCCGGCTGGCGGTGGGCTGGGCGAGTTCCAGCGCTTCGGCGATCATGGTCATGCAGACGCCGAACTCGACGGGATCGGCCGACCATTGATGGCCGAAATGGGCCTGCGGGTCTGCCAGCAGCCGCAGGATCTTCAGCCGGGGCGCGCTGGACATGGCCTTGATTTGGGTTGATCTGTCCATGACCTTTTCATATCGTCAATTAGCTAAATGTCAATGTGAGTTATCGAGATGCTGGATCTGCCGAACACGTCGATCATCGAGGGCAGCGCCGTCCGCTGGGGGAAATCCGGCGACGGCCCGCCGCTTGTCGCCATTCACGGAACGCCGTTTTCCTCCCAGGTCTGGCGCCGGATCGTGCCGCCGCTGACGGACCGGCGAACGGTCTATTACTTCGACCTTGTGGGATACGGCCAGTCGGAGATGCGCGAGGGGCAGGATGTCTCGCTTGCCGTACAGAACCGGGTTCTCGCCGCCCTGTTTGCGGAATGGGGCCTCGACCGCCCGGAGGTTCTGGCGCACGATTTCGGCGGCGCCACGGCGCTCCGCGGCTATTACCTGAGCGGCTTGCGCTATGCCTCGCTGACGATCTTCGACGCAGTGGCGCTCGCGCCCTGGGGCTCGCCGCTGGTCCAGCATGTGCGCCAGCACGAGGCGGCGTTCTCGGGCATGCCGGACTATATGCACCGGGCGGTGCTGCGGGCCTATCTGCAGACCGCCGCGCACAATCCGCTGTCGGAGGAGGCGCTGGAGGTCTACTCCGCGCCCTGGCTCGGCCCGGTCGGCCAGCCGGCATTCTACCGCCAGATCGCGCAGATGGATCAGACGTACACCGACGAGGTCGAGCCGCTCTATGACAGGATGGACTGTCCGGTGACGGTCCTTTGGGGCCGGAACGACGACTGGATCCCCTATGAGAAGGGCGAGGCGCTGGCCGCGACGATCGCCGGAACCGCCTGCATCCCGATCCCGGATGCCGGGCATCTGGTGCAGGAGGACCGGCCGGAAGTCCTCGTTGCGCAGCTTGTGAAAGGATGGGGGGATGGATGAGGGGCCGTTCGGCCTTCGCGCCCCCGGCCGGCTGTCTGTCAACGGCCTAGGTCTCGTGATAGGCAGAGCCCTCGCGTATTCCGTCCACGCGTGCCATATAGCCGGATAGCTGGCGCTGCCAGTCTTCCGTTTGTGCGTGCGCGCATGGTGATCGAACCCATGATGGCCTCCTCGTTCGGCGCAGAACGATCGGACAGAGGACGGACCGGAGGGGGACAGGTGACTGAAAAGAACAATAGGCAAGACATATCGGGCGTTTCCTGCCTGTCCGTCGCTCCCATGATGGACTGGACGGATCGGCATGACCGGTTCTTCCTGCGCCTCATATCGCGCCATGCGCTGCTCTATACGGAGATGGTGACGGCGCAGGCGGTGGTGCGCGGGGACCGGCGGAGGCTGCTCGGCTTTCACGGGCAGGAGCACCCGGTGGCGTTGCAGCTCGGCGGCAGCGAGCCGGCGCTGCTCGCGGAGGCGGCGCGCATCGGTGCCGGCTTCGGCTATGACGAGATCAATCTCAATGTGGGCTGCCCGTCGGACCGGGTGCAGTCGGGCCGCTTCGGGGCGTGCCTCATGGCGGAGCCGGCGCTGGTCGCCGACTGCGTGGCGGCCATGCGGGCCGCCGTCGCCGTGCCGGTGACCGTCAAGTGCCGCATCGGCATCGACGACCAGGACGCGGAGGAGGCGCTCTCCCGATTCGTCGACGAGGTGGCGGCGGCGGGATGCCGGCGTTTCGTCGTGCATGCCCGCAAGGCCTGGCTTCGGGGGCTGAGCCCGAAGGAGAACCGGGAGGTTCCCCCGCTCGACTACGGGCGGGTCTACCGGCTGAAGGCGGCCCGGCCCGATCTCGACATCGTCCTCAATGGCGGTATCCAGACGCTCGACGAGGCGGAAGGCCATCTTGCCCGGGTCGACGGGGTGATGCTCGGGCGTGCGGCATATCACACCCCCTATGTGCTGGCCGAGGCGGACCGGCGCCTCTTCGATCCGGCGGCGCCCGTGCCGACGCGCGAGGAGATCGTGGAGCGCTTCCTGCCCTATGTGGAGGCCGAGCTTGCCTGCGGCGTGCCGCTCAAGGCGATGACGCGCCACATTCTCGGCCTGTTCCACGGCGTGCCGGGCGCGCGCGGCTGGCGGCGGCACCTCAGCGAGAACGCCCATCGCCCCGGCGCCGGCGTCGAGGTGATCCGCGATGCGCTCAGGGCGGTTGCGAACCGCGAGGCGGTGCCGGCGTAAGGCCGGATTCGCGAGTCAAATGACGCCCTTGCGGCCGACGGTTCGGCCGGTGTCTCAGATCTTCTGGTTGTACTCGCCGACCTCCGGATAGTCGGAGAGATGCAGGTCGATGTTCTTGAACATCGCCTTCATCATGTCCTCCGATTCCGGGCTCTCGCAGACCACGACGAGCTCCGGCTTGTTGGAGGAGGCGCGCACGAGGCCCCATGTGCCGTCGGCGAGCGTCACGCGCACGCCGTTGACGGTGACGAGCTCGCGGATCGGCAGACCGGCGATCTGGCCGCTGCCGGCGGCGAGGCGCTGATAGTGGCGGGTGACCCGGTCGACGATCTCGTACTTCTTCTCGTCGGGGCAGTGCGGCGACATGGTGGGCGAGCCCCATGTCTGCGGCAGGGCCTCGCGCAGCTCGGCCATGGACTTGGAGGGATTGCGCTCCAGCATGTCGCAGATGGCGATGGCGGAGACCAGGCCATCGTCGTAGCCGCGCCCCACGGGCGGGTTGAAGAAGTAGTGGCCGGACTTCTCGAATCCGGCGAGCGCGTTGATCTCCGCGCAGCGCCGCTTGATGTGGGAATGGCCGGTCTTCCAGTAATCGACTTTCGCGCCGTTCTCCTGGAGCACGGGGTCGGTCAGGAACAGGCCGGTCGACTTCACGTCCACCACGAATGTCGCGCCGGGATGAAGGGCGGAGAGGTCGCGGGCGAGCATCACGCCCACCTTGTCGGCAAAGAGTTCGCGCCCTTTGTCGTCCACCACGCCGCAGCGGTCGCCGTCGCCGTCGAAGCCGAGGCCGATATCGGCCCCCGTCTCCGTCACGGCCTCCGCCAGCGCGTGCAGCATCTTCATGTCCTCGGGGTTCGGATTGTAGCGCGGGAAGGAATGGTCGAGCGTGCAGTCGAGCTCCACGACCTCGCAGCCGATCCGCCTGAGCACCTCCGGCGCGAAGGCCCCCGCCGTGCCGTTGCCGCAGGCGGCGACGACCTTGAGCTTGCGGGTGAGCTTCGGCCTGTCGGAGAGGTCGGCCATGTAGCGCTCGGCCATGTCGGGCACGAGCTTCAGCTCGCCGCCCGGACGCAGCGTCACCCGGCCTTCCATGACGATGTCCCTGAGCGCGGCCATCTCGTCGGGCCCGAAGGTGAGGGGGCGCTGCATGCCCATCTTGACTCCTGTCCAGCCATTGTCGTTGTGGCTGGCGGTGACCATGGCGACCGCCGGGACGTCGAGGTCGAACTGGGCGAAATAGGCCATGGGCGTCATGGCGAGCCCGATATCGTGAACGGTGCAGCCGGACGCCAGAAGCCCGGCGATGAGCGCCTGCTTGATGGAGGAGGAATAGGACCGGTAGTCGTGGCCGACCACGATCTCCGGGCGCACGCCGCGCTCGTGCAGCATGGTGCCGAGCCCCATGCCGAGCAGGCGGACGCCCAGAAGGTTGATCTCGCTGCCGAACAGCCAGCGCGCATCGTATTCGCGGAACCCCGTCGGCTTGACCAGCGGGATCTCCTCATAGGCGCGGGTGTTCGGCACAAGGTCGGCCCGGGGTTTCAGGTCCATCGTCAGGCTCTCCGTATTGTCCGTTCCTGTCGGGCAGGCATTGTCGCAACAAGTGTGACCATTTTTCGGGTGGGCGCGAGTGGGTCGTAGAATGCGCCGACGGTACTGTCACATTCAACTGGATTAAATTGATCAAAAAACCGTTGTAAAATACTGAATTATTGAATGGATTTTACGTCACTGACGCAGGACGAGCGCATCGCCGCTGACCTCGAAGCTCGCCAGGGCGCGCAGGTAGTTCATGCCCAGCAGGCTCTTGAACAGACTGTCGGGGCGGGCGACGAGGGCGCGCAGATTGCGCACGTCGATGCCGCCGACCGACACGCTGTCGAGCCGCACGGGTGCGGCCTCCGTGCGCCCATTCGCCGTGCTGACGGGCACGGAGAAGAACAGCGTCTGCGGATCGATGCCGGCGGCCATCGCGTCCTCGTAGGTCAGCGTCACCACGGACGCGCCGGTATCGGCCACCATGTCGACGGTGCGGCCATTGATGCGGGCGCGCACGTTGAAATGGCCGTCGATCGCGGCGCGGATCGTGACGACGCGCTCGCGCCCGCCATCGGGCCGGACAGCCGTCGAGATCGCCGGCATGCCGGGGATCAGCTCGCCGAGGACGCGGTCGCCGATGGCGGCGAGATCGTGGCGGTAGCTGTAGAGGACGAGGAGGACCAGCGCGAAGGCGAGCCACATCGCGGCATGGCGCACCGCGTCGCGCCCGCGGCCGCGATAGGCGAGGATCACGCCGCCGCCGATCAGCACGATCAGCGCGATACGGCTGGCAAGCGCGGCGAAGTCGGCATTGGTCAGGCCGAATCTGGCGCCCGGATTGTCCATGAGAACGAGCACGAAGGCCGCCAGGACGACGATGGCGATGCCGATCCAGTAACGCATGGGAAGGATGGGGTCTCCGTTGGGGCGCGGGCGCCCGGTGGCCGCTTCCCTTGGCAGATAGGGGGAAATCTCGGCCACGGCAAGGCGGGGCCGTCCGCTTTGCCCCGTGCAGCCGGTCCCGCTATGCCTGCGGCACGCGGCGGCGGGCGCGGGCACCGCCCTTGCGGGCCCGGTTGCGGGTGAGGGCCGACATGCGCTCCGGCAGGGCCTCCATGACGGCACGGCGCTCCTGCGGCGTGAAGCCGATCCAGCCGGCGATCTCGCCGCGTGTGCGCCCGCAGCCGATGCAGTGGCCGCTGTCTGCGTCGACGACGCAGACCTGGATGCAGGGCGATTCGATGCGCGGCGGTGTGCGATCGGTCATGGCCGGAGACCTCATCCAGCGTTCAGCATGGCGACGAGGGCGAGCAGCATGGCGATCTCGCTTGCCTGTTGCACGGTGCCCGCCGTGTCGCCCGTATGACCGCCAATCTGGGTGAGGCAGAGCCGTCTGACAAGCACCAGGGCGCCCAGGCTTGCGGCAAAAGCGACAAGGGCGGACCAGACGCCGAAGACGGCGAGGACGGCGATTGCCGCGATGGCGCCGCCCGCGGCGACGGCATGGCGTACCGTGGTGGCGTCGGGATTGCCGGCGCTGTGGGACTGGCCCCTGTCGCGGGCCGGCGGCGTCCGCGAGAGGAAGACGACGATCAGCGCGCGCGACCATGCGCCGGTGCCGATCAGGGCGGCGAGCGCGCCCGTGGCGCCGGCCGCCCCGCCAATGGCGGCGATGGCCGCGATCCGCGCGGCGAGATCGAGGAAGAGCGCGGCGGCGCCATAGGTCCCGAGCCGCGAGTCGTGCATGATGGCGAGCTTGTCCTCGCGCCGCCATCCGCCGCCGAAGCCGTCGGCGGTGTCGGCAAGGCCGTCCTCGTGGAAGGCGCCGGTGAGCGCGATGAGGGCGGCAACCGTGACGATTGCGGAGATCGGAGCGGGCAGGCCGAGAGCGGCGCACAGCACGAAGACGAGGCCGCCGGCCGCCCCCAGAAGCGCGCCGACGAGCGGAAAGGCGCGCATGGTGCGCGAGATGGGCGCCATCTCGCCATTGGCGGGGCGAAGCGGGATGCGCGTGAGAAAGCGCACGCACTCGCCGAGGTCCCGGGTCCAGCCCGGCGGGTCGAGAAAGGGACGGTTGGCAGGATCGTCTGTCGTCATGCGGGGTTCTCCGGCGGCGCTCAACGGGCTATAGCGGCACTGGTCGCGGCCTGTCCACAGCCGCTGGATCAACCTGATTGCAGGTTGACCGGTCTTGAGGTGCTGGAGCAACTTGCCTGCGGCCAACCGGAGGCAGCCTGCTCGGTCTTAAAGTGTTAGAGCAGCTTGTCTGTGTCCAACCGGACGCAGGTTGCTCAGTTTTAAAGTGTTAGAGCAACTTGTCTGCGCCCGACTGGGCGCAGGTTGCTCGGTCTTAAAGTGTTAGAGCAACTTGTCTGCGCCCGACTGGGCGCAGGTTGCTCCGGTGTTCAAGCGAGGTTCTTCATGTCCGCCGATATTGCAGGCCGTTCCGGTCCGTTCGACGATCTGCGCACCCTTCTGGACGATCTGCCGGGCCCCGACGAGGAGGCGAGGGCCGCGACGCGGGCGCGCGATCTCTCGCTGACCAAGCCGCCGGGATCGCTCGGCCGGCTTGAGGGGATCGCGGAATGGCTGGCCGCCTGGCAGGGCAGGACGCCGCCCAGGGTGAAGAACGCCATGGTCGCCGTCTTCGCCGGCAATCACGGCGTCGTCGCGCAAGGGGTCGCGGCCTATCCCCAGGCGGTGACCGCCCAGATGGTCGCCAACTTCCAGGCGGGCGGCGCGGCCATCAACCAGCTTTGCGAGAGCTTCGGGTTCGGCCTCCAGGTCTTCGAGCTCGCGCTTGAGGTGCCGACCGGGGATATTGCGGTGGAGCCGGCGCTGTCGCCGCGCGACTGCGTGGCGACGCTGCTCTACGGGCTCGAATCGGTGCCCACCGACATCGACCTTCTGTGCATCGGCGAGATGGGGATCGGCAACACGACCGTCGCCTCCGCGCTTGCCCACGGCCTGTTCGGCGGCGAGGCGCGGGACTGGGTCGGGCCCGGCACCGGGCTCGACGAGGCGGGGGTTGCGCACAAGGCGGAGGTCGTCGCCGCCGCCGTCGCCCGCCACGGGCCGGAGGCGGGCGGCGATCCCTTCGAGATCCTGCGCCGGCTCGGCGGGCGCGAGATCGCGGCCATGGCGGGAGCCATTCTGGGCGGCCGGCTGAAGCGGGTGCCGGTCATCGTGGACGGCTTCGTGGCGAGCTCGGCGGCTGCCGTGCTCCATGCGCTCGGTCCCGGCATGCTCGATCACTGCCTGTTCGGCCATGTCTCCGCAGAGCCCGCCCACGGGCGGCTTCTGGAGACCCTCGGCAAGGCGCCGCTCCTCGATCTCGGCATGCGGCTCGGCGAGGGTACCGGCGCCGCGCTCGCCGCCGCCATGGCCAAGGCGGCCGCGGATGTCCATGGCGGCATGGCGACCTTCGCCGAGGCGGGCGTCACCGACCGCGAGGAGTAGAGGAGACGGCAATCGGGCCGAACCGGCATTCCCGCCGGGATGGGCCATGTGTTTCGTCCGGACGGGTCAGGCGGTCAGCGCGACGAGGTGCTGGCGGGTGTCCATGGGCTTGGACTGCGCGTGCACGTCGCGGATATGGGCCGCGAGGGTGCGGCGCAGCGGAAGCTCGACGCGGGCTTCCGTGCCCTGGCCGGGCTTTGAGTCGATGCGCAGCCTGCCGTCATGGAGGGCGGCGAGGCCCTGGACGATGGGCAGGCCAAGCCCGAAACCGCTCCGGCGATGCTCGGGGGAGGCGCTTGCGGCCTGCCCGAAGGCGCTCAGTACCGTGTCGATCTCGTCTTCGGGGATGCCCGGCCCGTCGTCGCGGACGCCGAAGACCGGCGCGCCGAGCGCGTTGAGGCGGGCGAACAGGACGACCTCTCCGCCGTCGGGCGCGAATTTCACCGCATTGGAGAGCAGGTTGAGGCAGATCTGGCGGATGGCGCGCTCGTCGCCCATCACCAGCGGCAAGGCGGGCTCGTAGGTCTCCACGATCTCGATGCCGCGCTCGCCGGCCTTCATGTCGAGCAGGTGGCGGCAGTCGCGCGCGATGCGGGGCAGGGAGACGGGTTCCTCGGCGAGCTCGTAGTGGCCGGCCTCGATCCGCGACAGGTCGAGAATGTCGTTGACCAGCGACAACAGATGCTGACCCGATGTGTGAATATCGGCCGCATAGTCCTTGTAATTGCTCGTATTAATAGGGCCAAACATCTCGTTGCGCAGAACGTCGGAGAAGCCGAGTATCGCATTGAGCGGCGTGCGCAGCTCATGGCTCATCGCGGCGAGGAACCGGGATTTGGCGTGGCTGTCCTGCTCCGCCTTCAGGCGCGCCGCCTCGGCATCGGCCTTCTCCCGCTTCAGCGTCTCGATCGCGGCGTCCCGGTCGGCCCGTGCGGCCTGCATGGTGGCGGCCGTGCGGCGATGGTGCAGGGCGAGCCACAGAAGGCCCGTCCAGCCGAGGGCGACGAGCGCGGCGAGACCGAGATCGAGCGGCTCGCCGGTGAGCGTCCAGCGCACCGCCACGGCCAGCGCGACCGGCGCGGCGGCGGCGGCGAGCATCGGCAGGGCGAGGGGCAGGCTCGTGGCGCGAGCCCGTGTCCGCTCTGCTCGGCCGGCGGCGAAAATGGGCGTTTCCGGATCCGCTTCGAATGTGCTCATGGGGCTGGCGTTTCGTTTGAGAGGTCCGCTTGCGATCTGCCCCAACGCTAAGGGGGCAAACCTTAAGAACGGCTTCGCAAAGCTGGTTAATCGGGCGGTAAGGGCAGTTCGGCCTTGTCTCCATGGTCTCTGCCGGCGCATCGTTCCGGCTGCCGAACGCGAGCCCTGCGTCGCGGAGCCCGCAAGAACCGGAGGACGCCGTCATGAAGCTTTACGAGGACAGCCGCGCCCCCAATCCGCGCCGGGTCCGGATCTTCCTCGCCGAGAAGGGCATCGAGGTGCCGCGCATCGAGCTCGACATCATGGCCGAGGAGCATCTGGCCCCCGAGATGGCCCGGCGCAATCCGCTGACGCGCGTGCCGTTCCTCGAGCTCGACGACGGCACGGTGATCGCCGAGACGGTGGCCATATGCCGGTATTTCGAGGCGCTCCAGCCCGCGCCCTCCCTCATGGGCGAGACGCCGAAGGAGCAGGCCGTGATCGAGATGTGGCAGCGGCGGGTGGAGCAGAACCTGTTCCAGACCGTGTCGCAGTGCTTCCGCCACCAGCATCCGCGCATGGCGCATCTGGAAACGCCCCAGATCCCCGAATGGGGGGCGGCGAACAAGCCCAAGGCGGAGTGGATGCTGGCGCTTCTGGACCGCGAGCTCGCCGAGCGCCCGTTCATCGCCGGTCCCGACTTCTCCATCGCCGATATCACCGCGATCTGCACCATCGACTTCATGAAGGTCGCGCGCATCGAGATGGGCGACGAGCTTGTCAATCTCAGGCGCTGGCGCGAGACGGTCTCTCAGCGCCCGAGCGCGGCGGCGTGAGGCCCGCCGGTGCGTCGTTTCGCCGATGACGAGGGGCCGGATGCCATGACCGGGTGCGATCTCGACGGATTGCTCGCGCGGATCAGGGCCTGCCGGATCTGCGCCGACGAACCGGCCGGACGGACGCTGCCGCACGAGCCGCGCCCGGTCGTGTGGGCACAGGCGTCGGCGCGGCTTCTGGTGGCGGGGCAGGCGCCGGGAACCCGCGTCCATGCGACGGGCGTGCCGTTCAACGACCCGTCCGGAGAACGATTGCGAGACTGGATGGGGATCGACCGGGGAACGTTCTACGACACAAGTCGCATCGCCATCGCGCCCATGGGCTTCTGTTTTCCGGGACAGGACGGCAAGGGCGGCGACCTGCCGCCGCGCCGGGAATGCGCGCCGGCTTGGCGCGCGCCGCTCATGGCGGCCCTGCCGCGCATCGAGCTCGTTCTCGCCATCGGCCAGTATGCCCAGAGCTGGCATCTCGGGGTGTCGAGGGGGGAGACCATGACGGAGACGGTCTCCGCATGGCGCGGCTATGTCTGCGGCGATCTCGACCCGCCCGTGCTGCCCATGCCGCACCCCTCCTGGCGCAACAATGCCTGGCTCAGGCGGAACCCCTGGTTCGAGACGGAGGTGCTGCCCTTCCTGCGCGGCGAGGTGAGGCGGCTGGTCGGCGGGAGCGGCGGGCGATGAGGCGGCTTGCATCCCTCGCCGGTCCCGCGGTCGTGCTGTGCCTTGCGCTGCTCGCGGCCTGCACGCCCCGGTTCCAGGACCTCGGACCGGCCTCCTCGGCGCGCCCGCAGCTTGGCGAGCGCGAGGTCATGATGGACGACGGCACGAGCCTCCCGGTGGAGGTCTGGCGTGCGGCCCGGCCGCGCGCTGTGGTCGTCGCCGTTCACGGCTTCAACGGCTATTCGGAGGATTTCGCGCTGCCGGGACCGTGGCTCGCCCGCCACGGCCTCACCGTCTACACCTACGACCAGCGCGGCTTCGGGCGCACGCCGCAGCGCGGCCTGTGGCCCGGTACGGAGCGGATGGTCGCCGATTTGAAGACGATGGTCGCGCTGGCGCGGGCCCGCAATCCGGGGCGTCCCGTCTACGTTCTCGGCATCTCCATGGGCGGCGCCGTCGCCATGGCCGCCATGGCGGACGGGCTCAAGCCGGACGGGGCGATCCTCGTCGCGCCCGCCGTGTGGGGCTGGGAGACGATGAACCCGGTCTATACCTCCACCCTGTGGCTCGCGGCCCACACGGTGCCGTGGCTCGAGCTGACGGGCGAGGGCGTGGAGGTCTGGCCGTCGGACAATATCGACATGCTGCGGGCCTATGCGCGCGATCCGCTCAACATGAAGGCGACCCGCGTCGATACGCTGTACGGTCTCGTCTCGCTGATGGACGACGCCTATCTCGCCGCAGACCGGTTCGACGTGCCGGTCCTCTATCTCTATGGCGAGCATGACGAGCTGGTGCCGGAGACACCGACGCGGGAGACCATGGAGCGCATCTCCGCGCCCAAGCGCACCGTGATCTACGAGAATGGCTGGCACATGCTCCTGCGCGACAAGCAGCGCGAGCGGGTCTATCGCGACGTCCTCGCCTGGATCCGCGACCGCGGCGCAAGCCTGCCCTCCGGCGAGGAGGTCGCGGCGGCGTCCGACCGGTGAGCGGCGGTCACGGCCTTCATGCGCGATCAAGGGCTTCCTTCGTCTAAGAGACAGGGCCCGGCGAAAGGCGGTATCTCGGTATATGGAAAGTCGAGCGGTCTGACGGGATACACGTCTTGTGCGGTGATCCCGGATCGCAGAAACTGATTCCAGAGGCCTTCCGTCCCTTGCGGCATTGCGATGCCGCAGGGGAGGAGGCTTCGACAAGAAAGCCCGAAAAGGGCAAGAGGCACGCCCGAAACGGGGCGTGAAGAGGCCCGAATGGGCATTAGGGAGGAAACGCTATGACCCAATCCAAGGGAAACGGGAAGGGTGACGTATCGCGCCGGCGCTTCATGAAGGGCGGCGCGCTCGCAGCGGGGGCGGCCGCGGGCGCGGTGGCCATGCCGAATGTGGTGACCGCGCAGAGCCCCATCGTGCTGAAGATGCAGAGTTCGTGGCCGGCTTCCAACGTCTTCCAGGAGATGGCCCAGCAGTATGTCGAACGCGTGGAGGCGATGTCGGGCGGCCGGCTGAAGATCGACCTCCTGCCGGCAGGCGCCGTGGTCCAGGCCTTCCAGGTCCAGGATGCGACCCATGACGGCGTGATCGATGCCGCCCACACGGTGACGGCCTACTGGTACGGCAAGAACAAGGCCGCCTCGCTGTTCGGCACCGGGCCGGTCTTCGGAGCGGATGCCGCCCAGTTGCTCGCCTGGATCCAGTATGGCGGCGGCAAGGATCTCTATCGCGAGCTCGTCCAGGACGTTCTGGGCCTCAACATCGTCGGCTTCTTCGCCATGCCGATGCCGACCCAGCCGCTTGGCTGGTTCAACGAGGAGATCACCTCCGCCGACCAGATGAAGGGGCTGAAATACCGCACGGTGGGCCTTGCGACCGACGTCATGCAGGGTATCGGCGCGCAGGTGACCCAGCTGCCCGGCGGCGAGATCGTGCCGGCGCTGGAGCGCGGCGTGATCGAGGCCTTCGAGTTCAACAACCCGACCTCGGACCGCGATTTCGGCGCCCAGGATGTCGCCAAGTTCTACATGATGGGCTCCTACCACCAGGCTGCGGAGTTCTTCGAGATCGTCTTCAACAAGGACAAGTTCGAGTCCCTGCCGGAGGATCTCAGGGCCATCCTCGAATATGGTGCGGAGGCCGCCAATACGGCGAATTTCGGCCTCGCCATGGACAGCTATTCCGCCGATCTGCAGGCGCTGATCAACGAGGACGGGGTGGAGGTGCGCCGCACGCCCGACTCCGTCATGGCCGAAGAGCTCAAGTCCTGGGACGAGGTCCTGAAGAAGCTGACCGAGGACCCGTTCTTCAACAAGGTGGTCCAGAGCCAGAAGGCCTGGTCGGAACGTGTCGCCTACTACTGGCTGATGAACCAGGCCAACTACAAGCTGGCCTACGAGCACTACTTCCCGGGCAAGCTGGGCTTCTAGACCCTGCTGTCCGACTGTCGTGCGGGCGCGGAGCGGCGCTTGGAAGGCGCCGCTCCGTTGCTGCGCGCAACACATACCGGCGGCCGGCCGCGCAGAGGGGGGCGGCGCGGTCGCGCGGCAGCCGGAAAACGGCGTATGATCGGGTTCGTCCTCGCGCAAGACACCGGAACGGGCGCGTGAGAGGCGACGAGGGAGGGAGCATTCATGGAAGGCTTCATCGCTTTCGCCGACAGGGTGTCCACCTGGTTCGGCAAGGCGTTCGCCTGGTGCATCATGGTCATGATGCTCGGCGGCAGCTATGAAGTGTTCGTCCGCTATGTGCTGAATTCGCCCACGACCTGGGCCTTCGACATCTCCTACATGATGTACGGCACGCTGTTCATGGTCGGCGGCGCCTACACGCTGGCCCAAAACGGCCATGTGCGCGGCGATTTCCTGTACCGGCTGTGGTCGGCGCGCACGCAGGCCAAGGTGGAGCTGACGCTCTATTTCCTCTTCTTCTTCCCCGGCATGCTCGCGCTCGTCTTCTCGGGCTGGAAATACGCCTCGCGCTCATGGCGCTACATGGAGGTGAGCGTCATGAGCCCGGCCAATGTGCCCATATTCCAGTTCAAGACCGTGATCATCGCCGCAGGCCTCCTGATGCTCCTCCAGGGCGCAGCCCAGGTCTGCCGCTGCATCCTGTGCATCCGGACCGGGGAATGGCCGCGCCGGATGGAGGATGTGGAGGAACTGGAGGAGACCCTGCTGCACGAGCACGAGCGCGAGGTGCTCGAACATGGCAGCGAAGCTGTGGACGTGGTGAGGAGGGACGCCCGCAATGACTGATTCCTTCGTTGCCGTCATGATGCTCGGGATCTTCATCCTGACCATCTTCCTGGTTTTCCCATCGCCTTCACGCTGATGGCGCTCGCTGTCGGCTTCGGCTACTACGCCTATTACGACGCCGACCGCATGGCGACGCTGTTCGACAACAGGATCTTCGACCTGTTCGTCAACCAGACCTATTCGGTCATGTCGAACGACGTGCTGACCGCCGTGCCGCTCTTCCTGTTCATGGGCTATATCGTGGAGCGGGCGAATATCGTCGACCAGCTCTTCAACACGCTCTATCTGGCCTCGCGGCGCATTCCGGGCTCCATGGCGATCGCCGCGCTCCTGACCTGCGCCATGTTCGCCACCGCCACCGGCATCATCGGCGCGGTGGTGACGCTCATGGGGCTGCTCGCCTTCCCGGCCATGCTGAAGGCGCGCTACGACACGAGCTTCGCCTCCGGCGTCATCTGCGCGGGCGGCTGCCTCGGCATCCTCATCCCGCCCTCGATCATGCTGATCGTCTATGCGGCGACCGCGAATGTCTCCATCGTCCGGCTCTATGCGGGCGCGCTGGTGCCGGGCTTCCTGCTGGCCGGGCTCTACATGCTCTATGTGGTCGCGCGCGCACTGCTCAATCCGAAGGTCGCCCCCAAGCCCACCGAAGAGGAGGTCGGCGACTATACGAAGGGGCAGATCGCGATGATGATGATCACCTCGTTCTTCCCGCTCGCGGTGCTGATCCTGGCGGTTCTGGGGGCGATCCTCATGGGGCTCGCCACGCCGACGGAGGCCGCCGCGGTCGGCGCGCTCGGGGGGCTGGTGCTGGCCGCGGTCTACCGCGCGCTGACCTGGCAGCGGCTGCGGGAGTCGGTCTATCTGACGGTGCGCACCTCCGCCATGGTATGCTGGCTGTTCGTCGGGTCCTGGACGTTCTCCTCCGTCTTCTCCTATCTCGGCGGCGAGCAGGTGATCGAGCAGTTCGTGCTGTCGATGGACCTCACGCCGGTCATGTTCCTGATCCTTGCCCAGCTCATCATCTTCCTGCTCGGCTGGCCGCTCGAATGGTCGGAGATCATCATCATCTTCGTGCCGATCTTCCTGCCGCTGCTTCCGCATTTCGACATCGATCCGCTGTTCTTCGGCATCCTGATCGCGCTCAATCTGCAGACCTCGTTCCTAACGCCGCCAATGGCGATGGCCGCCTACTACCTGAAGGGCATCGCGCCGCCGGGGGTGGAACTGGTGCAGATCTTCAAGGGCTGCATGCCGTTTCTCATGATGGTGTTCCTGTCCATGGCCATTGTCTATCTCGTGCCCGACGTGGCCTTCTGGCTCCCGCAGATCATCTATGGACGCTGAGACGATGGCGAGGAAGACGGATCCCGAACTGGCGAGATTGTCGGCGGCGGACGCGCTTGGCCGCCTCGAGCGCGGCGAGGCCAAGGCGGTCGATCTCGTGGACGCGTGCCTCGACCGTATCGCGGCACGCGAGCCGGAGGTCGGCGCCTGGACCTATCTCGACCGCGATCACGCCATCGCACAGGCCGAGGCGGCGGACGGCCGGCGCGCGTCCGGCCGCTCGCCCGGGCCCCTTCACGGCCTTCCCGTGGGCGTGAAGGACATCATCGACACCGCCGACATGCCGACGGAGAACGGTGCCGCGCTCGACGCCGGCCGCCGGCCCCGGACGGATGCCGCGGTCGTGGAGCGGCTGCGCGCGGCGGGCGCGGTCATCATGGGCAAGACCGTGACGACGGAGCTTGCCTTCCTCACGCCTGCCGGCACGCGCAATCCGCACGATCCGGAGCGTACGCCCGGCGGCTCGTCGAGTGGATCGGCCGCCGCTGTCGCCGATTTCATGGTGCCGCTCGCGGTCGGCTCGCAGACGGCGGGCTCCGTGATCCGCCCGGCCTCGTTCTGCGGCGTGGTGGGCTACAAGCCCTCGCGCGGGCTCATCTCGCGCGCCGGCGTCCTTCCGGTCGCCGAACCGCTCGACACGATGGGCGTGTTCGCCCGCACGGTCGGCGATGCGGCCATGCTGGCGCAGGCCCTGTGCGGGCCCGACCCGCGCGATCCCGCAGCGCTCGTTCAGCCTGTTCCGCGCCTTGCCGCTGCGGCGGCCTCCGGGCCGCCCGTCAAGCCGCTCTTCGCCTTCGTGCGCCAGCCTGCCTGGGAGGAGCTCGCGGAGGACGATATGAGGGAGGCCTTCGCCGAGCTTGCGGGCTTCCTGGGCGAACAGTGCGACGAGGTCGCGCTGCCGGAGCCCTTCTCGAAGGGGCTCGACATCCACCGCACCATCATGTTCGCGGGGCTCGCGAGGCACTATGCCCATTACTACAATCGCGGTGGCGATACGCTCAGCGCCGGTGCGCGCGCGGCCGTGGAGGAGGGGCGCACCGTGCTCGCCCACGACTATCTCGTGGCACTCGACTGGGTCGCGCTCCTCAATGCGGGCCTGGAGCAGATCTTCGAGCGCTACGATGCGATCGTCACGCCCGCCGCGCCGGGCCAGGCGCCGAAGGATCTCGCCACCACGGGCAATGCGGCCTTCTGCTCGCTGTGGACCATGTGCGGCGTGCCTGCGGTCACCCTGCCGCTTCTGGAGGGCTATGACGGCATGCCCATCGGCGTGCAGCTCATCGGTCCGCGCGGCGGCGACGAGCGGCTGTTGCGCACCGCCCGGTGGCTGATGGAGGAAACCGCCCGTGCCGACGGGCAGGAGGGATGATGGCGCGATGACACGCACCGACAAGATGCTGGCGGCGCTGGCGGTCTGCCTGTTCCTGGTGTTTCTGGGGATCGTGATCTGGTTCGTCCGCGAGATCGACCTCGTCGTGGTCACGCTGGTGGTGGCTGGGCTCGCAATCTACGATTTCTGGCTCGAGAGCCGGCAGCAGGGCGGCGCGTCGGGCCGGTAACGGCCCCTCGGTCTCCTAATGTCGACTTTGCCACTCAGGTATTGACGATTGCCCGCTCGGGCAATAGGGATGGCTTGGCGCCTCGCGGCGCAATTACTATCTAGGCATAGGGAATATCGGGCCCGTGGCCGTCCATTCTGGCGCATCATCCGGCCGGTGCGCTGAATTGCGCGTTGTCACGAGGGCTCAATTCCGGGTACTACAGTCGGAAATCACTTCAGGCCGTGCGGAACGGATCAACGAGATGGATGCCATCACCAAGTCTCCGACGGAGGATGAGGAGCGCCGAAGCGAGTTCCAGGTGCCGAGCAAGGAAGTGCTTCGCGCATCGGGGCAGGTGCAGTCGCTGTCCAGGGCGCTGAAGCTCCTGAATGCGCTCTCCCATCACCCCCAGGGCCTGTCGCTGAGCGAGGTCGCCCACGAGGTCGGCCTGCCGACCTCGACTGCCCATCGCCTTCTTACCACCTTGCAGAACGAGCGCTATGTGCGTTTCGACACGGAGCGGTCGGCGTGGCTGATCGGCGTTCAGGCCTTCCGCGTCGGCTCCGCCTTCGTGCGCTCGCGCGACCTGGTGGCGACGGCGAGGCCCTATATGCGCCGGCTCATGGAGCAGTCGGGCGAGACGGTGAACCTGGCCATCGCGGACCGGGGCGAGGTGGTCTATCTCGCGCAGGTGGAGTGCCACAAGATGATGCGCGCGATTGCCGGGCCCGGCGGCCGCGCGCGGCTGCATTGCTCCGGCGTCGGCAAGGCGATCCTCGCCTTCGTGGACGAGAGCGACGCCCGGCGCATCGTGTCCGGCCTCGATCTCAGGCGCGAGACGCCCAATACGCGCGATAGCGTCGCGGCGCTCGAGGCCGATCTTGCAACGGTGCGCACGCGCGGTTATGCCATTGACGACGAGGAAACGGCCATCGGCCTGCGTTGCGTGGCGAGCATCGTGTTCGACGAGCACAGCGAGGCCATCGCGGCGCTGTCCATCTCGGGCCCGACGGCGCGGATCACCGACCAGCGGATTCCCGTGCTCGGCGAGGCGGTCAAGGCGATCGCCGCGGAGATCACGGGCGAGCTCGGCGGGCGGGTGCCGGCACGGTCCGGGGCTTAGCACCGGAGGTCGCCGGCGGATGCGGGCGCCCGCTGTCACGGCCACCAACGACGAGTACGAAGCAATCCATGGCCCAGCTTACGAAGGAACAGGTTCTCGCGCAGCTCGCCAAGGTGCGCGGTCCGGACCTTGAGGGCAATCTCGTGTCCTTGGGGTTGGTGTCGGAGATACTCATCCGCGACGGCGCGGTGATGTTCGCGCTGACGGTCGACGAGAACCGCGCGGAGGAGCTTGAGCCCATGCGCCAGGCCGCCGAGCGCGTGGTGGAGCAGCTCGACGGCGTGGATCGTGTGACGGTGGCGCTCACCGCTGAGAAGCCCGCCGGCGCGCAATCTCCCGCCGCGCCCGCCCGCAAGGCGCCCGAAACCAACGGCAATGCCGCACCGCCGCCGCCCATGGCGGGGCGCGGCGGGCCCATGCCCGGCGCGGGCGGCCCCGGCCAGCAGCTCGCGGGCGTGCCGGGGGTGAAGCACATCGTGGCGGTGGCCTCGGGCAAGGGCGGCGTCGGCAAGTCGACCACGGCGGTCAATCTGGCCCTCGGGCTCGCCGCCGCGGGGCTGAAGGTCGGCGTGCTCGATGCCGACATTTACGGCCCCTCCATGCCGCGTCTTCTAGGCGTGTCCGGGCGGCCGCAGCCGACCGGCGAGGGGCGTGTCCTCAAGCCGATGGAGGCCTACGGGCTCAAGGTCATGTCTATGGGCTTTCTCGTGGAGGAGGAGACGCCCATGATCTGGCGCGGGCCCATGGTCATCTCCGCGCTCACCCAGATGCTGCGCGAGGTGGCGTGGGGCGAGCTCGACGTGCTGGTGGTCGACATGCCGCCCGGCACGGGCGACGCCCAGCTGACCATGGCCCAGCAGGTGCCGCTGTCCGGCGCCGTCATCGTGTCGACGCCGCAGGACCTCGCGCTCATCGATGCGCGCAAGGGGCTCAACATGTTCCGCCGCGTCGATGTGCCTGTTCTCGGCATCATCGAGAATATGAGCTATTTCCTGTGCCCCAAATGCGGCGAGCGCTCGGAGATCTTCGGCCATGGCGGCGCGCATGAGGAGGCCGACAAGCTCGGCGTGCCGTTCCTCGGCGAGGTGCCGCTCGACCGCACCGTGCGCGAGCGCAGCGACGCCGGCCAGCCGGTGGTTGTCTCCGAGCCCGACAGCATTCACGCCCAGATCTTCCGCGATATCGCCAGAAGCGTCTGGTCGCAGATCGCCGACGGCGCCCATGGCGACGTCAAGCCGCCGCCGCGCATCGTCGTCGAATAGCGCAATCTTGCGGGGAGAGGGCCCATGCCGGTCGATACGGGAACGCTGATCGCCTTCGCCCTTGCGTCGCTCGCGGTCTATCTCGCGCCAGGGCCGGACATGGCCTATATCGGCGGCACCGCCATGAGCCGTGGCATGCGCTCAGGCATATGGGCGGCGCTGGGGACGACCTCCGGCGCCGCGCTCCAGGCGCTGGCCTGCGCCTTCGGGGTCAGCGCCCTGTTTCTCGCATCCCCCATCCTGTTCGAGATCGTGCGCTGGGCGGGCGTCGCCTATCTCGCCTATCTCGGGATCCGGATGCTGCGCGCCAAGGAGGCGGGCGCGATCGCCGACATGCCGGCCCAGCCGCCGGCGGTGCTCATGGCCAAGGGCGCGGCGATCAATATCCTCAATCCCAAGATCGCGCTGTTCTTTCTGGCCTTCCTGCCGCAATTCGCCGATCCGGCCCGCGGCGCGGTCAGCCATCAGCTATTGCTGCTCGGCGGCCTGTTCAGTTTCGGTGCCCTCTTATGGTGCCTGACGCAGGCCGTGGCGTTTTCCTACGCTGGCCGGCTGATCGCCGCGCGCCCGCGCGTGAGGCTGTGGCAGGAGCGGATGACGGGCGGTATCATGCTGGTCTTTGCGGGCGTGCTCGCGCTCTCCGGCGCAAGGCGCTGACCGGCCCGCCAACTGCACTCCACCTCAAGGAAGATCGCCCATGCTGCTTCACCAGACGACGCCCAAGACCCTTCTGGAACTCGCCGGCGTCCGGCTCGAGGCACCGTCGCTCTCCGACGCGGCCCTCGTGCTGATCGACTACCAGAACGAATATGTCTCCGGCGCCCTGCCGCTCGATGGCGTGGACGCGGCCATCGGCGAGGCCTCCGCGCTGCTGGAACGGGCGCGCGCAGCCGGCACGCCAATCGTCCATATCGCCCACAAGGGCAGGGCGGGCGGCCTGTTCGACCGCGAGGCGGAACGCGGCGCCATCGTCGACGCCCTTGCGCCGCGCGACGGCGAGACGGTCATCGAGAAGGCGCTGCCCAACGCCTTCGCCGGAACCGGCCTGCGCGACGCGCTTGCGGCCACGGGGCACGGATCGGCGATCTTCGCGGGCTTCATGACGCATATGTGCCTGAGCTCCACGGTGCGCGCCGCGCTCGATCTCGGTCTGTCGAGCACCGTCGTCTCGCGCGCCAGCGCGAGCCGCTCGCTTCCCGGCACGGATGGCGAGATCGTCCCCGGCGGCGCCGTCCATCAGGTCGCGCTCGCCGAACTCGCCGACCGCTTCGCCCTGATCGTGCCCGATGCGGGGGCGTTCAAGGAGTAGCCCGCTCCGTTGCCGGAGACGCATAAAGCTACATTCCCGCTCTTGCGCAAAGACGCCTGGGATCCCGGCTTTCGCCGGGATGAGCGGTGTGTTTTGTCGCTCGCCTGGGCCTTGCGGCGTCAGCGCACATTGAGCACGGAGGTACGGGCGCCGCGGACGACGGCGTAGGCGACGGAGCCCTTGAAGATGCGTTCGAAGCGGGAGCGGCCCTCGTCGGAGACGACGATGACCTGATGGCCGGAGCCGTGTCGGATGATCTGCTCGGCGGGCTCGCCGATGCCGACGCGGGTGCGGTCGACCTCTATTCCCATGCGCGTCAGGATCGCCTTGGCGTTCTCCACATTCTCGCGCGCCGCCGCGCGGCCCTTGAGCTCGCGGGCGGCGGAATAGAGCGTGATCGGGCTGTCCACCGTGTGGGCGAGCACGGCGGCACGCTTGACCGTGTTGAGCGAGCGCGCGGTGCCGTCCGTACAGATGAAGAAGCCGCTCTTCGACAGGCTGCCCTTGCGCACGACGAGCACGGAGCAGGGGGCGAGCATGGTCACCTTCTGCACGACGCCGGCATCGAAGACCGACTTGAACTCGCCGCGCCAGCGGCTCGGCTCGCCGACGATGATGAGGTTGTAGGGACCGAGCTCGTATTGGTCGAGAATGCCGCTTGCCGGATCCGGCGCCGTCTTGAGCTTCAGGACGACGCTGCGACCGCTCTCCTCCTGCTGGTACTCGATCTTGTTGTCGCCGAGCGGGTCGCCCCACACATCGGTATGGGCGGAGCTGATCGGCCATTCGTCGGGCGAGATACCCTCTTCCTTGAGGACCTCCACGGCCTTTCTGAGATCGCGCACGCCCGGCAGCTCGATGCCCCAGTCGAGCATGTTCTGGCGTGCCACGCGGACCTGCAGCCCGCCGGAAGCGAGGCCGTGATCGATGGGGCGGACATAGAGCAGGATGATGTCGCACTCGTCGCTCGCGCCGAGCCGCGCGGCGAAGCGGACATTTTCCAGCGCCTCGTCGGTGCCGTCGATGCAGGCGAGGATACGGAAGCGCTTGCGCCGGCGCTCGCGCAGCTCGCCGAGAGTGCGCTCCGCCTCGCGCTCATGCGGGCTCGCCTTCGCGGCGGCGGGCTTCTGCGGCTTCTCGTCCGCATTGCGCCGTTTGAAGATCGACAGCATCTCACCCGGTCCCGTTCGTGCCAGTCACAGCCGATCCTAACGCCAATCGGAAAAGTGAGGCCAGAGGAAGTGGGACAGCAGCAGGAGCAGGGTGAGCGAGGTGATCGCCATGCGCCAGCCCACCTTGAGGAAATCCCCGATCTTGAGATAGCCGGAGGAGAAGACGATGGTGGAGGCGGGCGAGCTCGCCACGGCCAGATAGGCGGTCGCCGACGCGAAGGCGGTGATGAAGCCGACCACCAGCGGGTCCTCGCCCGAGGCGGCCGCCATCTTCAGAACGATGGGCCGAGCACGGCGACCGCCGCGCCCGGCGCCATGGTGTTGGCCACGCCTGCGGTGAGCAACGCCACGCCGGCAAGCAGCCCGAGGCCGTGGCTCAGCCCGAGCGGCGCGAAGATATCCAGCACGCTGTTGGCGACCCATTCGGCCGCGCCCGTCACCTTCATCTCCACGCCGAGCGAGATGGCCGCCGCATAGAGCAGCACCACGCCCCAGTTGACGCCGGAATTGATGTCCTCCCAGCGCACGAGACCGGTGACCAGGAAGGCGGTGGTCCCGATCAGAGCGACCGTTCCCATGCCGATATCCTGCGACAGGGTGATCCAGCCGAGCATGATGAGCCCGAAGAGCACGATGGTCAGCCAGTTGTCCGGGGTCATCGGCCCGTCCATCTGGATCTGCATGCGCAGCTTGGCGATGGCGCGCGCGAGGTCCTTCCGTTCCGGCCTGAAGGTGAAATAGAGGATCGGCGTGACGAACAGGAGCTGGGCGAGAAACAGGGGATAGCCGTAGAGCATCCAGGTCGCATAGTCGACGAGGTAGCGGTCGGTGTTGCGCACCGCCGGATTGTAGAAGAACTCCTGCCAGTAGCCGATCATGATGGCGTTGCGCGCGCCGCCCGAGGGCGTGCCGATGCCGGCGGTCGTGCAGCCGAACACGATGGAGAACAGGATGAGGGCCGCGAGGTTCTTGATCCGCGCGGGGTTCTGCGAGGTGAGCGAGATCAGCGTGATGCCCACCGGCAGCATCATGGCGGCCACCGTATGCTCGCCGATGAAGGAGGCGAGCAGGCCGCAGACCGCCGAGATCCCGAAGCAGACATTGAAGGTGCGTGTGCCCGTGAACTGGACGATGAACCAGGCGATGCGCTTGTCGAGCTTCTGCGACACCACCGCGACCGCCAGCATGAGCGAGCCCATGATGAACAGCACGGAATCGGTCATCAGGTTCTTCGCCACCTGGGTCGAATCGACACCCACGAGAAGGACCTGGCCGATGATGATGAGCAGTGCCACGGCGGGCAGCGGCACCGGCTGCGTGATGAACAGGATCGTCACCACCGCCGACATGGACAGCATGATCATGCCGGCGCGCGACAGACCCTCCGGCTGGGGCAGCGACAGGAGGACGGCCCCGATGGCGAGCGCGATGAAGAACCAGCGCTTTTCCCAGAAATAATAGAGGTTTACCTGGGTGCGCAGCACCTTGAGATGCTGGTAGCCCTGGCGCACGAGCCAAGACGACCATCCAGCGGACGGTTCGTGAACCTGAAGACTGTCGCGTGCAAGCGTTAGCTGTGCCACGGCCCTCTGAGCCCCTTGCCCCGCTGCTGCTTGCCTGACACTATCGCGCCGGCGGGGTGCCTTCGTTGCTCCTCACTCGGCCCCGCCATACACCATTTCACTGCCAGGTACCAAAAAATGGCCGATCTGCCGCGTGTTCTCTCCCACATAGACGAAAATCTTGAGCAAAGTGTTGAGCGTCTGGTCACGCTTCTCAAAATTCCCAGCGTGTCGACCGACCCGGCGTTCGCCGGGGAATGCGTCCGGGCGGCGGAATGGCTGAAGGGGAGCTCGAGGCCCTCGGCTTCGACGCGTCGGTGCGCCCGACCGGCGGCCATCCGATGGTGGTGGCCCACTATGTTCCCGACGACGTGCCGGAGACGGCGCCGCATGTGCTGTTCTACGGCCATTACGACGTCCAGCCGCCCGACCCGCTGGAGGAGTGGAAGAGCCCGCCATTCGAGCCGCAGCGCGTCAAGGGCGCGAACGGGCGCGAGCAGATCGTCGCGCGCGGGGCGGAGGACGACAAGGGCCAGCTCATGACCTTCCTGGAGGCCGCGCGCGCCTGGATCGGCGCGCAAGGGCGCCTGCCGGTCGCGGTCACGGTGCTTCTAGAGGGCGAGGAGGAGACCGGCAGCCCGAGCCTCGCCCCGTTCCTGGAGGCCAATGCGGCCGAATTGACCCACGATATCGCGCTCGTCTGCGACACCAATATGTGGGACCCGGAGACACCCGCCATCACCACACGGCTGCGCGGGCTGGTGCATGAGGAGGTGATCGTCACCGGCCCCTCGATCGATCTTCATTCGGGGCTCTATGGCGGCGCGGCGCGCAATCCGATCCGTGTGCTCACGCGCATTCTGGGCGAGCTGCACGACGATCGCGGGCGTGTCGCCGTTCCGGGCTTCTACGACGACGTCGCGCCGCTTCCCGACGCGATCAAGGCCCAGTGGGACGCGCTCGACTTCTCGGAAAAGGATTTCCTCGGAGATGTCGGCCTCTCCGTGCCGGCCGGCGAGGAGGGGCGCTCCGTGCTCGAGCAGCTCTGGTCGCGGCCGACCTGCGATATCAACGGCATTATCGGCGGCTATACGGGGAAGGGACGAAGACCGTGATCCCGTCGCGGGCGTCGGCCAAGATCTCCTTCCGCCTGGTGTCCGGCCAGGATCCGCAGAAGGTGCGCGACGGCTTCCGCGCCTTCGTGCGCGAGAGGCTGCCGGCCGACTGCGCGGTGGAATTCGTCGCCCATGGCGGAAGCCCGGCCATCGAGATCCCAACCGACAATGCCTATCTCTCCGCCGCCGCCGGGGCACTGAAGGACGAGTTCTCGAAGCCCGCGGTCATGATGGGCTGCGGCGGTTCCATCCCGATTGTCGGCGCGTTCCGCTCAAGGCTCGGCATGGACAGCATCCTGATCGGCTTCGGGCTCTCCGACGACGGCATCCACAGCCCGAACGAGAAATACGACATGGCGAGCTTCCATCGCGGCATGCGTAGCTGGGCCCGCGTTCTGGGCGCACTGGCGGGGTAGGGCGGACGTGTCGACGCGTCTCCGGCGGGCGGCGGCTACTTGTCGATGAGGAAGTCGTCGGCGGAGCGCCTGCCCGCCGTCTTCGTCTTCTCTGCCTTCTCCGCTTCGGCCTCGTCGAGATAGTCCTGCGTGGTGCGCACGCGCGGGCGCTCGCCCATGGCGAAGGGGTCGCGGCCGCCTTCGGCCTGGGCCTCGATCCGGCAGTCGTCGCACATGCGGATCAGCCGGGCGGCCTCCTCGCTGCGGAACATGCTGTGCTTGCCGGCAAGCGTTGCGGCGATGCGCTCCACCGCACTCTTCGTGCCGAAGGGCTTGCCGCAGCGGATGCAGGTGAAGGGCTCCTCCTCGTTGAGGAGGACGGGTTCCATGACGCCGGGTGTGAAATTGTAGCGCGGCTCGAGCGCGATGACCTGTTCGGGACAGGTCCTGCGGCACAGGCCGCACTGGACGCAGGCCTGCTCCACGAAACGCAGCTCCGGACGGTCGGGATTGTCCTTCAGCGCACCCGTAGGACAGGCGCTGACACAGGCGAGGCACATGGTGCAGCCATCGGTGTCGACCGAGATCCGCCCATAGGGCGCGCCGTCGGGCAGGGCGAGAAGCGTGGCGGGCTCCGGTGCCCCCTCGTTGAGCGCGGTCAGCGCCATGCGGGCGGCCTCGCGCTTGAGGCCGGAGGGCACGAAGGCGTGCGGCGCGGGACCCGTCCCGTCGCGCGGCCGCCAGACGACGGCCTCGACTGCATCGGGGTCGGTCTCCGCGACGATCTCCGCCCTGTCATGCCCGCCATGGCCCATGCCGGCCATGAGCGCGTTGACGAGGCGGGCCTCCGCGCGAAGTCCCTCCAGCTCTTCCGGGTGCCGGGGGTCGGCGAGAAGCAGGACGGCTCGGGCGCCGGCGGCGAGCGCGACGGCCATGGCCTCATGCCCGATCTGCGTCGTCTCGTTGACCGCGAGCGGCAGCACATGGGCCGGCAGGCCGCGCCCGAAGCGGGCGAGCGCGGAGAGCATCTCCTCGCCATGGCGGCCGTCATGGACAAGGAGGACGGGATCGGTCCCGCCCGCGCCGAGATAGGTGTCGACGAGGGTGCGAATGCGCTTCAGCAGGTCCTCGCGTCGGGGCAGTCGGTAGGAAGCCGCACCCGTCGGGCACACGCTCGCGCACACGCCGCAGCCGCCGCACAGCGCCGGGTCGATCGCGACCTCGTCGCCATTGGGCGAGATCGCGGAGGCGGGGCAATTGTCCAGGCAGCGCGTACAGCCTGTCTGCCCGTTGCGGGAATGGGCGCACAGATCGGCATCGTAATGGACATAGAGCGGCTTCTCGAACTCGCCGACGAGGTCGCAGATGTCGAACAGGGCCGTGGCGATGGCGGCCGGGTCGCGCGGGTCGGCGCGGAGATAGCCGTCGCGGCGTTCCGCGGAGGGGAAGAGCGGTGTCCCGCCGGTGAGGTCGAGGATCAGGCTGCACTCGGCGTGCGCCTCCTGCCTCGCCATGGCGAAGTCGAGGCCGGCGCGCGAGGAGGGGATCACGGGCGCATAGTCCTTCACCGTGACGGAGAAGGCGCCGAAATGACCCTCCGCGGCGACGATGCGGCCCTTGTGGATCGCTACCTCCGCCCTGTGCGGCGGCACGATGCCGTCGTCGTCGGCGAGGAGCAGGGAGACATTGAGCCGGCCCTGCAGCTTCGTCGCCGCGTCCAGGGCCTCCTGTCCGCGGCCATAGACGAGGCATATGCCGTCGGAGGAGAGGGTCGTGGTGCCGGCGGGCTCGATCTCGAGGGCGGCCTCGCCGAGCAATGCGGCGATCTTCGCGGAGAGGTCGGCCTTGTCCCCCGTCCAGCCGGCGCGCTCGCGGATATTGGCAAAATGGAGCTCGCCCTCATGCCCGGCCTCCGCCGCGAGCTCGCGGAACAGGGGGGCCTCCTGCGTGCAGGCGACGAGCAGCGGCTCGCCGTCCTCGAGTGCTGCCGAATAGCGCGCGGCCTCGCTGCGGCAGAGATGGCTGTGGATGGTCGGGGGCTCGTCCGAGCCGAGCGCCCTGGCGAGCTTTGCCGGATCGAGCGCCATGGTGCGCTCGCAATTGCACAGCAGCACCTGCCTGCCCTTGAGTTTCATGTCCGTCCAGGCTCCTGCCGGCCCCCGGTGCCGCCGGCCGATCATTAGAACTGGAACGACTCTAAGGTTTCGGACGCCAAAGGCAAACCGGATTCCACATCATGGTCGGAAGGGCCCGGACTTGCCCGTCGATCGCGTCCCACGGCTCGTGCGCGATACCGAAAAGTGCAGACAGTTTTCGCCATGATGCTCTATGATCGGGGCATGGCGGAGGATGGCATGACGACCGCTGACACCATCGCTCTCGGGGTCGTGGTCGAGAAGCGCAGGATCGACCATCCCTGGGCGGACGAGGAATGGAAGGCCGTCGCGGTCATCGCCGGTGCACCGGACAGGCCGGACTGGACGGTGCTGCGCGAGGGCGCGGAGACCGTGCAGTATCACGCCGCGACCCTGCCGCTGACCGTGCACCGGTCGGACACGGAGGCCTATCTCTACAATCTGAACGCCCCGCACCCGTCCGTCTTCGTGATCATGCGCCGCAACGAGGAGGCGTCGGGCGGTGCGCCCTTCACGGTCGCGCGGCTCACCGCCAGCGCCTACGAGGCGCAGGATTATCTCGATTCCGGCGAGGAGGATGTCGCACGCGTGGACATGCCGCCCGATGTCGGCCTGTGGTTGGAGGCGTTCGTGGCCGCCCATCATCACGAGCAACCCTTCGTGAAGCGCAAGCGCGACAGGGTGGATGTGGAGGAGCACAAATTCGGTCAGGAGCCGCTCGTGGAGCTGCGCGAACGCATGCGCCGCGCCCGTGGCGGCGAGGGTGGACACCATGGCGAGGGATGAGACCTTCATAGCGCGCTGGTCGCGGCGCAAGCTCAAGGAGGAGCGCGACGAGGATCGCGATGCGCCCGTCTCCCCCGACGAATCCGGAACGCCGGCCGAAGCCGGGACCGCTCCGGACGTGTCCGGGCAGGATGGGGAGGGAACCGGCGAGGCGCTGACGCCGGAGGAAGAGGCGATGGTGCGCGAGCTCGAGGAGGTCGATATCGACGCGCTGACCCATGAGGACGATTTCACCCGCTTCCTCCACAAGAAGGTGCCGGCGGAGCTGAAGCGCCGTGCGCTGCGCAAGCTGTGGACCACCGATCCGCTCTTCGCCATCCGCGATGGGCTCAACGATTACGACACCGACTTCACCGACAAGGCGACCGTCGTTGAGACCTTGAAGAGTGCCTGGATGCCTGGGTGTGGCTATGCACCCGAGGAGTCCGAAGAGCCGGAGGAGCCGGAGGAGGAGGCGCCCGGGGCGGCGGCTGCTTCTCAGGATGACGAGGCTGTCGCGTCTGTCGACGGGGAGGAGCGGGACCAGGCGGGCGAGTCCTCGGCGGACGGCGCCGAGGAGGAGGGGCCCGAACCGGATCCCAATCGCCGTGCCTGATCCGCTATCGTGATTTTGCACCGCTCATCCCGGCACAAATTCCAGGGAATCTCGTGGGGGAGGGCGGCTTTTGACGGTCGTCATTCCCGCGGACGCGGGAAACCATCTCCTTGACGCCGCTTATGGATTCCCGCTTTCGCGGGAATGACGGAGATGGACGGGACAGGCGACGATCACGGCTCGTCGGTGTCGAAGATCGTCGGCTGGGTGTTGACGAGGTTGATCTTCCAGGAATCGGCCGGCAGCTTGCGCAACTCGCGCGGATGGATGAACTCGTCGCGGAACCACGGGAAACGCTGCGGCGAGAAGGTTTCCTTCAACCAGTCGATCATGATGGAGACGCGCGTCGACTGGCGCACATCGGGGTGATAGGTCATCCAGATGTCGACATGGTGGTGGAAGCCCACATCGATCGCCACGAGATCGTCCGACAGCACGGCCGCATAGGTGGCGAGCCCACCAATGCCCGCCCCCTTCTCCACGGCGTGGTAGTGCGCCGTGCTCGCATTGGTGCGCATGCCGACAATGCCTTCCGGATTGCGGATGCCCAGGAACCGCGCGGCGACGCCTTCCTCCAGCTGCGGGGCATACTGGTCGATCAGCCGGTGGTTCAGGATGTCCTCGCGCGAGCGCGGCATGCCGTAGGTGGCGATATATTCCTTCGAGGCGAAGGGATAGACGTGCAGGCGCCCGAGCTTGGTGACCTTGAGGTCGGGGTTGGTCGGACGGGTGAACTGGACGGCGATATCCGCCTCCATGCGCAGCACGTCCGCGCTTTCCATGGCGCATTTGAGCTCGATGACGAGCTTCGGATTGGTGCGCTGCAGCTCCACGAGCCGCGGGGCGACCCAATAGGTGCCGAGCCCCTCGGTGATGGACACGCGCACGAGCCCCGTCGGATTGGTGTCGCGCGCCTGCACGGCCCGCTGCAGCTCGAAGCTGGAGGATTCCATGCGCTTGGCGTGCTGCAGGATGGCAAGCCCCGCCGGGGTGAGCTCCACACCGTCGGGCAGGCGGTCGAACAGTCGAGCCTGAAGCGCATATTCGAGCTTGTCGATTCGCCGCACGATGGTCGACGAACTCATGCGCAGGCGCTCCGCCGCCTTGCGCAGGCTGCGCGCCTCCGCCGCCGTCACGAACAGGCGGATGTCGTCCCAGTCCGGTGGGGGCGCCGTTTCCGCAGCCTGTTCGATATTTGCATCACGGCGCTCTAATTTTTTGGGCACGGTCAGCCTCCAATTAAGAGCTACCTTCTACGCGAAACATGAGTTTTCTCCCACTCTATGGCTGACGGGTCAAGAAACCCTTAATGCGATATGTACGAAGCATGTATATTCAGCGATGCGTTTTTGCAGCCACCGGGAGTTGCTGTGGCTGAGATGAGTGCGGGGAAAACCTTGACGGATAGGATATCGCGGAGTGCGTCGCGGGAGCTCGATCTGCTGCCTGCGATGCCGATGCCTGCCGGTGTCATTGTCCGCCAGTTAAGGGAAGAAGATTTCGATCCCCTTTACGATCTGGCGGAACGCTATTTCGGCGGTGCGATTGCCTCGCGCGAGGTGGTTCGCGGCATCGTCCGGCACAATCCGGAATCGGCCTATGCGATCGGCCGCATGACTGACGACGGGGCGTTCCGGGCCTTCGGCTACGTCGCCCTGCTCATGCTGAATGCCCGTGGCCTGGAGGCGCTGATCTCCGGCGCGCTCGATGCTCACGACCCCCAGCTCGAGTATCTGGAGGACAGCGGCGGACAGCCGGCGGCGGTCTATGTCTGGGGCGTCGTCGCGGCGGGCAAGGCCATCGCCGGGCTGCCCCGGATCATGGATCTGCTCCAGGCAGAGCGTTATCGCCACGCCGATCTCTATGCGCGGCCGGCCACCGAGGCAGGCCTGCGGATTCTGAAGTCGTTGAGTTTCGTCCAGTGTCCCCGGGCCGGAGAGCCCGAGGGGGAAGAACTCTATGTGTATCGCAGAATCGCCAATCGGACAGCACTCTGAGCGTCCGGGCCCGGCAACCGGGCGAAAATCGCCGCAAAGTCGGGATATACGGGCTGAGGATGCCTTCGAAGCGGGGAAATTGGAGCCACGTCATGACCATGATGAACGACAACTACGCGTTTAACACCTATCGCAAGAGCGGCACGCGGTCGCCCTACACGAACCAGAAGGAGATCGGGATCAAGGTCGCCGACTGCATCGAGGACCTGATGAAGGTCTTCGCGATCCGCTCCGCCGTCTATCTGAGCGAGCAGGAGTGCCCCTATGAGGAGGAGTTCGACGGCAACGACTTCTCCGCCTCCCATCTCATCGGCTATATGGGCGACGAGCCGGTGGCCTGCATGCGGGTGCGCTATTTCGCCGATTTCGCCAAGCTGGAGCGCTTCGCGCTGCGCAAGGAGTACCGCAAGTCGCGCATGGCGCTGGTGATGGCGCGCGCCGCCATCGAGCTGTGCCGGGTGAAGGGCTACACGAAGATCTACGGGCATGCCCAGGATCCGCTGGTCAAGTTCTGGGCGCGGTTCGGCGGCAAGCCCATCGAGCCGCAGCGCGACCTGTATTTCTCCGACTACCGCTATACCGAGATCGTGATCGAGACGGAGCCGCATCCCGATGCCCTGTCCATGGAGAGCGATCCCTATGTTTTGATCCGGCCCGAGGGCCAGTGGTCGGATCCGGGCATCCTGGACCAGTCGGCAACCCGCTCCAGCGCCCATGGGTGAGCCCATGCTGCGCTGGTCGAAAGGCGGCACAGCCGGCCCGTCGCGGCCGCAATGTCGCCGGATGCGCCCCGCTGTCGAGGAGGATCGGGGCTTCATCCGTCCGCAAACGGCGCCGCTGCTCGTGATGGTCGACATGCAGCGCGAATATGTCGAGGAAGGCAGGCCGCTGTATCTGCACGAGATCGACGGGAGCCTTGCGCGCTGCAAGGCGCTCCTCGACACCGCGCGGGCGAGGAACTGGGATGTCGCCCATGTGTTCTGGCGCTGCTCGGGGCCGCTGTTCAATCCGCGCACGCCCTATTGGGAGGCGATCGACGGTTTCCACGCCCGTGCGACCTCGGAGAAGGTGTTCTTCAAGAGCGAGCCTTCGGCCTATTCGAGCGAGACCTTCGCCCGGATGATGGCGGATCGCCAGCCGGCGGTGACCTATCTGGCCGGCTATCAGGGCACGCTCGCCTGCCTGTGGACCATGGTCGATGCCCATGAGCGCGGGCACGACATGGTGTTCGTGGGCGACGGATCGCATTCCGCCGCGACCGATGCGGCCGGCGAGGCGCAGACCCATTCGACCCTGGTGGAGATCGTCAGGCAGTTCGCCGACGTGGTCAGCGTGCAGGAGGTCGTCGGCGAGAACGAAGGGACGGCGAGACCTATGGCGGAGACCGGTGCCGACCTGATGGACAGACCGGTGCTCGCAGCACGGGCCGTCTAGGCCGGGCGGCAGCCGGCGGAAGGATGACGAGACGCGTGCGGCCGGGGCGGATGGCCCGCGCGGGCGGCATGGTCCGGTCTTGGCCCGCTTCGGCGGATCCCCGGATCAGGCTGCTCTTCGGGGGAGTCGCGGATAGCGGCTCCCCTTTTTTCGCGCAGTGCGGGGCGATGTCGCATTTGGGCGATGAGCGGACGCATTGCGCCGAGCGCTGTCGCCCGGCTGGCCCGACTCTGGACCCCATGGCCCGCGCCCACAAAAAACCGATGCGGGGATCGGGACGATGGGTCATACTACGAAATGTGACCATCAGAAGGCTTGTATCTTGGCTGCACAGTCTTTATGCAGATAATGGTCTAATAATAGCGGCGGCGCAGCGCGCGGTTGCAAATAAGACGATAATAACAAGCGGGGTCGGTTGGCATGCGCTTTGCAATGCCGGCTGATGAAGAGGCAAAAACCGGGTGAACGGGAAGAGGCATCGACCTGATGACGGACGAGGCTGTCGTCGACGACCCTATGGTGCGGTTCGTCGATGTTCAAAAGAGCTATGACGGCGAGACTCTCGTCGTAAAAAACCTCAATCTGGATATCGCCAAGGGCGAATTCGTGACCATGCTTGGCCCGTCGGGGTCGGGCAAGACGACCTGCCTGATGATGCTGGCGGGCTTCGAGCCGGCGACCCATGGCGAGATCTATCTCAACGACAGGCCGATCAACAATGTGCCGCCCCACAAGCGCGGCATCGGCATGGTGTTCCAGAACTATGCCCTGTTCCCCCACATGACCGTGGCGGAGAACCTGGCGTTTCCGCTTCAGGTGCGCGGCCTCGGCAAGGCCGACACCGAGGCCCGCGTGAAGCGTGCGCTGGAGATGGTGGAGCTGCCCGGCTTCGAGGGGCGCAGGCCCGCCCAGCTCTCCGGCGGCCAGCAGCAGCGCGTCGCCGTGGCCCGGGCCCTGGTGTTCGAGCCGGACCTCGTCCTCATGGACGAGCCGCTCGGCGCGCTCGACAAGCAGCTGCGCGAGCAGATGCAGTTCGAGATCAAGCACATTCACGAGAGCCTCGGCGTCACCGTCGTCTATGTCACCCACGACCAGTCCGAAGCACTGACCATGTCGGACCGGATCGCGGTCTTCAACGACGGCCGGATCCAGCAGCTCTCCACGCCCGACGTGCTCTACGAGCAGCCCGACAACAGCTTCGTCGCCCAGTTCATCGGCGAGAACAACAAGCTGCAGGGCACCATCGAGGCGCTGGAGGACAACGTGTGCAAGGTCAAGCTCGACACGGGCGAGCTGATCGACGCGCTGCCGGTGAATGTCGAGGGGGTGGGTGCGCGCACCACACTCTCTCTGCGGCCGGAGCGGGTCGAGATCAATCCCAATGGCAACGCCGCCAATGTGCTCGAGGGCGAGATCGAGGAGCTGATCTATCTCGGCGATCACATCCGCACCCGCATGTCCGTCGCCGGCCATGAGGACTTCATCGTGAAGATCCCCAACAAGTCCGGCCACCAGGCCTTGCGCGAGGGAACACGGACCAAGATCGGCTGGAAGACGGGCGATTGCCGCGCGCTCGATCCGATCGTTCTCGAATAGTGCCGCAAGGGGCTGGCGGTCGCCCGCCGGCTCCGCCATTGGCGGCCGATCCTTCGGGACGGGAATTGGACTGGCCGGCGGTTTCCTGAACCGCTCGGTGTCCAGAAGAGGCGGTGGGGCAAGCGCTCGCCGCCGGAATGCGAGGAAGGGAGAAAATCCTATGAAAGATATGCTCAAGCTCGGCGTCTCCACCGCCGTTGCCGTTGCCTTTCTGGGCGCGGCCGGCGTGGCGAGCGCCGAGGATTCGCTGACCATCGTCTCCTGGGGCGGGGCCTACACGAATTCTCAGGTCAAGGCCTATCACGAGCCTTACAGCGAGAAGACCGGCACCAAGATCTTCAACGAGGACAAGTCGGCCAACGCGCTGGCCGGCATCCGTGCCCAGGTCGAGGCCGGCAATGTGACGTGGAACGTCGTGGACATGCTCCAGGCCGATGCGCAGCGCGCCTGCGACGAGGGCCTCATCATGGAGGTTCCCCACGACGAGTGGCTCGCGCCGGGCCCCAATGGCGAGCCGGCCTCGAAGGACTTCATCGACGGCACGCTGGGCGACTGCTTCATCCCGCAGATCCTGTATGCGACCATGTTCGCCTACAACACGGATGCCTTCCCCGATGGCGGGCCGAAGACGGTCGCCGACATCTGGGACCTGGAGAAGTATCCGGGCACGCGCTCGCTGCAGAAGATCCCGCAGAAGAACCTCGAATGGGCTCTGATCGCCGACGGCGTCCCAGCCGACGAGGTCTATGAGGTGCTGGCCACGAAGGAAGGCCAGGACCGGGCCTTCAAGAAGCTCGACGAGATCAAGGACAGCGTGATCTGGTGGTCGGAGGGTGCCCAGCCGCCCCAGATGCTCGCCGACAAGGAGGCGGTGATCGCCACCGCCTATAACGGCCGCGTTTTCAATGCCCAGGTCAACGAGGACCAGCCCTTCAAGATCATGTGGGACCACCAGATGTTCGAGGTCGATGGCTGGGTCGTGCCCGTGGGCAACGAGGACAAGATCAACCTGATCAAGGACTATCTCTATTTCGCCACGGACACGCAGCGTCTGGCGGATCAGGCCAAGTACATCTCCTACGGTCCGGCGCGCAAGTCGTCGGCCCCGCTCGTCGGCAAGCACGAGGCGACCGGCGTCGACATGAAGCCGCATATGCCGACCAGCCCGGAGAACCTGAAGACGGCCGTCAGGTTCGACACGACCTTCTGGGCGGATTATGGCGACGCGCTCGAGGAGCGCTTCAACGCCTGGCTGGCCCAGTAAGGGGCTTCGACAAGCGCCGGAGACGGGATCGCCCGTCTCCGGTCGCCTCCCGGCCTGGCTGACGGGCCGGGCCGTGCGATGGGTGATCCAAGAGGGCTCGGGCAGGAATGACTGATATTGCGGCCAATTCGGGACCGTCGTCGCCGACGGAAATCACAACCGCCGACGGCACGCCCCTGAAAGTATCGTTGCGGCGGTCGGAACGCAGGGCGCGCTGGCGTGCCTTCCTGCTGGTCGCACCGCTTCTGGCGTTCCTCGTCGTCACCTTCGGTTTCCCGATCGTGGCCATGATGTCGCGGTCGGTCTACAATCCGGAAGTCGCCAACTACCTGCCGAACACCGCCGAGGCCATCCAGGAGTGGGACGGCGAGGGCATTCCCGACGAGGCGGTCTTCACCGCCATGGCGGAGGACATGCGCGTCGGTTCGGAAAACCGGACCATCGGGCGTGCGGCCGGGCGCATCAACCGCGAGATCCCGGGAGCCCGCAGCCAGGTCATGGGCACGGCACGCGATCTCGACGAGATGCAGCCACCTTACAGGGAGGCCTTCCTGGCCGCCGACGAGGGCTGGGCAAACCCGACATTCTGGCGGCTCATCAAGCGCGAGACCCGCATCATCACACCGGCCTATTATCTTCTGGCGCTCGATTTCGAATATTCGCCCGACGGCGAGATCGTCGAGCGGCCGGAGACTTATCAGATCTACCGCCTGCTGTTCATCCGGACGGCCTGGATGAGCCTCGCGATCACGGGGCTGTGCATCCTTCTCGGCTATCCGGTCGCCTATATGCTGGCGACGCTGCCGCTGCGCACCTCGAACCTCCTGATGATCCTCGTCCTCCTGCCGTTCTGGACATCGCTGCTCGTGCGGACATCCGCCTGGATCGTGCTGCTCCAGCAGCAGGGCGTGATCAACGAATTGCTCGTCTGGGCGGGCTTCATCGACACGGGCGACCGGATAAGGATGATCTACAACCAGACCGGCACGATCATCGCGATGGTGCACATCCTGCTGCCCTTCATGATCCTGCCGCTCTATTCGGTCATGAAGACCATTCCGCCATCCTATATGCGCGCGGCGCGGTCCCTGGGGGCCAACCAGTTCACGGCCTTCACGAAGGTCTATATGCCGCTGACGATCCCGGGGCTTGCGGCGGGCGTGCTGCTCGTCTTCATCCTGGCGATCGGCTACTACATCACGCCGGCGCTGGTCGGCGGCGAGACCGGTATCTTCATCTCGAACCTCATCGCATCAAACATGCAGGGCACGAGCGCGCAGCTGAAGCTCGCCTCGGCGCTGGCGACCATCCTGCTGCTGCTGGTGCTGGTGATATACTGGCTGTTCAACAAGCTTGTCGGCGTCGACCGGCTGAAATTCGGCTGACCGAACGGAGCGAGGAGACGTATCGACCATGGCTCTTCCGTCCTATGCCGGCCCCCTGGAGCGGTTCTGGTACTATGCCTACCGGGTGATCTGCGCGGCGATCTTCCTGTTCCTGATCGTGCCGATCATCGTGATCGTGCCCCTGTCCTTCAATGCGGAGCCCTATTTCACCTTCACCAAGGAGATGCTCTCCTTCAATCCGGACGGCTATTCGATGCGCTGGTACGATGCCCTGCTCTCCAGCGACGAATGGCTGCGGTCGATCCGCAACTCTTTCTTCATCTCCACATCCTCCACGATCATCGCCACCACGCTCGGCACCATCGCCGCGCTGGGCCTGAGCCAACGGCAGATGCCGGCGCGCGGGCTGATCACGGCGCTGCTGATCTCCCCGATGATCGTGCCGCTCATCATCACGGCGGCCGCTCTGTTCAGCTTCTATGCGCGGGTGAACCTCGCCAACACCTTCTTCTCCATCATCATGTCGCATGTGGTGCTGGGCACGCCCTTCGTGGTGATTACGGTGACGGCGGCGCTGTCGGGCTTCGACCAGAGCCTCATCCGGGCGGCACAGAATCTGGGGGCCGACCAGGTGCGGGTGTTCTTCAAGATCATCCTGCCCCTGCTGCTGCCGGGCGTGATCGCGGGTGCGCTGTTCGCCTTCGTCACGTCGCTCGACGAGGTGGTCGTGGTGCTGTTCCTGGCCGGGCCCGAGCAGACGCCGATGACGGTGAGAATGTTCTCCGGCCTGCGCGAGGAGATCTCGCCAACCATTCTCGCACTCGCCTCGATCTTGGTCGCCATCTCCATCTGCCTGCTGACCACGATGGAGCTCATCCGGCGCCGGTCGGAGCGGCTGCGCGGCATCAAGGGATAGATCCCGGCGACAGCGACGGATTGCGCATAATGGCCAGATCACCGCCCAGACACCGAGCATGGACAAAGGGCGGCGGCTGGCCGGTTTCCGGCCTCGCGATCGTGCCGGCCCTTATCGCCGCATGGCTCGCAGGCCCCCCGGCAGCGGGGGCGCAGGAGCCCGTATTCGATGCCGCCATCGTGCTCGCGGTGGACTGTTCCTACAGCGTGGATCAAGAGGAGTTCGAGCTCCAGCGCGGCGGGCTTGCCCAGGCCTTCCGGGAGCCCGAGATCGTCGAGGCGATCCGCAGCGGCGCCAATGGCCGGATCGTCATCAGCCTCGTGGAGTGGTCCGATGCCGACAGCCAGGTGATCGTGATCCCCTGGACGGTCGTCTCGGGTCCCGCCGAAGCCGAAGCCCTTGCCGACCGCATCGGCGCGATGCCGCGCAAGCTGGGGGAGGGTGGTACGGCGATCACGGCGATCATGCGCTTCGCCGGCGGCATGCTGCTCGACGCGCCGTTCCGGGCGGACCGCTACGTCATCGATATCTCGTCCGACGGCCGCAACAATACCGGCGGCAATCCGCGCCTGGTGCGCGATCAGCTGGCCGCCGCCGGCATCACGATCAACGGTCTCACCATCCTCAACGAGGTGCCGACGCTCAACTATTATTTCGAGCGCACGATTGTGGGCGGGCCGGCGTATTTCGTCGTCGTGGCGAACGATTATGCTGGATACCGGGAGGCGGTTCTCCGTAAGCTCCTGCGAGAAATCACCGCCCCCCAACTGTCCGGCCTGCCCCAGGGCGGCGAGGGAATTCCCTGACCGCCCCCGGTTGCTCCAGACGTCCTCAGGCCGGATGCCGCGTTCCGGAGATTGTCCCTTGCAGCATATGGATGCCGATACGGTCCACCGGCTTCTCGATTTTCCGGGCCTCGTCGATGCGCTGGCCGAGGCCCATCGCGGGCCGGAGCCGCTGGTCGAGCGTGCCGATCTCGCCCGCGATACGGGCGGGGAGACGCCGGACAGTTTCCTCATCAGGCCCGCCTGGCAGCCGGGCGTCGCCTGCGGTGCGAAGCTCACGACCGTGATGCCCGGCAATCCGGCGCGTCACCCGGATGTGCCGGCCATCCAGGCGCTCTATGCGATCTTCGACGGCGAGACGGGCAGCCCCCGCGCCACGATAGACGGCACGGCGCTGACCTACCGGAAGACGGCGGCGGATTCCGCGCTCGGGGCCCGGCTGCTCGCGCGCGAGGATGCCCGCCGGCTCGTCATGGTGGGGGCAGGGGCGCTCGCCCCCTATCTGGTCGCGGCGCACCGTGCCGTGCGACCCTCGCTCGCCCATGTCTCGATCTGGAACCGCAGCAGGCAGAAGGCCGCCGATCTCGCCGAGGATCTTGCTAGCGCCGGTGTCGAGGCCGATGTCGTGGACGATCTCGAGGCCGCCGTGCGCGACGGAGACGTCGTCTGTTGCGCGACGGCGGCCACCGCGCCGGTCGTCATGGGGGCGTGGCTCAAGCCCGGCGCGCATCTCGACCTCGTGGGCGGCTTCACGCCCTCCATGCGCGAATGCGACGACGAGGCGGTGCGCCGCGCGTCGCTCTTCGTCGATTCACGCTGGTTCGCGGTGGAGCAGGCGGGCGATATCGGCGACCCGCTCCGGCGCGGCGTGATCGGCCCCGAGGCGGTCCGGGCAGACCTGTTCGAGCTGTGCCGCGGCCTGCATCCCGGCCGGGACGGGCCGAACGAGATCACGCTGTTCAAGAATGGCGGCGGCGGCCATCTCGATCTCTTCACGGCCATCCATGCGATGGAGATGTTCGCTCGCGAGGGGTAGCGGGCCTGTGCAGTCTTGTCGGATGGCGCCCTATCCGGCGGTCGACGGGGAGGTGGCGAGACGTGCGGCCTGTCCGATCCAGTCGTCGCGCGCGATCCGCCCCCGGAACTTGAGCCGGCCATCGACCCAGGCGGCATTCTCCGCGCTCCAGCCGGCGATCTGGTCGTAATGATAGATGCCGAGCGCGTTGAGCTGCTGCTCGATCTTGGGGCCGATGCCGGAAATCCTCTTCAGGTCGTCGGGGCCGTTCTCGCGGGCTTCCGGCAGCGTGTCCGGCCGGCCGTCCTCGGCCTTGCCGTCGTCCTCTCCGAGCGCGGGCTCTGTCTCCCCTTCGGCGAAGGCGATCACCGGTTCCATGGCGGCGAGCTCGTCCTCGGGGATGTGGCACAGGATGAAATGGCCCGGCATAACCTCCTTGAGCGGCGGCATGGCGGTCTCGCAGATCTCGCCGATCTTGCGCGGGCAGCGGGTCTGGAACGGGCAACCGGAGGGCGGGTCCATCGGGCTCGGCAGCTCGCCCTTGAGGATGATGTGCTTCTTCTTGATCGAGGTGTCGGCGATCGGCACCGCGGAGAGCAGGGCTTCCGTATAGGGGTGATAGGGCGGGGAGAAGACCTGGTCGGTCGTGCCCTGTTCCATAATCTGGCCGAGATACATGACCACGATCCGGTCGGCGAGATAGCGCACGACGGAGAGGTCGTGGCTGATGAACAGCATGGTGGTGCGCTTCTGGCGCTGTATGTCGGTGAGGAGGCCGGTGATGGCCGCCTGGACGGAGACGTCGAGGGCGGAGACCGGCTCGTCGGCGACCACGACCGCGGCGTCGCCGGCAAAGGCACGCGCGATGCCGACGCGCTGCTTCTGGCCGCCGGAGAGCTGTCGCGGCTTGCGGAAGGCGAAGTCGCGCGGCAGCTTCACCATGTCGAGGATCTCGAAGACCTTCTCGCGGATTGCGGACTTGGAGGTGGCGACGCCGAACTTCTTGAGCACCCGGCCGATCTGCGCGCCCACCGTATGGCTCGGATTGAGGGTCTCGAACGGGTTCTGGAAGACGATCTGGAGGTCGCCGACAAGCTTCGGCCCGCGCCGCTCGATGGGCAGCCGCGCGACGTTCTTGCCGTCGAGCAGGATCTGGCCCTCCGTCGCCTGCTCGAGCCCCATGAGCACCTTGGCGAAGGTCGTCTTGCCGCAGCCCGATTCCCCGACAATGGCGACCGTCTCCGCCTCGCGCGCCTCGAAGGTGAGGTCCTCGTTGGCCTTCACATGGCGCAGGCGCTTGCCGGAGAGCAGGCCTTTCAGCGAATTGTCGCGGACCTCGTAGTACTTCTTCATGTGATTGACTTCGAGGACCGTGTCGCCGATCTCCATCGGCGCCTGGCTCACGGCCTCCGGCACATGGGCCTGCCAGTCGATCTCGCGGTGTCGCACGCAGCGCACCGTGTGTCCGCTATCGCTCCGGACCGCCTCCATGGGGATCAGCCCCTTGTCGCACACGCCCTGCCGGAAGAAGTCGCAGCGCGGTCCGAAATAGCACCCTGCGGGGCGCTCGTGGGGCAGGGGCAGTTGGCCCGGAATGGCCGCCAGCGGGCGGGCATAGCGGTCCGTGCCCGGCAGCGGAATGGAGTTGAACAGGCCGCGCGTATAGGGGTGGCGCATATGGTCGAACACCTGGTCGACCGTGCCCTGTTCCACCGCCTGGCCGGAATACATTACCGTCACCCGGTCGCAGGTCTCCAGGATCAGCCCGAGATTGTGCGAGATATAGACCATGGAGGTCCCGAACTCGCGCGAGATGTCCTTGATGAGCTCCACGATACCGGCCTCGACGGTGACGTCGAGCGCGGTGGTCGGCTCGTCGAGCAGCAGGAGCCTGGGCTTCGACAGGAGCGCCATGGCAATCAGGACGCGCTGTTGCTGGCCGCCGGAGAGCTGGTGGGGATAGGCCTCCATGATGCGCTTCGGGTCGGGCAGGCGCACCGCGTCCAGCATCTCCATGGCGCGCATGCGGGCGTCGTATTCGGAGGTCCCCTCATGGATGGTGAGCACCTCGGTGAGCTGGTCGGTCACTTTCATGGACGGGTTCAGGGAGGCCATGGGCTCCTGATAGACCATGGAGATGTCCTTGCCGCGGATCTGGCGCAGCTCGGCCTCCGACATGGCGCGCATGTCGCGGCCGAGGAACCTGATCTCGCCGCCCGTGACCGCGCCGTTGCGGCCCATATAGCTCATGATGGCGAGCGCGACGGTCGACTTGCCGCAGCCCGATTCCCCGACGATACCGACCGCCTCGCCGGGCATGACGGTGAGGTCGAAATCGATCACCGCCGGAATCTCGCCGGCGCGCGTGTAATAGGAGATCGAGAGGTCCTTGCAGTCCAGAACCGGGGTTTGCGCGTCGTCGGCCATCCGTTGGTCCTCAGTCCCTCAGCGAGATCTCGCGCAGTCCGTCGGCCAGGAGGTTCAGGCCGAGGATCAGCGAGGAGATCGCGAGCGCCGGCCAGATCATCGCATTGGTGCCGAACTTGCCGAGCGGCTGGGCCTCCGCGATCATCTTGCCCCAGTCGGGATCCGGCGGCGGCAGGCCGAGACCCAGATAGCCCAGAAGCGCGATGGTGATGGTGACATAGCCGAGCCTGAGACAGGCATCGACGATCAGCGGCCCGCGCGCATTGGGCAGGAGCTCCACCAGCATGATGTAGGCTGCACTCTCGCCGCGCACCTGGGCGGCGGCGACATAGTCGCGCGTCTTCAAATCGAGCACGAGCCCGCGCACGATGCGCGCCACCTGCGGGGCGGTCGCGAAGGTGACCGCGGCGACGATGATGATGCCGGAGACCACCTTGGGCGAGAAGCCGAAGGTGTCCGACAGGAACCGGCCGAGATCCGACGACGGCCCGAGGCCTGTCAGGATGACCAGATAGAGCACCATGATCGGGAAGGAGAGCAGGACATTGGCGAGGAACGAGATCGCCTCGTCCCACCAGCCGCCGAGATAGCCGGCCATCACGCCGAGCGCCATGCCGACGAGATAGGCGACGAGAGTGGCGACCGAGGCCCAGAACAGCACGAGCTGGGAGCCCCATATGAGACGCGAGAGGATGTCGCGGCCGCGGTCGTCGGTGCCGAGCCAGAAGGTGGAGCCGTCGGGCGCCGGCGACATCGCTGGCTGCAGCGGCAGGGACGGTTCCAGCGGATTGTGGAGCGGCAGGACGGGCGCGAGGATGGCGGCGAGCACCCAGAACAGCACCAGTGCCGCACCCACCATGCCGATGGAGCTTTCGCGCAGGAGACCGACGGCGCCGAAGACCCGGCGCAGGATGCCGGGGGGCCTGGGGCTTTCGACGGTCTGTTCGGCCATGGCGGGGCTCCTTCGATCCTCAGCCGAAACGGATGCGCGGGTTGAGCAGCATGTAGCCCATGTCGGAGATGAACTGCGAGCTCACCGCGACGATGACGGCGATCATGGTGCAGGCCTCGATCACGAAGATGTCGCCGAAGAGGGCCGCGTCGTAGAGCAGCTTGCCGAAGCCGCGATAGGCGAAGAACACCTCCACCACGATGACGCCGGAGAGCAGGTAGTTGAGCTGCAATACCATGACGGTGAACGGTGCGATCAGCGCGTTGCGCAGCGCATGGCGCATGACGACGCGCTTGAAGGGGATGCCCTTGAGGACGGCCGTGCGGATATATTGCGAGGTCATCACCTCCGCCATGGAGGCCCGCGTCATGCGCGTATAATAGCCAAAATTGTAGATCACCAGCACCGCGACCGGCAGGACGAGCTGGTCGAGCGCGAAGCCGTCAGTGAAGGACGAGGTGCCGGGCAGGAGGTCGAGCCAGAAGACGAAGATGGCCACCAGAAGCGTCGCGGAGGCGAATTCGGGAATGGAGGTCGTGAACACCGAGGCGACCGTGATCGCCCGGTCGCGAAAGCTGCCTTCCGCGATGCCCGACAGGATGCCGAGCACGAGCGCGATGGCGACGGTGATCGCGAAGACGGTGCCGCCGAGGAGTGCGGTGTTGAGCAGGCGCGGCCACAGCAGCTCGCTGACCTTCGCCTGATATTGCAGCGACGTGCCCCAGTCGCCGGTGACGAAGCCCCAGACCCAGGAGAGATAGCGTTCCAGGAACGGGGCGTTGTAGCCGTTGTTCTCAAGCCACAGGAGGCGCTGTTCCATGGTGGAATAGGCGCCGAGCACCTTGGTGGCGACGTTCAGCTTGTCCGCCTCGAAGATGAGGAACAGGATGAACGAGATCACCGCCATGATGAGGATCATGGAGACGAGCCGGCGGATGGCGAGTGCGAGCATCGGCCGTCAGCCTCTCATGCGGCATGTGCGGCGGTCGGCCCGCCCGCAACCGGCCATGCCGGCTCCACGGGTCCGGCTTGCCGCCGGCTCCGGCCGGATACGCACTGTCCACCCTTTCGCGATGATGCGGCTCCCCTTGCGCTCCACCCCTGCCGGAACGGGCCGTCTCGTTCTCTCGCTCCCCTCGGAACGTCCGGCGGCCCGATCTCGCGATCATAGCCCGCGCGCCCGCGCCAAGGCAAGGAGACGGGCGGCACCGGACGGGCCCATGTGCACAAGGCGGCTTGACGTCGATCAACGCCGTGTGGCCGGCGCCATGCTAGGCGGGAGATGCGATGGATGGGCAATGAAAACGGTGGCAGGTGCGAGATGGTTGCCATACTGGATGCGCTTTACCGGGATCACGGCAACATTGCACGGCTTCTCGACATACTGGATGAGGAGCTTGCCGTGTTCGACGAGGCCGAACGGCCCGATTACGAGGTTATTCGCGCCATTGTCGACTATTTCAGGATCTATCCGGACCGGGTCCACCACCCCCGGGAGGATCTCGTCTTCGCAAGGCTGGCCGAACGTGCGCCGGAGGCGGCGAAGACGGTCGGCGACCTTGTGGGCGAGCATGCGGAGGTGTCCGCGCGGCTCGGCCGGTTCGCCTTCGCGCTCGACCAGATCCTCGGCGAGGGCGTGATGACCCGCAGGGAGTTCCGCGAGATCGCCCGGGATTTCGTCGATGGCGAACGCCGGCATATGGCCGCGGAGGAGGAGCGGTTCTTCCCCGTCGCGCTCAAGGCCCTGACCGAGGAGGACTGGGCAGAGCTCGACAGCACGCTGAGCACCGAGCCGGATCCGCTGTTTCGCGACGACGTGCGCGAGGAGTTCGCCGCATTGCGCCGGCAGATCGACAGGATGGAGCAGAAGGCCCGGGAGGAGCGCGCGGGAAAGACGCCTCGATGAGGCGGAGGGAGGGCCCTACACCCCTCCATCGCCTCCCGATGTCCGGAAGGGATGGGGCACGACTTCCTTCGGCCTGAGCAGATAGTGGCGCACAAGGCTGCCATAGCCCGCGATGAGATAGCGCTCGTTGCGCGCCACCAGATCCTCCCTGAAGCGCCGGTAATAGGCCGGCAGGCGATACCAGGGGGCCTGCGGATTGGCGTGATGGGCGGCGTGCAGGTTGTTGTTGAGATAGAGCAGCGCCATTGCGGGGTTGGTCTCGATGACGGCGGAGCGGGCGTCCACGAGGCGATGGGCGCGATGCTCCGCGAATGAGCGCAGCAGGGTGAGCGCCGTGCCTGGATAGGCGAAGAGCGCGACGTAGCGTCCGATATCCATCCCGCAGACCCCGACGACCCAGACAAGCGTGACGGCAAGGCTCGCCCCGTGCAGGGCCCAGGCCGCCACGATCTCGCGGTTGCGCCCGGTCGCCATGGCATGGAGGTCGGAGGCGACGAAGCGGCAGGCCGCGATGGCGGGGCCCAAAAGCAGCCGGCCGGCGAGCGTGTTGTTCGCTATCATGAGCCAGCGCAGTGGCCTTGCGAGTGCGTGCCACGTCTCCGGCAGGACATACCAGGATTCCGGATCCTCGATCGGGTCGGTGATGAAGGCGTCGCGGTGGTGCATCAGATGAAGCCGCCTGTAGCGGCGATAGGGCACCCACAGGGCGAGCGAGGGGAAGACCAGCGCCTCGTTGAGCGCGCGAGAGCGTGTCGGGTGGCCGTGGACCGCCTCGTGCTGCAGCGAGCCGTGCAGGCCGACGAGATAGGCCCCGACCGGCAGCACGAGCCACCAGGGCAGGGCGTCGGCATGCCAGGTGACGAGCCCGAAGGCGGCATAGACGCCGGCGATCAGCAGCACGGTCGGCCATTCGACGGCGGCGGTTCCGCAAGGTCGTGCGATACGGGCCATGGTGCTGTGTTCCCCCTTTTCTCACGCCGCCGGTGCGGCCGGTGCGGTTGTCTCTTCCCTTCCTGTCTAGGCGGCGGCCGGCGGGGTTTGCGACGGGGGAATGCGCATGATCCGTTTCGTCTTGCACACATCAGGCGCAATTGGTGATAATCATAAACAATGATGCCGATATGCTGCGAATTGTCCCATGGATAAACGCCAAACGGTGGATGTCTTCCGACAGAGGCTCGCCGAGCTGATCGCGCGGACCGGCCTCTCGCGCTCGCGCTTTGCCGCGAGTGCCGGGCTCGACAGGTCGACCCTGTCGCAGCTCCTCTCCGAGAGCGCGGTGCGCCTGCCGCGCGCGGAGACCATCGCCGCGCTCGCCGAGCGCCACAATGTCTCCGTGGACTGGCTTCTGGGGTTGAGCCAGAAGGACAAGGTGGCCGCGGAGATCGTGCCCCAGCTCGAGATCGAGACGGGCGCGGGAAGCCCCGCCGACCAGCGCCTGACGCGCTGGCGCGAGGAGGCGGCGGGCTTCAAGATCCGCCATGTGCCGACCACCATTCCCGATTTCCTCAAGACGCGGGCGGTGATCGGCTACGAATATCTGCGCCGGCCCGGGCCGACGACCGACGAGCGCGAGGAGGACGCCCAGTCGGAGCTTGCCTACAGCCGCCGGCCGGAGACGGATATCGAGGTGTGCAGCGCCTATCAGATGATCGAGGGGTTCGCGCGCGGCGAAGGCATCTGGGCTCGTTTTCCCGCCGCCGACCGGCGCGAGCAACTTGAGCGAATCGCCCGGCTCTCCGACGAGCTCTACCCGACATTCCGCTGGTTCCTCTACGATGGGCTGGAGCACTTCTCCGTGCCCTATACGGTGTTCGGGCCGAAGCGGGCGGCGATCTATATCGGCGACATGTATTTCGTCTTCACCTCCACAGCCCATATCCGCGAGCTCACGCGCCATTTCGATAGTCTCATCCGGCATGCCCGCATCCAGCCGCACGATTGCGCGGCCTATATGGACGGGCTGATCGGCAAGGTGGGGTGAGGGAGCCCGATGGGAATCGCCGCCTTTCCCATGTATGACTGGCCGGAGCTTCGCCGTGCCTATGACGACTGGTGGGCGGGGCTTGCCGGCTGTCTCCGGCGCGCGGGCCTCGACGCGGTGCCGGACCGGCTCACGCGCGGGCGGACCCTTGGGGAGATCTGGGGGGCGGACGATCTGCTCGTGAGCCAGACCTGCGGCTATCCGTTCGTCACGCAATGGCGGTCGCGGCTGAGGCTCGTCGCGACCCCGGCCTATGGCGTGGACGGCTTTGCCGATGGCCGATATTGCAGCCTGGTTCTGGTCCGCGCAGGCAGCGGGGCGGGGAGCCTTGAGGGCCTGCGCGGCGCGGTCGCGGCGATCAACGGGCGGGACTCGCTGTCGGGATACTGGATGCTGAAGGCGGCCTTCGCGCCGTTCGCCCAAGACGGACGGTTCTTCTCGCGCGCCCTCGTGACCGGCAGCCACGCCGCCTCCATCGAGGCGGTGGTGCGGGGGCGAGCCGATCTCTGCGCCGTCGACTGCGTGGCCGCGGCGATCGCATGTCGGCACCGGCCGGCGCTCATGGCGGAGCTTTGCGAGATCGCGCGGTCGTCTCACGCGCCGGGATTGCCCTTTGTCACGAGTGCCGAAGGCGGCGATGATCGCGTGGCGCGGCTTTGCGACGGGCTTCGGGAGGCGATGGCACGGCCCGATCTTGAGGCCGCGCGCGCCGCCTTGTTCCTGACCGGGTTCGTCCGGTTCGCGGAGACGGCCTATGAGGAGGCCGTGGCCGGTCTTGCGCATGGCGGCGGCATGCTCGATCTTTAGCGCGGGCCGGTTTCCGGCAGCTCCCTTCCGCCACACCCACCCACAAACCCACCAAAGCGGGACTCTGGACAGATGATCGATCTCTACACCTGGGGCACGCCCAACGGGCGCAAGGTTTCCATCATGCTCGAGGAGACCGGGCTCGACTACACGACCCATCCGATCCATATCGGCAAGGATGAGCAGTTCGCCCCGGACTTCCTGAAGGTTTCGCCGAACAACAAGATTCCGGCCATCGTGGACAACGAGACCGGCCTCTCGCTCATGGAATCGGGCGCGATCCTCCTCTATCTCGGCCGCAAGACGGGCAAGTTCCTGCCCGCCGGCGAGGGTGAGGACTACTGGCGCGTCATGGAATGGCTCATGTGGCAGATGGGCGGAATCGGCCCGTTCCTCGGCCAGGCGCATCATTTCCTGCATTTCAATCCCGGCAAGGCGCCCTATGCGGAGGAGCGCTACGGCAAGGAGGCGCGCCGGCTCTACGGTGTCCTCGACAAGCGGCTGGAGGCGGCGGGAGACTATGTGGCCGGCGACTATTCCGTCGCCGACATGGCGATCTGGCCGTGGATCGCGCGGTTCGAGTGGCAGGAGATCGACCTCGGCGACTTCCCGCGCGTGAAGGACTGGTATGTCCGCATTGCGGAGCGCGCGGCCGTCCAGCGCGGCTACAAGGTGCCCGACGAGAGCGCCGAGATTCCGATGCCGTAAGGCGGCTCGCTCGTGCACGTCGTCCGTGGCTCTGGGCTCCCGCCTTCGCGGGAGCGAGCGGTGTGGGAGAGCCCACCTGCCCGATATACCGCTCATACCCGCGCAGGCGGGTATCCAGGGCCGGTGCGCACAAGCCTTCGATCCGAGTGCGGCCTGCTCCGGCCACATCGCTCCGGTCATCTCCCGACCGGGAGAGGTGGGAAAGGGATGGTGCTGCTGTTAGACTGGCGCCCATGGACGCGATCGAGCAAAGCATGGCCGTGGACCGGGGGCTCGTCGGCCCCGGCGACCGCTACCGCTTCTGGCGGGCGGAGCGGCACGACGCGCTCGAATGCCTGTCGGCGACGTTCAGCAACCACCGTTATGCACGCCACACCCACGAGACCTTCGTGGTCGGCGTCATCCTGGAGGGCTGCGAGACCTACTATCTGCGCGGCGAGCAGAAATATGCCAGGGCCGGCGATCTGTGCTTCGTCAATCCGGGCGAGGTTCATGACGGCGAGCCTTACGGGGCGAGCTTCACCTACCGCATGACCTATCCGTCCGAGACGTTGATTCGCGAGATCGCGCAGGACGTGCTCGGTGGAGAGGAGGCGAGCGGACAACCCTATTTCCGCGAGCCGCTGGTGCGCGATCCGGAAGGCTATGCCGCCTTCATGCGCGCCCATGGACGGCTCGAGCGCGACGAGGATGCCTTCGGCGGCGAGGAGGCGCTGGTGGAGGCCTATGCGCTGCTGCTGAAGCGCAATGGCGACTGGCGCGGCACGCCCGTCGAGGGCGGTCGCGCGCCGGAGGCCGTCAGGCTGGCGCGCGATTATCTGGAAACCCATTTCGACGGTACGGTCGACCTCGCCGAGCTTGCCGCCGTGGCGGGGCTGAGCCGCTATCACCTGATTCGCGTCTTCCGCCGCCATCTGGGGCTTACCCCGCATGCCTATCTCACCGATGTGCGCGTGCGTGCCGCCCAAGAGAGGCTCAGGCGCGGCGATGCGGCCGCCGACGTCGCCGCGGCCTGCGGCTTTGCCGACCAGAGCCACCTGACGCGCGCCTTCAAGGCCCGTATCGGTGTGCCGCCGGCCGCCTTCGCCCGGCGTTGATCCCGACCCTGCAGGCCATCACGCCCCGTCGAGAGCAATTTCGTTCAAGATCGCGCCTGCGCCCTTCGTCTATCTCCTTCGCCCGACGATCCGTTTCACGCGATGGAGCGAACGATGCGCGAGAGCTGGGCCAGCGAATTCACCCGGGGCGTTGCGACCATATTGCCGGTCGCCATGGCGGTGACGCCGTTCGCGCTGATCTTCGGCGCGCTCGCCGCCCAGAAGGGGCTTTCGCCGCTTGAGGTCGGGCTGATGAGCGGGCTTGTCTTCGCCGGCGCCTCGCAGTTCGTCGCCGTCGATATCTGGCAGCATCCCGCGCCATGGCTGGTGCTCGGCTTCACCGCGCTCACGATCAATCTGCGCCATGTGATGATGGGCGCGTCCATCGCGCGACATATGGGGCGCTTCAGTGCGGCGAGCCGCTATGTCTCGCTCTACTTTCTGGCCGACGAGATCTGGGCGCTGGCGGAGCGGCGGGCGAGCGTCACCACGCTCACGCCGGGCTATTTCCTGGGGCTCGGCGTCACGCTCTATCTGGGCTGGATCGGCCTCACGGTCTCCGGCGCCCTGGCGGGCTCCGCGCTCGGCGATCCGGAGCGCTTCGGCTTCGACTTCGTGTTCACCGCGATCTTCATCGCGCTCATCGTGGGCTTCTGGCGGGGTTACCGCACGGGTGTCATCGTCGCGGCAAGCGCGGCCGTCGCCGCGCTGACCCATCTCCTCGTGCCGGGACCCTGGTATATCCTCGCCGGCGGCCTTGCCGGCATTGCGACGGGCGCGGCGTTCATGGCCGAGGACGTCGAGGAGCAGGCGGCATGACACTCTCCCTGCCAACGCTCCATGCCGTCCTGGCGATGGGGATTGCGACCTACCTCACCCGTATTGCCGGGCTCTGGGTCCTGCGCCACGTGACCCTCACCCCGCGCGTGCGCGCCGGCCTCGATGCGGTGCCGGTGGCGGTGCTCACCGCGGTCATCACGCCGATGGTGTTCATGACCGGGCCGGCGGAGGCGCTCGCCGGCCTCGCCACGGCGCTCGCCGCCTTCCGGCTGCCGATCCTGGCGGTCGTCGCCGTCGGCGTCGTCTCGGTCGTGGGCCTGAGGGCGCTTATCGGCTGATCGGCTCCGTCGCGGCGGTGAGCCAGGCGAGGTCCTCGCCCTCCAGGAGCGGCGCGATGTTCCGGCGCACCTCCGCATGATAGGCATTGAGCCAGGCGAGCTCCCCATCGTCGAGGATCGCGGGCTCCACGAGGCGCCGGTCGATCGGTGTGAAGCTCAGCGTCTCGAAGCCGTGCATGGGCCGCTCGCCGCCCTCGACGGGCTCCGCCTCGGTCACGAGGATCAGGTTCTCGATGCGGATGCCGTAGCGGTCCTCCGCGTAGTAGCCCGGCTCGTTCGACAGGATCATGCCCGGCTCCATCGCCACATGGCCGGCCTTGGAGATGCGCGCAGGCCCCTCGTGCACCGACAGGAAGCTGCCGACGCCGTGGCCCGTGCCGTGGTCGAAGTCGAGCCCCTTCTGCCACAGCGCCATGCGCGCGAGGATGTCGATCTGGGCGCCGGTGGTCCGTGCCGGGAAGCGGATCCGGGCAATCGCGATATGGCCCTTGAGGACGGTAGTGAAGCGGTCGCGCATCTCCACCGTCGGCTCGCCCACGACAATGGTGCGGGTGATGTCGGTGGTGCCGTCGCGGTATTGCGCGCCGGAATCGACGAGATAGATCTCGCCGGGCGCGAGCGGCCTGTTGGAGGCGCGCGAGACCCGGTAATGGGGCAGGGCGGCATGGGGCCCGGAGGCGGAGATGGTGTCGAAGCTGATATCCTCCAGAACACCGGTCTCCGCGCGCAGGGCCTCAAGCGTCTCCGCCGCGGAGATCTCGTCCACATGGCCCAGGGGCGCCTCGCGGTCGAGCCAGGCGAGGAAGCGAGCCATCGCCGCGCCGTCGCGCCGGTGGGCCATGCGCGAGCCCTCGATCTCGACGGCATTCTTGCGCGCCTTGGGAAGGATGCAGGGATCCTGCGCGGCGACGATCTCCGCGCCGGCATCGGCCAGGAGCGTGCGGATCTTCTCCGGCGCGCAGGCCGGATCGACGAGCACCCGTCGGCCGGCCTCGCCGAGCGTGCGGAGCGCCGGCTCGAAGGCTTCCGGCGCGGCGATGTCGACGGTCTGGGCCAGATGGTCGCGAAGCGCCTCGTCGGCCTTCTCCGGCGCGATGAAGAGCGTCGGGCGCCCCTCGCGGGGGAGAATGGCGAAGGCGAGCGCCACGGGCGTGTGCGGAATGTCGTGCCCGCGGATGTTGAAGGCCCAGGCGATGGAATCCGGCAGGGTCAGCACCGCATCGTCCGCGCCGGTCTCCTCAAGGCTTGAAGAGAGCTCGGCGAGTTTGTCCGCAACGGACTTGCCGGCGAACTGCGTCGGGTGCGGCACGGCGGGGGCCGCCGGGCGCGGCGGCTGATCCGTCCAGACCGTGTCGACGGGATTGCTGTCGAGAGCGACGAGCGCCGCGCCCGCCGCCCTGCAGGCCTTGGCGAGGCGGGCGATCTGGTCGCTCGTGTGAAGCCAGGGATCGTAGGAGAGCGTCTGGCCTTCGCGGAGGTTGGCCTTGAGCCATGTGGCTGGCGGCTCGTCTATGAGATGGCAGGGGGTGAAGAGCGCGGTGTCCACCTGTTCGCGCGCCTGGATCGTGTAGCGCCCGTCGATGAAGATCGCCGCGCGGTCGGCGAGCACGACGGCGAGACCGGCCGAGCCGGTGAAGCCCGTCAGCCAGGACAGGCGCTCCGCATAGGCCGCGACATACTCGCCCTGATGCTCGTCGGCGCGCGGGACGAGAAAGCCGTCCACGCCGAGCCGCTCGAGCTCTGCGCGCAGCGCCTTCAGCCGTTCGCCCGTCTGCGCCGTCTCGCCGGCATCCTCGAAGGTCTGGAACATGTCGCACTCTCCGCGTGGGAACCGTCTCTTCCAAGCTCTATCGCATTCAGCGCGGGATGCGAAGACGCGCCGACGGGGAGGGGGCATCATCGTTTTGCCATGGGCCGGTCGTACCGCCGTCACGGTGCCATGCCAGAACGGCATTGCTGCGATGCACAATGATGGGTGGTCGTTCAGCGGAGGCGGACATACATTCCGGTCGAACTTGAGGGACACGGCGCCGGCAAGAGGCGACGACAGACCCCTCCAGAAACGTCCGGAACCGAAGGAGCAGGACAATGGCCTATGTGGGCAATACGCATGCGGAGCATGTGGCCGACAACAGGTGGCTCAACAAGTTCGTTGAGAAATATCATAAGGTTATGGACCGTCTTCAGGAAGCCCGCCTGCATGAGGCGCGGCGCCAGATCGCGCCCTATCTGAGCAATCTCGACGATGAAACGCTCAAGGCGCTGGGCTTCGACCGTAACGAGCTGAAGAGCCGTCTGTGAGGTGAACGGGCTGCAGGGAAGGCAGCCATGCGGGTACGGCATACGGGTCATGTGAGGGTTATGCACGCGGCGCATCGCTGCAATGCAAAAGTCCCTCTAGCCGACCAGACCGGAACCCACATATATACCGACGCAACATGAGTTTCGCGGTTGTCCGGAGACGGCGCCGCACGCTCTTCTTCCTCCCCAGAAGAGCCTTGGGCGTCGGGTTCGGAATACCCGGTCCCGGCGCCCATTTTAACAGTCCGTGTGCAATGGAGAATTGAGATGAGTGTGGCAACCTTTGGAAACGATCGTGCGGTGCGTGGCGGCACTGTCGGCGGTCCGTCCTTCTTCGCGCGCCTGGCGTCGCGGGTGAAGCGCTACGTCGAGCTGAGCCGTGCGGAGCGCGAGCTCGAGGAGCTCGATGACCGCCTCCTGATGGATATCGGCCTGAAGCGGAGCGAGATCCGCCGGATGGTCTGGAACGGCGACAACGCCTGACCGAATTTTGGAGCTCCCTCCCCCTTGGAGCTTCGGCTCCAAGGCGGCCCTCTTTCCCTCCCGGGACTTTCGCGTCGTGAGTATGGCGCAAAGGTTTCGGGCGGGGGAGAGGGCCGTTCCCGTTTCTGGGGGGCGTTTTCCCTCCCGGACTCCAACGGTCCACGCACGCCATTCGAGCATCCGTTGCTTCTCGTCATTCCCGCGAAAGCGGGAATCCAATTGTGTACCCGCGCTATTGCCCTGATGGATTCCCGCTTTCGCGGGAATGACAGCGACAAGAACGGGAATGACAGAGACAAGAACGGGAATGACAGAGACAAGAACGGGAATGACGGCGACAAGAATTCGGGGCAACCCGCCAGCCGGTGCTGGCCGGGGCCGCCTATCCCGCGAGCACCAATGTTGCCCAGCGGTCGATGCGGTAGCGTGTGCGCAGCGCAAGGCCGAGCGCGCGATAGGGACCGAGAACCTGCGCCTCCTGATCGACTGTCAATCCGGACAGGACGAGATGCCCGCCGGGGCCGAGCAGCGCGGCCATGTCGCCGGCGAGCGCGGCGAGCGGGCGGGCGAGAATATTCGCCATGATTAGCCCGTAGGGACCGGCGCCGCGAATGACGGCGTCGTCGAGCCCCGTGGCATGGCGCGCGCGCACGAGCGCGCCGACCCCGTTGATCCGCGCATTCTCCACAGTCTGCTCCACGGCGACCGGGTCGATGTCGCTGGCGATGACCGGGTATTTCGTGGCACGCGCATAGGCGAGCGCCAGCACGCCCGACCCGCAGCCCACATCGAGGGCGGGGGCGGGCGTCTCCCGCTTCAGGATGGCGTCGAGCGCGAGCAGACAGCCGAGCGTGGTGGCATGGTGGCCGGTGCCGAAGGCGAGGCCCGCCTCGATCTCGATGCCGATCCGGCCGGCGGGCCGCTTGTCGCGGTCGTGATGGCCGTGCACGAAGAAGCGCCCGGCCGCCACGGGCTTCAGGTCCTTCAGAGATTCGGCGACCCAGTCGCGCTCGGGCAGGGCATCGAGGGTCCATTCCGCGCCCGCGATCGCACTCTCAAGGGCGCTGTCGGCGGGCGGCGTATCGTAGAGCGCCTCCAGGCGCCAAAGGGTATCGGCCTCGTTCTCCGACAGGAGAGTGACGGCGAGCGGGGCGGGATCGACCGTCTCTTCCAGGAGGGTGGAGAGCGCGCGGGCGCGGTCGAGGGCAAGTCCTGAAACGGTGAGCGTGTGCATGGGCGCCCTTATGGCACCCCGGAGGCAGTTGGGAAAGTCCCGTCAGGCGGCAAGCCCGCTGTCCGTTGCACGGGCGAACTGGCGCGGTGTCACGCCGGCGATCTGGCGGAACCGCGCGGTGAAGTGGCTCTGGCTCGAAAACCCGCAGCAAAGGGCGATCTCCGACAGGGAAAGTCCGCCCGTCGCGATCAGCGTCTTCGCCCGCTCCACGCGCCTGCGCAGCACGTAGTGATGGGGGCTCTCCCCGGTCGACTGCTTGAACATGCGCGCGAAGTGATAGGGGCTCAGGCCCGCGATCGACGCCAGGTCGCGGATGGCGAGCGGCCGGTCGAGATGGGCCTCGACGAACTCCTCGACGCGCCGGCGTACTGCCGGGGCGAGGCCGCCGCGGGCGATCCGGGCCCGGGCCGGGCGCTCGGCGAAACGCGTGGCCAGGTAGGTCAGCATCATCTGCGCGGCCTGGCTGACCGCCAGCCGGTCGCCGGGCTCGTCCCAGTGCAGGGGGATCACGGCTGCGCGGATCACCCCTTCGAGATAGGGATCCTGGAAATAGGTCTCGTCGCGCAGCGCGACGGCGGCGGGATCGGCCTCGAGAACCTCCGCGATGACCCGGTCGAGCGCGGAGCGCGGGAAATAGAGATGGAACATGCTCACAGGGCCTGAGACGTCCCAGTCCGTGGTGAGCGTGTCCGGCATCAGGCACACGCTGCCGGAACCGTTGCTTCGAAGGACGCGGCGGCCGTTCAGGCGGCGGATGCCGTTTCCGCCCTCCACATAGAGGCTCAGCGTGTTGTGGTTCGGTGCGCGGTAGCTCGTGAAGGCGCGTTCGTCGCGTTCCCACAGGGCCGCGGCGATGCCGTCGCCGAACGCGGCCGATGCGCGCAAGGGCACGCCCTCGCGGCTCAGGCAGTCGAAAACGGTATTGCCCTCAAGGTCTGCTGCAGTCATCGCAACGCTCAGGAAACACCGGAAGGGGCGGGTCGGGCAAGCCCCGCCGCATCCCTGGCGGCGCAAATGCCGCAAGATCGTGACATGGGCCGCAAGACGCTGTGAGACCCGCCTGCCGGAGATGGGGCAGAACGGTCGCAATACCGCCCGCCAGAGCGGCATGTCCCGTTTGTACAGATTGTCGGGAGGACCCTGCCGCCCATGACCGCCTTGCTGTTTGCCGTCACCGTGCTCGCATGGGGCTTCACCTGGTTCGCCATCAAGCTGCAGATCGGGCCGGTGCCGATGGAGGTTTCGATCTGCTACCGCTTCGCCATCGCCGCGGCGACGCTGTGGGCCGGACTTGCGCTGACCGGACGGTTGAGGCGGGTACCCCTGCGCGGGCATGTGTGGTTCGCGGTCCTCGGGGTCACGCTGTTCGCGCTCAACTATCTGCTCATCTATCATGCCACGGCCTATGTCACGAGCGGGGTGATCGCGGTCATCTTCTCCGCGGCGAGCGTGTTCAACGCGTTCAACCAGTGGCTCATCATGGGGCGAGCACCGAATGCGCGGGTTCTCATCGGTGCCGGCCTCGGCATAGCCGGCATCGCGCTCCTGTTCGGCAGGGAGATGGCGGCCACGGGCTCCTCCGGTCTCGGTATCGCGCTGGCGCTCGGGGGAACCTATGTCTTCTCGCTCGGCAATGTGGTCTCCACACGGGCGACGGCGGGCGGCACCGACCTGCCCAATGCGGTGGTCCGCTGCATGAGCTGGGGCGCGGCGCTTCTGGCGGTCTATGCCGCGGTCCGCGGCGGCCCCTTCGTGCTCGATGGCTCGCCGGTCTATCTGGCAAGCCTCCTCTATCTCGCCGTGCCGGGCTCGGTGCTCGCCTTCCTCGCCTATCTCTCCCTCGTCGCGCGGGTGGGGGCCGACCGGGCGGCCTATGCCACGGTGCTCTTTCCGGTGGTCGCGCTCACCGTCTCCACGGTCCTGGAGGGCTATGAATGGAGCCCGGGCGCCTTTCTGGGCCTCGGGCTCATCCTTGCGGGCAATATCGCGATATTCGGCAGGTGGCCGCTGCCGGCAAGATCGAATGCCGGCAGATCGAAACCGGTTCGCGGGAGATGATCCGGCCTATTTGAGCAGCTTGTTCTCCGCCATCGCCCAGACATCGTCGAGCCGGCCGTTCAGCACCGCCTTCACGCCGTACATGGCGGTGGAGACGGCCTGGCTCACCTCCACGGTGGGCGGCATGACGAGCTCGAACCGGTTGACCGCGACGTCGAGCAGCGCGGGCCCGTCATGGGCGAGCCAGTCGCGCATGGCGCCGTCGAGATCGTCCGCATTGTCCACATGGAGGCCGTGGAAGCCGCAGGCCTTGGCGACGCCGGCGAAATCGGGATTCTTCAGGTCCGTGAAGGCGTCGAGCATGCCCTCCACCTTCATCTCCATCTCCACGAAGCCGAGCGTGTTGTTGCGGAAGACCAGCAGCTTTACCGGCAGCTCCTCCTGCACGAGCGTCAGGAGGTCGCCCATCAGCATGGTCATGCCGCCGTCGCCGCACATGGCGATTACCTGGCGGCCGGGATAGGCCTTGGCGCAGCCGATAGCCTGGGGGAAGGCGTTCGCCATGGTGCCGTGCAGCAGGCTGGTGAGGAAGCGGCGCTTGCCGTTGGCGCGGATATAGCGCAGGAGCCAGACGAAGGGCGTGCCGCCATCGGCGGTGAAGATCGCGTCGTCATCGGCCAGCTCGCTGAGCGTCTTGGCGACGAACTGCGGGTGGATGAGGTCGGGCGACGGCTCCTTCGTCTGGTCGTCGAGCGCCTTGAGGCTTTTCTCGTGCTCTTTCAGGCACGCCTTGAGGAAGCTGTCGTCGCTGCGCTCCTCCACCATGGGCAGCAGGGCCTCGATCGTGTGCTTGACGTCGCCGACGAGGCCGAGCGTCACCGGCGTGCGCTTGCCGAGGTTCTCCGGCGCGGTATCGATCTGCACGATCTTCGCCTTGTGCGGATAGTACTGCGTCCAGGCGAAATTGGCGCCGAGGCAGATCAGGAGGTCGCAGTTCTCCAGGGCCTCGAAGCCCGACTTGATGCCGATGATGCCGGTCATGGAGACATCGTAGGGATTGTCGTATTCGAGGAATTCCTTGGCGCGCGAGGTGTGGGCGACGGGGGCCTTCAGCCTGGCGGCGAGCGCGACCACCTCGTCATGGGCGTTCCGGCAGCCATAGCCGCCATAGATGGTGATCTTCTTCGCCTCGGCGATCAGGCCGGCGAGCGTTTCGAGCTCGTCGTCTGCGGGGCGCGTCACGGGGTTCGGCCGGGAGACGCGCCAGTGGAGCTCGTCCTCGATGGTCTCCTTGGTGGTGTCGCCATTGACGACGATCACCGCGACGCCGCGCCGGGTGAGGGCGGCCTGCGCCGCCATGGCGGTGATGCGGCGGGCCTGGTCGGGATGCGAGATATATTCGCAGAAGACCGAGCACTGCTCGTAGATCTTGCGCTGGTCGACGGACTGGGGGAAGCCGAGCCCCTCCTGAACGCGGTCGATCTGCGAGGCGATCAGCACGACGGGCGCGCCATTGCGGTGGCTTTCGAAGATGCCGTTGACGAAGTGCAGGCTGCCCGGCCCCGTGGAGCCCGCGCAGACCGTCAGCTCGCCGGTCATGTAGGCTTCCGCGCCGGCCGCGAAACCGCCGACCTCCTCGTGGCGGACATGCACCCATTCCATCTTCTTGCGGCGCATGGCGTCGGTCACATGGTTCAGCGTGTCGCCGACAATGCCGTAACAGCGCTTGGCGCCGGCTTCCTGCAATGTCTCCACGATGACGTCGGCTACGAGTTTCGCCATTGGTACCGTCTCCCTGTCGGTTCGCTCTATGCCGGTTGCGAGGAGCCTATAAGGGCACAGTCGTCCGTCAATTCCATTAACGCCGTGCCGGATTGCGGGCCGAAGGTTCTCGTTCTTGCACTATCGTCGCTCGCCGCGCCCGTAATAGGCCTCCAGCCGTGCCTGCAGCATCTCGAAGCAGATGGACAGGACCCAGTAGATGAGGGCCGCGGTGATCAGCATCTCCAGATGCTTGAACTCCGAGCGCCCCTGGGTGCGCGCGAGGAAGGTCAGCTCCCACACACCGACCACGGAGACGAGCGAGGAGTCCTTCAGCATGGCGATGAACTGGTTTCCCGTCGGCGGCACGATGAGGCGCATCGCCTGGGGCAGCACGATCTTGCGGAAGGTGACGCCGGATTTGAGGCCCAGCGCGCGCGCCGCCTCGTTCTGGCCGGGCGGCACCCCCTGGATACCGGCACGGAAGATCTCCGCCATATAGGCGCCGTAGCAGACCGAGAGGGCGGCGATGCCGGCGGGCACGGGGTCGACCACGAAGCCGAGCTGTGGCAGGCCGAGATAGATCAGGTAGATCTGCATCAGGAGCGGCAGGCCGCGGAAGAAGGAGATGTAGAAGGTCGCCACGCCATAGGCCATGGCGTTGTTCGACATCTTCGCAAGCGCCGCGGCCATGGCGATGGCCGAGGCGATCGCGATGGAAACGAGCGAGATATAGATGGTGGTGAAGGCGCCCTGGGTGATCAGGAAGCCGATCTTGCGGCCGATGAACTCGTAGGACAGGTCGAACGAGTAGAAGAAGGCGAGGAACAGGAACAGGAGCTCCGCCCACACCACCGGCACCTGCGACCATCTGGGCAGCAGGTTCACCACGACGATGTTGAAGGCGATGGCCGTCGTCAGCACCACGGCCATGGCGAACCGCCCCCACAGGCCGCTCTCGGCGGGCGCGCCGAGCGCCGGGCGTAGAAGCTCGCCAATGCCGGTGCCGCGAAGGTCGATCAGGGTGAAGACGGCGACGCCGAAAAGAAAAAGGAGCATCCGCTGGGCGAGCGGATGCTCCAGGACGCTGTCGACCAGCGACGCCGGTGTGGCGGCGTCCGGACCGCCGTCCGGACGCACGCCTGCATTGTCTCGACCGGTCACTGCTTAACCGTTGTCAGATCCGTGCCGTACCATTTCTCCGACAGCGCCTTGAGGGTGCCGTCCTTGTGCATGTCCTTCACGATTTCGGCGATCTTGGCGTCGAATTCCGGATCGCCCTTGTCGGTCGCAACGGCGAGCGGCTCGTAATAGACCGGATCGCCCACGACCTTCATGGGATAGCCGTTCTTGACGGCCTCCTGGATGGTCGGAAGCGCCGACAGTGCGGCGTCGAGCCGGGTGCCGTCGCCGAGCCTGAGATCGTCGAACACATTGGTGTCGGTCTCGTAGGAGCGGATCTCGCCGGGCTCGACCTGATACTCGAAGGGCGGTGCGCCCTCCGCGTCGATCACGAGGTCCTTCTTCAGATAGGCCTCGTAGGTGCAGCCCCCGCACACGCCGATGACCTTGCCGTTGAGCTCGTCGACCGAGGTCACCTTGGAGTCGGTATGAACGGCGAAGGAGGCCGGCGTGTAGTAATAGACGGCGGGAAAGTTGAGCACTTCCGCGCGCGCCTTGGTCGGCGTCATGGAGCCGACCGAGATGTCCCAGCGCCCGTTCCAGTTGCCTGCCGTGATCACCTCCCAGGCGGGCGTGATGATCTTCAGCTCCACGCCGAGGCGCTTGGCGATCTCCTTGGCGACGTCGACGTCGAAGCCGTCCATCTCGTTGTCGTCGTTCAAGAAGGACTGGGGCGGATAGGACGCGTCGGACGACAGGGTGAGTGTCTTGGTGTCCATCACCCGGTCGAGCGTTTCGCCGGCAAAGGACGTGGCCGGCGCGGTCGAGATAAAGGCGGCCGCCAGACCGGCGGCAAGGATGTGTGCAGCTTTCATTATGGCCCTCCCTGGCTCTATGCAGGGATGATCCGCGAAAATGGCTCGCGAGACAAGCACTGCAGCCTGCCGTTGTGGTCTCGCCATCGCCATCGGGCCGCATGCGATGGCTGGCTCGACGAGACGTTCTGCCGGCATATGGCGCGTGAGCCGGCATGCGGTCCCCCGCGGAAAGCCGCCGCCCGGCGGGCAGGGCCCGCCCCGGTTGCAGTCAATCGGTCGTTCTCGACCGGGAAAGCCCGGACTCCGCGTTCACGGTGTCCGCACGGGGACAACCGGCATCGGTCCGCATCCACCAGTCTCCCAGGGCATCGATGAGCGGCACCAGCCCGTGGCCCGCCGGGGTCAGGTCGTACTCGACGCGAAGCGGATAGCCGTCGAACTCGGTGCGCTGGACGATGCCCGCATCCTCCAGCTTGCGGAGCTCCAGCGCCAGCATCTTGTGCGAGATCGACGGGTTGTCCCGGCGCAGGTCGCTGAACCGCTTGGTGCCATCCTTCAGATAATAGAGGAGCAGGGTCGGCCAGCGGCCGCTGAGAACCTGCATCACCTCTTCGATCGGGCAGCGGGAGACAAGATCTTTCATGGGCTGCTCATGGTTACAAAAAGGTGCGTAATTTACCTGGAGCCGCGATCCGCTAATGTCCAGTTTCGCTGCGCAGCGTGATCACCAGAAATCACGGAGAACCAATCATGGAACCCATCCTACTCTACGGCGTCCCGCTGGGAAGCTCCATGGGCCTTGTCGCGGCCCTGGAATGGCTCGGCAAACCCTACCGGCTCTGCCGCGTCGACATGCTGGGCGAGATGCGCGAGCCGGCCTACAGGCGGATCAATCCGCGCGTCGAGACGCCCGCCTTCATTACCGACAGGGGCGATGTGCTGACCGAAACGATGGCGATCGCGGCATGGCTCGAAGCGCGCGATTCAGACCGGCGGATCAGCTTCGATCCGCTTTCGCGGGAGGCCGACCGGATGCACCGGTTGATGGCGTTCATCAATACGGGGTTCACCGGCGCGTTCAGCCCGATCTGGGCGGCCATGGAAATGGACCCGCCCAATCCGGCGATGGAGTCGGCCTTGCGGGACTGGGGGCGCGCAGCCGTGCTCGAACGCCATGACAGGATCGAGGAGATGATCGGGGACGGCCCGTTCCTGGTCGCCGACCGGCCCACCCTGGCGGATGGCCTGCTCATTGGCGTCGCGCGCTGGCTGGATTTCCACGAGGTCGCCGACAGGAGCCACTGGCCGAAACTGTCCGCGGTTCGCGCGCGCCTGGAGGCGGACCCGGCCGTCGCCTACGCGACCGCGCTGGAAAGCGGCGAGACGGATCTGCCGGGGCGGGGATGTACGGGCCATCTGGCGCTCGCCGATGTGATCGGCGAGTTCGGCGGGTGACATGGTCGGGTGCGGGCGGGGCACGCTCGCGCCCGCCCGCGCCTGCAATGTCTTGCCATGGGCGCGGCCCATCGGCGATGCCAAGAGATCAGGGCCGCTCGACGAAGGAGGCGAGCACGCGCTTGGTGCCAGCCTTCTCGAAGTCGATGGTGAGCTTGTTACCGTCGACGGCGGAGACGGTGCCGTAGCCGAACTTCATGTGGAAGACGCGCTCGCCGCGCTGGAACGGGGTGGCTTCGGCATCCTCTCGCGCGACCAGCTCGCCCTCGATGAAATGCGGGGCGTGGCGCACCGATTCCCCGCTGTCATAGGCAGCCCGGGCGCGCTTCCATCCGGGCGTCTCGTAGCCGGTGGAGAACGGATTGGCACGGTCGAACCGGCTTTCGCCGAAGCCGCCGCGGCCCCAGCCGAAACCGGCATGGGGGGAGGCGGCCTCCTCGACCGCCACATGGCTCTCCGGCAGCTCGTCGATGAAGCGCGAGGGCAGCGCCGTCTGCCACATGGCGTGAATACGCCGGTTCTGGGCAAAGGAGATCTTGCACAGCCGCTTGGCGCGCGTGATGCCGACATAGGCGAGCCGGCGCTCCTCCTCCAGCCCGGCGCGCCCGCTCTCGTCGAGCGCGCGCTGATGCGGGAAGAGCCCTTCCTCCCAGCCGGGCAGGAAGACGGTGTCGAACTCCAGCCCCTTGGCGGAATGCAGCGTCATGAGCGAGACCTTGTCGTCGCTCTGCAGCGCGTCGGAATCCATGACCAGCGAGACATGCTCCAGGAAGCCGGCCATGTTCTCGAACTCGTCCATGGAGCGCACGAGCTCCTTCAGGTTGTCGAGCCGGCCCGGCGCGTCGGGCGACTTGTCGTTCTGCCACATCTCCGTATAGCCGGACTCATCGAGCACGATCTCGGCGAGCTCGGTGTGCGGCAGCCCGTCGAGAAGCGCGCGCCAGCGCCTGAAGCTTTCCAGCAGACCTTTAAGCGAGTTGCGCGCCTTGGCGGGCAGCTCCTCCGTCTCAACGATCTCCTGGGCGGCGCGGTAGAGCGGGATGCCGCGCGTGCGGGCGAGCTCGCGCACGCGCTTCACGCTGGTATCGCCGATACCGCGCTTGGGCACATTGACGATGCGCTCGAAGGCGAGATCGTTGTCGGGCTGGGCGGTCACCTTCAGATAGGCGAGCGCGTCCCGGATCTCCGCGCGCTCGTAGAAGCGCGGGCCGCCGATCACGCGATAGGGCAGGCCGAGCGTGATGAACCGGTCCTCGAACTCGCGCATCTGGAAGGAGGCGCGCACGAGGATGGCGATCTCGTTCAGGACATGGCCCTCGCGCTGCAGCGCCTCGATGTCGTCGCCGATGGCGCGGGCCTCCTCCTCGCCGTCCCAGTGGCCGCGCACGACCACCTGCTCGCCCTTGTCGAGATCGGTGTGCAGCGTCTTGCCGAGCCGGCCCTCATTGTTGGCGATCAGGCCGGAGGCCGCCGACAGTATGTGCGGCGTGGAGCGATAATTGCGCTCGAGCCGGATCACCTTCGCGCCGGGAAAGTCCTTCTCGAAGCGCAGGATGTTGTCGACATCCGCGCCGCGCCAGCCATAGATCGACTGGTCGTCGTCGCCCACGCAGCAGATATTGCCGTGCCCGCCCGCGAGCAGCCTCAGCCAGAGATACTGGACGACATTGGTGTCCTGATACTCGTCCACCAGCATGTACTTGAAGCGGCGCTGATAGTCTGCGAGGACGTCCGGGTTCTCCTGGAACAGGCGCAGCGTCTCCAGAAGCAGATCGCCGAAATCGGCTGCGTTCAGGATCTTCAGCCGCTCCTGGTATTCCGCATAGAGTTCCGCCCCCTTGCCGTTGGCGAAGGCGTGCGCCTCGCCGGCGGGCACCTTTTCGGGCAGGAGGCCGCGATTCTTCCAGCCGTCGATATGGGAGGCGAGCTGGCGCGCCGGCCAGCGCTTCTCGTCGAGATCGTGGGCCGCGACGATCTGCTTCAGGAGCCGGATCTGGTCGTCGGTATCGAGGATCGAGAAGTCGGACTTCAACCCGACGAGCTCGGCATGCCGGCGCAGGATCTTGACCCCGATGGAGTGGAAGGTGCCGAGCCACTGCATGCCCTCCACCACGCCGCCGATGAGCAGGCCGATGCGCTCCTTCATCTCGCGCGCGGCCTTGTTGGTGAAGGTCACGGCGAGCACCTGGCCCGGCCAGGCGCGGCCGGTGGCGAGCAGGTGGGCGAGGCGGGTGGTGAGCACGCGCGTCTTGCCCGTGCCGGCGCCGGCGAGCACGAGGACCGGCCCGTCGAGGCTTTCCACCGCGACGCGCTGCTCCTCGTTGAGTGTGCTCAGATAGGGCGCCTCCGCCGTCCCCATGGCGCGCGCGGCAATGCCGCCGCGTGCCGGCAGGGGGGCGTCGTCGTCGTCGTCGAAATCGCCCAGATCGATGGATTTGCTCGGTGCCATTCGCGCCTACATTCGGATTGGGGAGTCGAAGAGATATATAACATCTCTTGAGCCGGATGCGATGCCGGAAGAACAAAAGAAGATCGCCGGACGGTCAGCGGTGCTCTTCCTGTTCCGCCTCGATCAGGGCTGTGTTGAAGGTGTTGAGCGCCGCCACATAGTCGGCCCAGCCCACGATGCGCGTCTCCTCGTCCGGGTCGACGACGGCGATCCGGCTGTAGCCGCGGGCATTGAAGGTGCGCAGTGCCGTGCCAAGCGTCGTGTCCGGCGTGAGTGTCGGCAGGTCCGGCTCGAGCGCCGGAGGCTCGGCCTCCTCTTCCGGGGTCAGCGGGGTCATGAAGCTCGCGACGGTGAGCGTGCGCATCACGCGGCGGTGCGGTCCGCCCTGCAGCAGCACGCCGCGCGTCGATAGTTGCCAGTGGAAGAAGCTCTGGCCGTGCACCGCCTGCATCACGCCCCACGAGATGGATACGGCAACGAGGACGGCCATGGTCATGTCGAAGCCGCCGGTGAGCTCGACCACGACGAGGACGGACGAGATCGGCGCGCCGAGCACGGCGCCGGCCACCGCCCCCATCCCGAGAATGGCATAGAGGCCCTGGCTCGACGCGGCCTCCGGAAAGACGCTCGCGGCGATCACGCCGAAGGCGCCGCCGGTCATGGCGCCGAGATAGATCGACGGGCTGAAGACCCCGCCGCCGAAGCGGCTCGCCAGCGTGACCGCGGTTGCCGCTGTCTTGGCGAACAGCAGGGTGAAGAGCAGCCCGAGGCTGAGCTTCTGGTGAAGGGCGAGATTGGTCGCCTCGTAACCGACGCCGAGCACCTCCGGCACATAGATCGCGATGGCGCCGACAAGCACGCCGCCGACCACGGGCCGGACCCAGAGCGGGCAGCGGATCTGGCGCGCCGTCCAGTCCGCGGTCATGACGGAGAACTGGAAGCAGGCGGCGACGAGGCCGCAGGTGAGGCCCAGAAGCGCGAAGGCCGGAAACTCCCAGTAGGAGGTGATCTGGTAGGAGGGGATGATGAAGGCCGGGAAATCCCCGAGATGAAGCCTTGTGAAGACAGCCGCGCTCACGCTGGAGATGACGAGCGGAATGAAGGCGGACGGCGCGTAATGGGCGAGGACGACCTCGTGGGCGAACAGAACGCCGGCAATGGGCGCGTTGAACGAGGCGGAGACGGCCGCCGCCGCCCCGCAGCCGAGAATGACGCGCCGGGTGGCCGTCACGAAGCCGAACTTGCGGCAGAGCATCGAGGCGATGGCCGCGCCGAGATGGACGGCGGGACCCTCCCGGCCGGCACTCGCGCCCGAACCGAGCGAGACCGCGGAGATGACGGCGCTCCAGAACCCCGACCGCAGCGGTATTCTCGCGCCGCCGAGCGCTTCCGCCTCGATCACGTCGGCCACCGCGTGGGCGCGCCGCGTGGGCATGACATATTGCAGGAGAAGCCCGACGGCGAGGCCGCCACAGACCGGGCCGGCGATCACCAGCCACCAGGGGATGGCGCCCGCCAGCGAGGCGGTGAGGTGCTCGTGTCCGTCGCCCAGCCACAGCCACTGGACGGCGCCGATACCTTCCCGGAAGGCGAGGATGCCATAGGCGCCGGCGACGCCGATCACCAGGGCGACGAGCCAGATCAGCGGGCTGCGGTCGTTCCACATGGCCCGCAGGTTCGGAACGATGCGTTCGCGGAACAGGCGCCCCAGATCGGCGGTCAGGACGGACATGGCATTGCCGGTCTCACGCCTTGCGCGGAATGCCGATCACATGGCCGACCTGCGGCGGCCGGGGCAATGCGGCATGGCGTTCCTGCATGGCCTTGATGTTGTCGTGGATCTCTGCAGGGAAGGGTGCGCTCTTCTTCAGGCCCATATCGACATGCATGCAGATCTGCTCCGACGTCGCGGCCAGATAACCCTCTGTCGCATGATACATGGACTGGATGAAGTGGCAGCGCTTGGCGTCGCAGTCGAGCATCTGAAGCGTGATGGAGACGGGGTCGCCCTCCATCAGCTCGCGCAGATAGGTCAGATGGACCTCCATCGTGTAGAAGGAGGCGTTGTGCGTCTTCACATAGTCCGGTCCAAGCCCGAGTCCCGCAAAGGCCTCGTCGACGCCGTGGTCGAACAGCACATTGTAGTAGGCCATGTTGAGATGGCCGTTATAGTCGATCCATTGCGGCTCGACGGTCATGACGGATGAACGGAAGAGCGCGTCGCTTGTCATGCTTGCCTTGTCCCCCGGAATCGGTTGTGCAGGATCCCCGTAACCTCTGCTAGGATCGCAAGCCATAGCAGACGGAACCGCGCGGGCAAAGGTTGCCGGCGCGGGCTTGAGCAGGCAACGAGGTCCGAAACGGATGATGGATGCGGCTGGCCACGTGGCGCCGGACAAGGTGGCGCGTGCGGTAGACGAGATTGCAGCATTCCTGGGCGAGCGAATCAGCCGCTCCGCCGCGGTGTGCGAGCAGCACGGCAAGGATCTGACCTGGAACCCGGGCGATCCGCCCGACGCGGTCGCCTTCGTGCAGTCGACGGAAGAGGTCTCGCGTATCGTGCGCATCTGCGCCGCCCATGGCGTGCCGGTGATCCCGTACGGGACGGGGACGTCGCTGGAGGGCCATTTCTCCGCGCCCCATGGCGGCATCTCGGTCGACCTCTCCCAGATGAACCGCGTGCTGGAGGTTCACGAGCAGGATCTCGACTGCCGCGTCGAGGCCGGCGTGACGCGCAAGCAGCTCAACGAGTATCTTCGCGACACCGGGCTCTTCTTCCCCATCGACCCGGGCGCAGATGCGAGCCTTGGCGGCATGGCCGCGACGCGCGCCTCCGGCACCAATGCGGTGCGTTACGGCACCATGCGCGAGAATGTGCTGAACCTGACCGCGGTGATGGTCGACGGCGAGATCGTGCACACCGCGCGGCGCGCCAGGAAGTCGTCCGCCGGCTACGATCTCACGCGCCTCCTGGTCGGCTCGGAAGGCACGCTCGGCATCATCACGGAGGTGAGCCTGCGGCTCTACGGCATCCCCGAATCGATTTCCGGCGGCGTATGCCCGTTCCCGGATATCGAGAGCGCGTGCAATGCCGTCATCATGACCATCCAGATGGGCATTCCGGTCGCGCGGATCGAGCTTCTGGACGAGGTGCAGGTGCGCGCCTGCAACGCCTATTCCGATCTCGGACTGAAGGAGACGCCGACGCTGTTTCTGGAGTTTCACGGCACCGAGGCCGGCACGCACGAGCAGAGCGAGACCTTCGGCGAGATCGCGCAGGAGTTCGGCGGCGGCCCGTTCGACTGGACGACGAAGCCGGAGGACCGCACGAAGCTCTGGCAGGCGCGCCACGACGCCTTCTGGGCGGGCAAGTCGCTCATGCCGGCCAAGGAGGTCTTCTCCACCGATGTTTGCGTGCCGATCTCCAGGCTTGCAGAATGTGTCGTGGAGACCAAGCGGGACCTTGCCGAGAGCGGGCTGTTCGGTCCGATCGTGGGCCATGTGGGCGACGGCAATTTCCATGTGCTGCTGTTCTGCGATCCCTCCGACGCGGAGGAGAAGGGGCGCGCCAAGGCGTTCTCCGAGCGGCTCGCCATGCGCGCCATCGCCATGGACGGCACCTGCACCGGAGAGCACGGCGTGGGCGTCGGCAAGAAGCCGTTCCTGGAGGCCGAGCACGGGCCGGGCCTTCAGGTCATGCGCGCCATCAAGGCGGCGCTCGATCCCGGCAACATCATGAATCCGGGCAAGATTGTCGCAGTGTGATCCCGTGCGGCGCCGGCACCCGATGCCCGTCTGGTTCCAGCCGGTTTTGTCGCCTATTCTGGTCGCCATGACACGACAGCACGGCCGATGGATGCAGTTGAGCGCGGCTGAGGGGCCCGCGCGCCGGGAGCCTCGGTAATGAAGTCGCCGCTGCTGCTTGTGGGAATTGTCCTCATCCTCGTCCTGACGGCGGGGGTGGTCGGGCCGTTCGTCGTCGACTGGAACCGGTACCGCGCCGATTTCGAGCGCGTGGGCGAGCGGATCGCGGGCCGGCCGGTCGAGGTCGCCGGCGATATCTCCGTGCGGCTCGTGCCGTTGCCGCGCATCCGGCTGAACGATGTGCGGGTGGTCGACGATACGGGAACCGAAAACTTCCTGTCCGTCGACCATGTGGACATGCAGCTCGCCCTGCCGCCCCTGTTGCGCGGCGTGGTGCGGGTGACCCGCATGGAGCTCGACGGTCCCGAGCTGATGGTGAACCGCTCCGCCGACGGGCGGTGGTCGTGGGCCATCAGGCCGGGCGGGGCCGGCGGCCTGCCTGTCGATCCCGACGATATCGCGGTCGACGATCTGGTGATCCGGGACGGTGCTGTCGCGCTGCGCGACGAGCGTCGCGGCGGATCGGCTGAGCTCGACGCCGTGGAGGCGAACATCTCCGCCACATCGCTGGCCGGACCGTTCCGCATGCACGGCAGCGCGCGCTATGGCGGGGAGCCGATTGACATCTCGCTCTCGGTCGGTCGCTGGCGGGCGGATGCGTCGCTGGGCATCGGCCTGCGCGTCGTGCCGGCGGAGGCCGCGTCCTTCGTCTATGCATTCGACGGGGAGCTCGGCGGGCCCGGCGCGGCGGGGCTCTCCGGTGTCCTGAAGGTCGAACGCGGCGGGCTCGACGAGAAGCCGGGAGCGCCCGGAACCGCTGCGGGCGCCTTGTTGCGCGCCAATGTCGCCGCGCTGGAGGACCGGCTGCGGCTCGACGATGTGGAGATAAACCTTCCCGACGACGCCAATGTCGGCAATCTGATCACGGGGCGCGCGGAGATCCGGCTCGGCAAGACCATCGGGCTCGATGCGCGGCTGGAGGCGAGCCGGCTGTCGCTCGACACGCTGCTCGCGGGCACCGCCTCCGTGCCGGGCCCGGACGGCCTGCTGGCCATGCTGGACGGCTTCCTCTCCGGTATTCCTCGCGGCATGGAGCTCTCCGTCTCACTCAAGACGGCGCTTCTCGGCCTCGGACCGGAGACCATAGAGAGCTTCCGCCTCTCCGCGCAGGTCGACAGCGACCGGCTCGCCGTCAAGGAGCTGTCCGGCATTGCGCCGGGGCGTGCGCGCACAACGGTCACGGGGCTCTATCTCAGCCATCTCACACCGCCCCAGCTTGCCGGCGATGTCGTGGTGGAGGCGCTCAACGGCTCGACCTTCGCCTCCTGGGCCATTCCGGCGCTCAAGCCGCTCATCGAGCGCGGGCCCGCGCGCGCAAGGCTCGGACTCAAGGGGCAATTCGATGTCGCTCCCGGCCGCATGAGACTGACCGACGGGCTTTTCTCGCTGGATGAGTCGAGCGGCAAGGTCTCCGTGAACTACTCGGCGGGCGAGCGCGCGTCGTGGAGCGTGAAGCTCGATGCCGACACGCTCGATCTCGACCGTTATGTTCCGCCCTCAGCCGTCGGCGACGGCGAGGCCGCACCCGATGCGGAGGAGGCGCGCTGGGCGGCGCTGTCCGCGCTCATGCCGGACATCGATGCGCAGTGGCTCGAGACGACCGACCTTGCGCTCGATATCGGCGTCGGCCGGCTGATCTATCGCGGTGTGGAGGCCGACGACGTGACGGTCGATGTCGCGCTCGACGACGGCAATGCGGATATCCGCGTGCTTGAGTTCGGGCGCATCGGCGATGCCCGGCTGAAGGTGGCCGGACTGGTACGCTCGCTTGCCGGCCAGCCCGATGGCCGCCTGACGGCCACGCTGACGGCGGAGGATCCGCTGCCCTTCCTGCGCCTTGCCGGTCTCGTGGATACGGCAAGGCCGTCCGCCGCGCCCCAATGGGCGCGCGCGCTCGGGCCCCTCGATCTCACCGCGAGCGCCGATACGCGTCCGCAGGCGGCGGGGGAGGCGGTCGCGGCCACCGTCCGGATCGAGGGCAAGGCCGGGCAGACCGCCCTTGCCGGGCGGGGCTCCTTCGACGGTGCGGTCGATGCCTGGCGCGAGGCGGAGATCGTCGCCGATCTCAAGGCCTCCAGCGAGCGCGGCGGTGCGCTGCTGTCCATGCTCGGCCTTGCCGGCGGCGGGATGGGCGGCGCCGACGGGCCGGGCGAGATGCGGCTGGAGGCGGCGGGCGCGCTGTCCGATGCGCTAGACCTGCGCGCGAGCGCCGAACTTGCCGGTATCGCCGCGCGCGTCGACGCGACGGCGCGCGATCGCGAGGGCACGCTCGGCTATGAGGGCACCTGGACGCTTTCCTCCGATACGCCGGGGCGTTTCTACCGCCTTCTCGGCATGGCGCCGGCGGGTGTGGACCGGAGGCTCGCGCTCAAGGGCCGCATTTCGGGGGAGGGGCTCGCGGTCGCCATAGACGGGGCGGAGGGAACGGTCGCCGGCGGGGCGGCCGAATTCTCCGGAACCGTGGATCTTGCCTCCGTGCCCGCGCGGATCGGCGGCGAGCTCCATCTGGACAGGCTGTCGCTGCCCTGGCTCCTCGCGACGGCGCTGACGGAGCCCGGCCGGGCGGCTGGCGAGGTTCCCCGCCCGGAAACGCTCTGGTCGGCCGGGTCCTTTGCGCTGTCGAGGCTCGGCGTGCTCGATGGCGGCGTCGCGGTGACGGCGCGCCGGCTCGACATTGCCGGCCCGCTCGCTCTCCTCGATGCGTCCCTGTCCGCGCGGTTCGGCGAGAACCGGTTCGCGCTCGAGGATGTCGAGGGCGCGTTCGACGGCGAGCCGGTGCGGTTCGATCTTTCCGCCGAAGCCAGAGGCGGCAGCGGCCTGGCGGTCAGCGGCAAGCTCGATGCGCGCGGCCTGCCGCTCGGCGCGCTCACGCGCATGGCCTCTGGCGGACGGGCGGTCGACGGTGCGCTGGGCCTGACGCTGGCCTTCGAGGGGCACGGGCGCAGCCCCGCCGGGCTCGTCGCAGGCCTTTCGGGCGAGGGCCGCTACCGGCTGCGCGAGGGCATGCTTGCGGGGATCAGTCCGGCGTCGTTCTCCGCCGCGATCAAGGATGCCGCGACCCCTGGCGAACTCGATGCCCTGATCCGCCGGCTCCTGCAGGACGGCACCATGCGCTTTGCCGGCGGGGCGGGCGACGTGCAGGTCGAGAACGGGCTGATGCGTTTCGATCCCGTGCAGGTGACGGGCGACGGCGCGTCCGGCGAGGTGGAGAGCTTCTTCGACCTCGGCGAGGCGAGGGCCGACATGTCCTGGCGGCTGGGGCTCGACGAATATCCGGGCGTGCCGCCCCTGGAGCTTGTGCTGAGCGGTCGTCCGCGCGCGCTTGAGCGCAGCTACGACACGACGAGCCTGCGCTCCTATCTCGTGGTGCGCGTGCTTCAGGAAGGCATGGATCGGCTGGAAGAGCTGCAGCGCGAGCAGGAGCGCATCCTGAACGGCGTTCCCCAGACGGATGCCTCCGGCGCCGGAAGGCCATCGGCGGAGGACGAGGCCGCGCGGCAGGCCGAGGAGGCGGCGCGGCAACGGGCGGAGGAGGAGGCCCGCCGGCAGGCCGAGGAGGCGGCACGGCAACGGGCGGAGGAAGAGGCGCGCCGGCAGGCGGAAGAGGCGGCACGGCAGCGGGCGGAGGACGAGGCCCGACGGCAGGCGAAAGAGGCGGCACGGCAGCGGGCAGAGGAAGAGGCCCGAAGGCAGGCGGAGGAAACTGCCCGGCGAAAGGCCGAGGAGGAAGCGCGTCGCCAGGCCGAGGACGCGGCGCGGCGCGAGGCCGAAGAGGCCCGGCAGGACTCGCCGCGCAGCGTGATCGTCCCCGGGATCGATTCAAGCGAGGCGGTGGAGAAGATGCCGCTCGCCGCACCCGACGGAGGCTCTGGCGGGACGGTCCCCCGGTCTCAACCTCAATCCCGGCCTGCCCCCCAGCCCCAGGCCGCGCCCGCTTCCGAGCCCCGGTCCGACCCGATCAGGAAGCTGATCGAGGAGGCGGCTCCGGCCGTGCCGCTGGACACGCTCGAAGAAGGGCGCGCAGGCGGCAGCCCGTCGCAGGGCGGAGCGTCGTCCGCCTCGCGCGACGACATCGGCATGGAGCCCATCAATCTGCTGAACCGGCTGTTGCCGCCCAACGATCTGGGCCTTCCGCCGGGCACGACCCTGCCGACCGACCGCACCGCGCCGGCACCGCAGGGGATTTCCCCGGTGGAGCCGACGGAGCGTGACTGGTCTCAGGAGCCCGACCGCCTCGAGGGGTCGCGCAGATAGTTCAGGACGAAGATCCGCACCGCGCTCGACAGGCCGCGGCCCGCCCGCTCGGCGTCGATATCCGTGATGAGCTCGTTGAGCGTCTTGTCGGTCTCGTCGGCGATCTCGCGCAACGCATCCCAGAATTCCGGTTCGAGCGAAATGCTCGTCGAATGACCGGCGACCACGACGGACCGCTTGAGCGGCCGGCGCGAGCCGGTGCCAGTACCCCCTGACATGATGTCTCGCATTGTTTCGATCTACGCCTTCGGCCCGACCATGTCTTCCGGCTTCACGATCCGGTCGAAGTCCTCCGCGGATACATAGCCGAGCCGCAGGGCCTCCTCGCGCAGCGTGGTGCCGTTCTTATGCGCGGACTTGGCGATCTCGGTCGCCTTGTCATAGCCGATATGGGGGGCAAGAGCGGTGACCAGCATGAGCGAGCGCTCCATGAGCCCGGCGATATTCTCGCGGTTCGGCTCGATGCCGACGACGCAATTGTCGGTGAAGCTCACGCAGGCATCCGCGACGATGCGGATCGACTGGAGCACATTGTAGATCATCACCGGCTTGAAGACGTTGAGCTCGAAATGTCCCTGGCTGCCGGCGACCGTCACGGTCACGTGGTTGCCCATGACCTGTGTGCACACCATGGTCATGGCCTCGCACTGGGTCGGGTTCACCTTGCCGGGCATGATGGAGGAGCCGGGCTCGTTCTCCGGCAGCGAGATCTCGCCGAGGCCGGAGCGGGGGCCTGACCCTAAGAGCCTGATATCGTTGGCGATCTTGAAGAGGCTCGCGGCGAGCGTGTTGAGCGCGCCGGAGATCTCCACCATGGCATCGTGGGCGGCGAGTGCCTCGAACTTGTTGGGCGCGGTCACGAAGGGCAGCTTGGTGAAGGAGGCGACCTCCTCGGCGAAGCGCTCCGCAAAGCCCGGCTTCGCATTGAGACCGGTGCCGACGGCGGTACCGCCCTGGGCCAGCGGGTAGAGCGCCTGGAGCGCGTTGTCGACGCGGCGCAGGCCGTTGTCGAGCTGGGCGACATAGCCGGAGAATTCCTGGCCGAGGGTCAGCGGCGTCGCGTCCTGGAGATGGGTGCGGCCGATCTTGATGATGTCCTTGAAGCTCTCCGCCTTGTCGTTGAGCGCGTTGCGCAGCGTCTGCAGCGCCGGGACGAGTCGGTGGACGACCTCCTCGGCCGCCGCGATGTGCATGGCGGTCGGAAAGGTGTCGTTGGAGGACTGGCTGCGGTTGACGTGATCGTTCGGGTGCACCGGGTCCTTGGAGCCGATCTCGCCGCCGAGCATCTCGATCGCCCGGTTGGCGATCACCTCGTTGGCGTTCATGTTCGACTGGGTGCCCGAGCCCGTCTGCCACACGACCAGCGGGAAATTGTCGTCGAGCTTGTTCTCCGCGACCTCGAGCGCGGCGGCCGCGATGGTCTCGCCGACCTTGGGGTCGATATTGTCCAGAGCGATATTGGCGAGCGCGGCGGAGCGCTTGATGACGCCGAGCGCGCGGATGAGCGGCGTCGGCATGGTCTCGCCGCCGATCTTGAAGTTTTTCAGCGAACGCTGGGTCTGCGCGCCCCAGTACTTGTCGGACGGCACCTCGAGGGGCCCAAAGGAATCGGTCTCGGTCCGCGTCGTGGTCATTGCTCGGGGGTCACCTGTCTGGCTGGTCTGGTGGGTCGATCCCGCCCTGAGGACGGGAGCGAGACCATGGGCTTAGCACGCCTACCCCGGCTTGTCAGGGGGGCAGGTGTCGCAGTGTCCCGCGGGTGTGGTGCGATGGCGCGGCCCGTTACCCGAAGCTGTCATAGCCCGCTATGCCGCTGTCGAGCAGGGCACGGAGCTTCGCGAAGCCTTTTGCGACGCCGTCGCGCGATGCGGGGGCGGAAAAGGCGATGCGGGCGCGGTGGAAGGTGCGGTCGGTGCGCCCGCACTTGAACTCGTCCTCGTCGTCGATCAGCACGCCCTCGTTCGCCGCTGCGTTCTTGAAGGTGCCGGAGAGCCACGGTTCGGGAAGCTTCATCCACAGGAACGGGGCGCTTGGATGGGAGGAGAAGTCGAGCCCCGCAAAGGCCTCGCGCGCCATGGTCTCGCGTGCTGCGATCTCCGCGCGCACCCGGCTGCGGATGTCGTCGGCCTCGCCCGACAGGACAAGCCGTGCCGCGAGTTCGGCCAGCAGGAACGGTTTGCCGCCCGTCAGCATCTTGTAGGCGGTCTGTACGCGGGGCGCGAAATGGGGCGGGCAGGCCGCCCAGCCGCCGCGGATGCCGGCAGCGACCGCCTTGGACAGGCTGCCAATATAGAAGGTCCGCTCCGGCGCGAGCGCGGCGATTGGCACGGGCTGGTTCTCCAGGAGAGCCGTATAGACGCCGTCCTCGATCAGCCAGACATTGTATTTGCGGGCAATGGCAACAATGTCGCGGCGCCTGGCTTCCGGCAGGGCGGTCAGCGTGGGGTTCTGCAGGCAGGGCATGAGGAAGGCGATCTTGGGATGCTGCTGCGCGCAGATCCGCTCGAAGTCCTCCGGATCCGCGCCGTCCGTGTCGGTGTCGATGGCCATCGGGCGTCGGCCGATAAGGTTCGCGCTGCGGGCGACGGAGGAGAAGGTGAGCTGTTCGAAGACGACCTTGTCGCCGGGCACCGTCATCGCGGCGATCACGGCGAGGATTGCCGCATGTCCGCCGAGCGTCGGCACGACCGTGTCCTCGTCCGGCGTCCAGCCGTCGCCTGCCAGCCATCGGCTGCCGGCCTTGAGCCAGTCGCGCTCGGGCGCGCGCACATAGTCGAGGCTTTCCTCCGGGTGCTGGCGGGCGATCTCGCCGGTCAGCCGGGCGATGGTCTCCGTCTGGCCGACCTCGGGCGCGGCGGTGGAGTCCATGCGCAGCTTGCCGGGCACCGGTGCGGGGCCGCGCGTGCCGGCAAGGAACGGCGGCAGGGGCGCGGCCGTGCCGGGCGACGCCTCGTCGTGCTGGAGCACATAGGTTCCGCGCCCGACCTCGCCGGCGACGAGGCCGCGCTCGCGGGCCAGCGCATAGGCGCGGCTCACCGTGCCGACCGTGACATTGATGTCGAAGGCGAGATTGCGCTGCGGCGGTAGCTTCGCGCCCGCGGCCAGGACGCCCGCCTCGATGTCCTTCTCGATCCGGTCGGCGAGCCGGAGATAGAGGGGGCCCGTGCCGTGCGTCAGGTCTGGAAGCCAATTTGTCATAGTGACAATTCTCTATGTTGCCAATCGGGATGAGTCAATGCATCACATCATGCGGGGACAATTTGCCATGATTGCTTCCTGAATTGGAGACTGAAATGGGTTCAATCGATACAATATGGGGATATATTCGCGAAACCTCATCCTGGGCGCCCCGGCCGAAGGCTGCCATGTCCGGGGTCTTTGCGCGGCTCGAGACGGTGCGCGCGCGGCGCCGCAGCCGCCGCGCCCTGCTCGATATGACCGAAGAGCAGCTTCAGGATATTGGCATTTCCCGCGACGAGGCGTTAAAGGAAGCCTACAGGCCCTTCTGGGACACCGACCGGGAGGTAGGGCGCCGATAGCAGCATGACGGAGCGGGGGCGTTGGAGGCAGGCCAGATCATCGTTGTCGCGCTGGCCTATCTCGCCGCCGGCTTCGTGAAGGGGGCGAGCGGCCTCGGCTTCTCCACGACCTGCCTGCCGATCCTCGTTCTCGCCCTCGGCCTCAAGGACGCGCTGGCGCTGGTCATCATCCCGTCTGTCGTCGCCAATATCTTCCTCATCCTGTCGTCCGGTCACCTCAAGGAGACGGCAAGGCGGTTCTGGCCGCTCTATGCCGCGCAGATCCCGGGCATTGTCGCGGGGCTGGCCCTGCTCGCCTGGATCGACGGGGCGGTCGCGACGGTGGTGCTGGGGCTCGTGCTCGGCGCCTATGCGGCGGTCGCGCTCGCCCAGCCGGAGTTTCGACTGGCGCCGGGGCCAGAACGGTTGCTGCGCGCCCCCGTCGGCTTCGCGACCGCCGTCATCAACGGGCTGACCGGGTCCCAGGTGATGCCCGTCGTTCCCTATATGCTGGCGCTCCGGCTCGATCCGAAGCGCTTCGTGCAGGCGGTCAACCTGTCCTTCACCCTGTCGAGCCTCGTCATGGCCGTGGGGTTGTCGCGGATCGGGCTGTTCGGGGAGCACGAGCTCGCCGTATCGGTCGCGGGCCTCGTGCCGAGCTATGCCGGCATCTGGATCGGCGGCCGCATGCGTGGGCGACTGAGCCCGGACCAGTTCCGGCGCTTCGTGCTCACTGTCCTCGGCGTGCTCGGCCTCGTGCTCGTCCTGAGAAGCCTGATCTAGGGATCTGCCGGAGACCGGTCCGCCCCGGCCTCGCGGCGGCCCCAGGGCGGCAGGGCGACGCGGAAGAGGCCGTTCACGAACATGGCCACCGTCGGCAGCGGATCGCGCAGCGACCATGTGAGATGGGCGTCGGCGCGGATCGCGTCGGCGAGGATCCGGCAGAGCCGGCCAAGCGCCGCGACGGGTCCGATGGCGCGGTCGGCGAGCGAGCGCTTCAGCCCCGAAATGTCGCCGAAGGTCCACACATAGGTGAGGCCGGCCGGATAGGCGAAGCTGCGCCAGTCCTCCGTCGGGTCCGCGCCGTCTGCCAGGGCGAGCGCCAGCCGGCTCAGGCGCAGGCCGGCCGCCTCCGGTGCGGCATGGGCGCCGCCGATGCGCGGATTGAGCTCCAGGAAGCAGTGATGGCGGCCGTCCGGGGAGACGATGAACTGCGTGACGCCGACACCCGTATAGTCGAGCGCGCCGACGAGCCGGGCGGTATCGGCAAGGAGCGCCGGCGTGTGCTCCACCGTTTCGCCGAGCACGGCAAGGCCGGTATCGTCATGGGCATTGGTGCGCAGGATGCGGGTCTCGACGCAGGCGACGAGCCTGCCGTTGCGGGCGGCGAAATACTGGTTGTGGCGCGGCCCCGTCGCGAAGCGCTGCACGAGAAGCCGGTCATGGCCCTCCGGCCAGCCGCCGAACGTTGTCTCGAACGCCTCAGCGCTCTGAAGGATCACCGCCTTGCGGTCCAGGAGCCTGAGGCCCGGCGCGAGGGGGCGCACGGTCAGCGGATAGCCGATCTCCGCCGCCGCGGTGCGCAGCGCATCCATGCCGTGGACGATGGCGAAGGGATCCGTGGCGATCCCTGCGGAACGGGCGAGCTCCAGGCTCTGCGTCTTGTCGGTGAAGGTCTCGACCACCTCCGGCGAGGGGGAGACGACGGCGACCCGATCGTCGAGCGCAGCACGGTGACGGGCGAGAAAGACGACCATCTCCTCCGATACGGGGAACAGGGCGCTGATGTCGCCGCGCTTGTCCACAAGCGTACGCAGCGCGCGTAAAAAGGGCGCGCCGCCGTCGAGGCGGGGATGGGGATGGTGCCAGACCTCGCGGACATGGCGGGAGAGCTCGCTGCCCGGCTCGCCCATGCCGAGCCCCATCACGACGGGCCGGTCCTCGGCGGCGAGTGCGCGGGCAATGACAAGGCTCGGCCGGTAGTTGCCGAGCAGAAGGACACTGCGCCCCGGGCGGGCGGCGTGTCCCTGCGTGCCGGCGAGGATGCGGCGGCGTGGTCCTTCAGCATCGTCACAGCGTGCCGGCCGTGGTGTCGATGAGGTGGGAGCCCTGGAGGATCTGGGCGGGGATCGTGATGCCGAACAGGCCGTAGGCGAACATGGCCACGGTGGGCATGGGGTCGCGGAGGGACCATGTGAGGTGCCCGTCGGCGCGGATGGCGGCCGCCGCGATGCGCGCGGACAGGCCGAGGGCGCCGGCAAGCGAGACCTTGCGGTCGAGCATGGCCCGCTTGAGCCCCGAGAGATCGCCGAAGGTCCAGGCATAGAGGCGGTCCCGGCGATAGGCGAATGCCTCGCCTGCCTCGGGGGCGGTCCCGCCGTCGGCGAGGGCGAGCGCGAGCCTCGTCAGCGGCACGCCGGACTGTTCGGGCACGGCGAGATTGGCCGACATGCGCGCGTCGATCTCCAGGAAGCACGAGCTCCGGCCGTCGCGCGCCACGATGAACTGGGTGAAGCCCACCCCCGTATAGTCGAGCGCGGCGGTCAGTCGGCGTGTTTCCTCCACCAGCGCTGGCGTCGGCTCGACCGTACGCTCCAGAACGGACGTGCCCGTGCCATCCGGCGCGTTGGTGCGCAGGATGAGGCTTTCCACGCAGGCGACGAGCTCGCCCTTGCGGGCGGCGAAATAGAGATTGTGCCGCTGGCCGTCCGCAAAGCGCTGCAGGAGGAGGCAGGCATGCTCTGCCGGCCATGCGGTAAAGGCCGTCTCCAGCGCCGCCCGGTCCTCGAGGATGAGGGCCTTCTGCCCGAACAGCTTGAGGCCGGGCGTGAGCGGGCGCAGGGCGAGGGGATAGCCGATGCGCTCGGCGTCGTAAAACAGCTCCTCGCGGTCGTGGACCACGGCGAAGGGGTGGGTCGCCACGCCATGCGTGCGGGCCAGGGTGAGGCTCTCCACCTTGTCGGCGCAGGCCAGCACGATGTCGGCCGCCGGCGAGGCGATCCTGGCGAGCGGGGCGATCTCGCCGCGATGCCGGGCGACAAAGAGCACCATCTCGTCGGAGACGGGCAGGAGCGTGCCGATGTCGTTTCGTTGCGCGAGGAACGCCTTCAGGGCGGCGAGAAAGGCGGCGCCGTCCCCCTCGTCGAGCCGGGGGTGCTGCCAGATGTCCTTCACATGGCGTGACCACTCGATGCCCGGCTCGTTCGCGCCGAGGCCGAGGACCAGGCGGCGTCCGTCTGCGGCGAGAGCCCGGATGGCGGCGAGGCTCGGCCGGTAATTGCCGAGCAGGAGCACCGTATCGTTCTGCGAGGTCGGGGAAGGGGGCTTGGTCATTGCTGTCGCCGGCGGTGCGGAGCCTCGAATGCGTCGGTCACAGGCGGGCAGGCGCCCACCGGTGGGCCGAGCGGCGGTGATGTCGTTCACGTTGCGATGCAAGAATCGTGCAATACGCAGCCCGTGCCGGCTTACTCGGCGACCAGGACCGTGCGGCAGGCCGATGGCAGCTTGGAGAGCTTCATCGGAGGCGGCGGCGGGGCCGGCTTCTGGTCGTCCGGCGCATAGGGCTTGTCCGACAGCCACCAGGCGAGGCTCGCGTCGCACCCGTCCCCCGGCGGGGGCGGTGCCTGGTCCTTGCAGCCCGTGCTGCCGGGCGGGCATTTGAGCCGGACGTGGAAATGGTAGTGATGGCCGTACCACGGCCTGATCTTGTTGAGCCAGGAGCGGTCGCCGGTCGCCCAGTCGCACAAGGTTTTCTTGATGGTCGGGTGGACGAAGATCCGCGCGACCTCGTCGTAGGAGGCGGCGCGCTTGATGAGGCGCGCATGGTCGGTCGTCCAGGCGTCCGGATTGATCTCGGTGCGGCTGGCGATCACCGATGTGGAGCTGATCTTCTCGCGTTCCGCCCGCGTCAGGGTCCGGCCGGGGGAGGGGCGCAGCCAGATATCGACATCGAGGCCGATCTGGTGGCTCGCATGGCCGGACAGCATGGGCCCGCCGCGCGGCTGGGCAATGTCGCCGACGAGCAGGCCCGGCCAGCCGTCGGCACGCGCGTCGCGAGCGAAGCGCTCCATATAGGCGATGAGGGCGGGGTGGCCCCAGTTTCGGTTGCGCGACAGGCGCATGGCCTGCCAGCCCGGCCCGTCGGTCGGCAGGGCCTCGCCGCCGGCGAGGCAGCCGCGCGCATAGCTGCCGATGGCGCTGGGCTTGAGCTGAGCCGGGCCGTCCGCCGCGCCGAAGAGTTCCTTGGCGGGGGCGTCGGGGGAGATCGTCGGAGTACTGCTTTCGAGCGCCGCCGTCTCGGGCTTTGCGCGGGGGAGCACGGTGGCGCTGCCCGGCGTGCGGTCCCCGGCCTCGGCCGGCGGCGTGCACAAGACCAGGGCAAGGGCCGCGAGAAGCGCCGATCCGCAAAGCCTTGCCCGCCCTGTGCAGCGTGCGGTCCGTGACATGGGAGCGATGCGTTCAACCCCGACCGTCATGAGGATCCCCATAAAGCCAGATAGCGGTACGGAGCGCCATCTTCCGCCTCCGAGGAGATGCGGGAAACGCTCCAGCCGCCCTTTTGCCCGTAAGCTGCAAGCGTACTCCCCGGCACCGCCTTGCGGCAAGTCACAAAGCGCGGGGGGCGATCGGGATCACTTTTTCCTGAAGGCGTCGAGCTGGACGATCTTTGCGGGGCTGTCCGGCTGCTCCTCGGTATCGTTGTCCGGCGTGCCGGACGCATCGGAGGGCGCGGCGGGAGGCTTGGGTGCGGTCGCCGCCGCGGGCTGGCCGGGCGCGGTCTCGTCCTTGCCGGCGGTCTCGCCAGCCTCGCCCTCGGCATTCTCGTTGGCTTCCAGGACCTCGAACTGCAGCCCGAACTGCACCGACGGGTCGAAGAACCCCTTCACGGAGGCGAAGGGAACGACGAGCTTTTCCGGGATGTTGTCGAAGGAGAGCTCCACCTCGAACCGCTCTTCCGTCACCTGCAGGTTCCAGAACTGATGCTGGAGGACGACGGTCATCTCCTTGGGGTATTTCTTGCGCAGGCGGTCGGAGAGGCGGGCCCCGGGGTGGTTGGTATCGAAGGCGATGTAGAAATGGTGCTCGCCCGGCAGGCCGACCCGGCTGACACGCCTGAGCGCTGCCCGTACGACGCCGCGCAGGGCATCCTGGGCGAGCAGGTCGTAGCGCATCAGATCCTCAGACATCTCAGGCCCTCGAACTCCTTGGGGTTCAGGCCGGCCCTTCAGCGGCGGCCGGCACGATCCAGAATCGCCTTGTCGCCCATTCTACACGTCGAGACGGCTGAAATAACCGGCTTTCCGTGCTTTTTGCACATATGGGAATGAATCGGGGCCGCGACATGGCGGCCCGGAGATAAAATGGGGGCTTCTGTTGCCAGGTGCCCGCCGAACCCCGCCCAGACCTGCTACAGCCTGGGACTTGAATTTCGGTACCTAAGCTGCATTACGCAGCCTGGGCCACCGGAGCATAGTTGTCGTTGGCAACTATTGTTGTGACCCGATAACGGCGAGTCCCACCGGGCGAAGGACCGCTCTTTACACCCTCGTCGATCCTGTTTCACCCCCATCAGATGCCTCTGGCCCGGCTGCGGCCGGTGGCATTTGGTGGAGGTGCCGGGTACTGCCCCCGGGTCCGATGGGCTTATTCCAACGTCCATTTATCGCCATAGCCAGCCCGTCGGCTGACATCTGCAATATAGGCGGATCCCGTCGCGGTTTAAAGCCCCCTTTGCCATTGGCGGCGCCGATGTGCTGCGTCGGGCGTCCGCGCGACACTACTCGCTGGAATAGCAGACGGCCTGCAGCTTGTTCCCATCGGGATCGCGGACATAGGCGGCGTAATAGTTCTCGCCGTAATGGGCGCGCGGTCCGGGTTCACCCTCGCTCATCCCGCCGAATTTCAGGGCCTGTTCGTGGAAGGCATGGACGGCGGCCCTCGTCTCCGCGACGAAGGCGACATGCGTGCCGTTTCCCCAGGTCGCGGGCCGGCCGTCGGCGGGCGTGTAGATATAGATGGTCGGCATCCCTCCGTCGCGCTCGTAGGCCAGGGGCTTCTCCGGCGGCTTGGGCAGCCTGGAGAAGCCTATGGCGCCGAGAACGGCATCGTAGAACTTCGCCGAGCGGTCCTTGTCGTTGGTTCCGAGCGTGATGTGGCTGATGACGGACATGGTAGGCGTTTTCCCCGTTTGATTGGAGGGCACGGTCCGGGCGGTCCGTGCCGGTGGGCGATCCGAGTATCGTGGCCTGCGTCGGCAAAATGCAAGCTTGAGGCCATAGGGCAAGGTCGGCGCGCACCCGCTTTGCTGCGAGAGGCGTTGAAATCGCATGCGCGCCGTTCGCCAGGGCGGGTCAGAATCGTCTATCCTGAAACCCATGAGACAGTATCTCGACCTGCTCGGCCGCTGCCTGGAGACCGGCATCCGCAAGGATGACCGCACAGGAACGGGCACATTGTCGGTTTTCGGCCACCAGATGCGCTTCGATCTCGCCGCGGGCTTCCCCGTGGTGACGACGAAGCGGCTGCACCTGCGCTCGATCATCCACGAGCTTCTCTGGTTCATTCGGGGCGATACCAATATCGCCTATCTGAAGGAGAACGGTGTCAGCATCTGGGACGAATGGGCCGATGAGACCGGCGATCTCGGGCCCGTCTATGGCCGGCAGTGGCGCTCGTGGGCCGCGCCCGACGGGCGGACCATCGACCAGATCGCCGATGTCATCGCGGCGATCCGCTCGACACCCGATTCGCGCCGGCTGATCGTGTCGGCCTGGAACCCGGCCGATGTCGACCGGATGGCGCTGCCGCCATGCCATTGCCTGTTCCAGTTCTATGTCGCCGATGGCCGGCTCTCCTGCCAGCTCTATCAGCGCTCCGCAGACATCTTCCTCGGCGTGCCGTTCAACATCGCCTCCTATGCGCTGCTCACCCATATGGTCGCCCATGTGACGGGGCTGAAGCCGGGCGAGTTCGTGCACACATTCGGCGATGCCCATCTCTATCTCAATCACGTCGAGCAGGCGCGCGAGCAGCTCTCCCGCGAGCCGCTGCCGTTGCCGCGCCTCGTCCTCAGGCGCGATGTGCGCGTGATCGAGGACTTCCGCTTCGACGATATCGAGATTGCCGGCTACGAGGCCCATCCCCACATCGCCGCCCCCGTCGCGGTATAGGCCGCGTTTTCAGAGCGCCCGAAGGGCCGTCGGTCAGCGCCGGAAATCGCGCCGCGGGTAGCCCTGGATATAGAGCAGGGCCGTGAGGTCGCCGTGGTCGATGCGGACGTCGGCCGCCTCGCGCAGGGCGGGCTTGGCGTGATAGGCGACGCCGATGCCGGCCGCCTCGATCATGGCGAGGTCGTTGGCGCCGTCGCCGACGGCGATGGCCTCGTCGAGTTCCAGCCCGTGCGTCTCGCACAGCGACCGCAGGGCCTTGAGCTTGGCGTCGCGTCCCAGAATGGGCTCCTCAACCGTGCCCTTGAGTGTCTCGTTTTCGATCACCAGGCTGTTGGCCTGCACGTGCTCGAAGCCCGTCTGGCCGGCGACATGGCGGGCGAACTGCACGAAGCCGCCGGAGACGAGCGCCGTCATGGCGCCGAAGCTCTTCATGGTCTCCACAAGGCAGGCCGCGCCGTCATTGACGGTGATGGCGTTTGCGATCAGCTCGTCGATGATGCCGGCGGGCAGCCCCGCGAGCTTCGCCACGCGGCCGCGCAGCGCATCCTCGAACTCCAGCTCGCCCCGCATGGCGCGCTCGGTGACCGCCTTGACCTCGTCGCCCACGCCGCCGGCGGCCGCCAGCTCGTCGATGCATTCCTGGCCGATAATGGTGGAATCCATGTCGGCGATCAGCAGGCGCTTGCGCCGCTTGGGCGTCGGCACAACCGCGACATCGACCGGGCGGTCGCCGACGATCCCGCGCGCGATTGTCTCCAGCTCGCCATGGTCGCCGGGCGCGAGGCCGGGCAGGGGCCACTCGCATGCCTCGCCCTCGGCGAGCCAGTTGGGCTGGTGCGCGCCGATGGCGGTGGAGACCTCCTCGACGAGAGTCTTTTCAAGGGCTTGGCTCGACGGCTTGGCAATCAGAATCAGGTCGGTATCCATTACTCTCACGATCCGGCATAAGGGGTGTGCGCACCAGCGCAGGCAACACGCAGGACATATGGGTAGGCAGGCGCACAAGACAATTCGGCAGGCCATCCTTATCGCAGGGCCGACGGCGAGCGGCAAGTCGGCGCTGGCGATGCGCCTTGCCGAACGGGAGGGCGGCACTGTCGTCAACGCGGATTCCATGCAGGTCTACCGCGATCTGCGCATCGTGACGTCGCGCCCCTCCAGGGCCGATGAGGCGCGCGTGCCGCACCGTCTCTACGGCCATGTGGGGGCGAGGAGACCTATTCGGCGGGGCGGTGGCTGGAGGAGGCCGGGGCGGTTCTCGACGAGCTGTGGACGGCTGAGGCCACGCCGGTGCTGGTCGGCGGCACCGGGCTCTATTTCAGGAGTCTCGAGGAGGGCTTGTCGGCCATTCCCGACATTCCGGATGAAGTCCGCGCCCGGTGGCGTTCCGCGCTTGCCGAGCGGGGGGCTGAGCGGCTCCACGACGAGCTTGCCGCGCGCGACGACCGGTCCGCGGCCATGCTGCGTCCCTCCGATGCCCAGCGCATCGTGCGCGCGCTGGAGGTGCTGGAGGCGACGGGGCGGCCGCTCGCGGACTGGCACGACGCGCCGGCGCGGGGCGGGCTCCTGGCCGGTGTCGCGGTCCGCCGCGTGGTGCTGGCGCCCGAGCGTGCCCGGCTTCACCGTCGGATCGAGGCCCGCTTTTCGCATATGGTGGAGGAGGGCGCGCTCGCGGAAGTGCGGGCGCTCATGGCGCGGGGATTGCCCGAGGACCGGCCGGTCATGAAGGCCATCGGCGTGCCGGAGCTGGCGCGCCATCTCGCCGGCGCGCTCTCCCTCGACGAGGCCATCCGCGAGGCCCAGACCCGCACGCGTCGCTATGCCAAGCGCCAGGAAACATGGTTCCGCCACCAGATGGCGGACTGGCCACGGCTCGCCCCCGGCGACGGCACGGACGATCCCGATTGCCTCGCCGAGGCGACTCTCGCCCTGTGGGCGGGGTGACGCCCGCGCGGGATGCGGATGGCGGCGTGCCGGCGACCGTCGCTCATATGAACCAGGACGGAGCGCCCTGTTAACGAGGCGCCCGATTGCATTACCTTTCGACGAAGATCACGCACCCAAGCGAGCACGGAGAGGCCTGTCCCATGAAAATCACACGAGCTGGCACCCAACCATCGGCACCGGGGCCGGAGGAGTATTTCACCGGCCGCGTCCGCATAGATCCGCTCTTCTCGGCCGAAGAGCCCGGCCGCGTCGTCGGTGCCACCGTCACCTTCGAGCCGGGCGCGCGCACGGCATGGCACACACATCCCCTCGGCCAGACCCTGATCGTCACCCAGGGCGTGGGGCGCGTCCAGCGCGAAGGCGGGCCGGTGGAGGAGATCCGCCCCGGCGACGTCGTCTGGTTCCCGGCCGGTGAAAAGCACTGGCACGGCGCCGCCCCGGATGTCGCCATGACCCACATCGCCATCCAGGAGAGCCAGGACGGCTCGACCGTCACATGGCTGGAGAAGGTCAGCGACGCGGAGTACGCCGGCTGAGCTGAGCCGTGCTGGCCGGGTCCGGGGCGCCCCCTCGGACCCGTTCCCGCCCTTGCGCGCACGGTCCGGTCGAAAATGCCGCCTGAGCCGTGGCCGCGAGGAACGCGGTACTGTAAAAGCAGGGACATGGATAGGCTTCTCAATCAGCGGGCGCGGGCGTCGGGCCAGCGCGTGTCGGCCGTTTCGCGCGGCGTCGGGCCTCGCGATCATCGCTGCCTTCGCCCGAGGGGGCCGGCCTGGGCGAAGGGGGTGGGGCAGCCGGCATGCGCCTGACCTATGTTCACGACATTGCAATGCCCGGTCCGGGCGCGAATACCGTCCATGTCGCCAGGATGTGCGAGGCCTTCGCCGGCAATGGCGAGGAGGTGACGCTCGTCACGCCGGGCCTGTTGCCGGTCGATCCGATCCGCGAGGGACGGATCAGGCGCTATTACGGCATGTCGTCCCAGGTGCGGTTGCGCCATGTGCCCAAGATTGTCGGCGCGAAACTGTTCTCCCGGTTCGCCTTGCGCCATGCCGCTGGCAGCGGTGCCGATCTCGTCTACAGCCGGTATGTGTATAGCAGCCTTGCGGCCGCCCGCCGCGGTCTGCCGACGGTGTTCGAGGCGCATGTCTCGCTCGACGACGTCACGGCAGCCCGCCGAGAGGCCTTTCTCGCGCTTGTCGAGGAGCCCTGTTTCCGCCGTCTCGTGGTGATCTCCCATGCCCTGCGGGCGGCGTTTCTCGAACGCTTCCCCGCGCTGGAGGATGCGATTGTCGTCGCCCATGACGGTGCGGACGATCCCGGGGAGGGGGCGGACGGCCCGGATCCGGTCGCGCTGCCGGCAGCCGGGGACGGTCGCCTGTCGGTGGGATATGTGGGGCATCTCTATCCCGGCAAGGGCATGGAGATCATCGCGGCCATTGCGCCGCTGTGCCCATGGGCCGATTTCCATATCGTCGGCGGGCTGGCGGAGGATGTGGAGCGCTGGCGCCGGACGTTGTCGTCATGCGGCAACGTTACCTTTCACGGCCACAGGCCGCATGCGGAGGCGGTCCGGTTCATCCAGGCCTTCGATGTGGTGCTGGCTCCCTATCTGCGCTCCGTGTGCGCGGGCAACGGAGCCGATATCGCACGCTGGATGTCGCCCCTGAAGATCTTCGAGTACATGGCGCACGGCAAGGCGATCGTCAGCTCCGACCTGCCGGCGCTGCGCGAGATCCTCGACGACGGGGAGACGGCGCTCCTGCGCGATCCCGACCATGCGGAGGCCTGGGTGGAGGCGCTTGTGCGCCTGCGCGACGATGCCGGCCTGCGTGCACGGCTGGGCGGGCGCGCACGTTCTGCCTTCACCGCCGAACATAGCTGGTCCCAGCGTGCACGGGCGGTGCTCGAGGGTCTGGAGGTCGGGGCGTAGGGGCGCCTTCGTGGCCCGCCAGACCCTAGCGGCCCGCCGATCCGTAGGCCGGGAGGCCGGATTCCTCAGCGAAATCGGGACCGCACGCATAGATGCCGGAGAGCCGGTGCATCGCGGCGAGCGCGGATGTGTCCGTTTCGATGTGTTCGCGGTGATGGGCGAACTGATTGTAGCCATGGCCGTGCTTCGACAGCGAGAAACCGTCCGCCACGATGGGCGCGCCGCCGAGATGGCGGGCGAGGAAGATGGCGAAGAACCCGGTGGAGACCTTCTCGCCCCCGCTGCCGGCGGCGAGATATTCGCCCGTCACGCGCCAGACGATCTTGGAGCGCTGCCAGTGATCGATGGGGGCGAGCCTCTTCCAGCCATAGCCGATGTCGCGCAGGCGCTGGACGCTGTCGTCCAGGGTGTATTTCCGGGTGATAAGGACGAGCGTGCCGCAGCCGCGGCCCTGAAGGGCCTCCTTGGCGGCGAGATTTGCGGGCGAGGTGCCGAGCATCTGGTCGCTCATGACCGCGATGTCGGGTGTGGACCGACCCCATGCCTCGGCGATGACCTGGGAGGCGTTCACGGTAATGAGCGTCCAGGGGCCGCCGGAGCTCGGCAGTCCGGCGGCGCCGGGAGCCGAGCCCAGGACGAAGCAGGGCCCGGCAATCGGTGCGGCATCGATATCGGTATGCGCAATGCGTGTGCGCACGATAGCGGAGATCGAAGGGCTCAAATGGCCTCTCCCGTCGCGTGGCCGGCAAGGACAATGTCTCTTGAGGTTTAGTCGTACGGGTCCCGGGCGTAAAGGAGTATCGGGCTCTCTGGATTGTCCGCCCACGCACCGTTTTCCAAAAATTCCTCGTGGACGGGTTACGCCCGCATAAACCAAACAGTATGTTGGAGCCCAGATCCGAAACCGCCAAGGACTCGATCCGGGACATTCATATGCGTAATCCGATTGCCTCTGTGAAGGACTGGCTGCAGGTCGAGCAGCGCCTGTTCCTGCGTGACAATCTCGTGCTGTCCTTTCCGAAATCCGGGCGGACCTGGCTCCGGGTCATGCTCGACGAACTCGATATCCCGGCGCGCTATTTCCACGCCAACTACAAGCAGCCGACCGTCCTCACCGAGCGCGACCGCCGCGTGCCGCGGCGCTACCGCCATGTTCTAGTGCTGGTGCGCGACCCGCGCGACGTGGTCGTCTCCGCCTATCATTCCCACCTCAAGCGGGAAGGTCGCCAGCTCGACAGTCTCGGCGACCTCGTGCGCGATCCCGCCATGGGGATCGAGACCATCATCCGCTACAATCTCTTCTGGGCGCAGCAGGCGCGCGCCGAGCCGTTCATGGGGATCGCGACCTACGAGCATCTGCGCGCCGACACGGAAGACGCGCTGGCCGGAATCGCGGCGTTCTTCGGGGCTCAGCGCTCCAGCGCTGCGGTCGGCAAGGCCGTCGAGGAGTGCCGGCTGGAGCGGATGCGCGAGCGCGAGGCGCGCGGCGAGTACAGCGAGCGCTACGGGGATATCCTGACGCCTGGCGATCCGAAGGATCCCAACAGCTTCAAGGTCCGTCAGGGCAAGGCTGGCGGCTACCGCACCGAGATGAGTGCAGAGGATATCGCGTTCTGCGACGGGCTGATGGAGCGTCTCGACTATTTCGAGACCCTGAATGCCTGTCTCAGGGAGGCATCGGCCAGCCCACGCCAGAGCCCGTGGCTCTATGCGCCCGGAAACGGCACGACCCTGCAGCCACAGCCGCAGGCAGAGAGGGCCTGATCCGGGCCCCCGTCCGTCCGCGCGCCCTGCGTCATGGCGACGCCCGCCCGGCATGGCGCAGCCGGTCGAGCATCAGCTCGCCCTTCCAGCGCCATAGCGGCGTCTTCGGAAGCTCGAAGAGCGGTTCCCGGAACTCGCACAGGAAGTTGATGTAACGCCGGGCATGCGGCGTGACCGGCCGTGGCGTCACGCCATGGACGCTCAGCGGCGAGTTGACGAAGAGCACCAGCGTGTTCGCGCGATAGGGCACGGTCTGGACGGCCTCGATCCGCGTCGACAGGACCGTGCGCCCCTCCGGCCGGTATGCGGGTTTGCCCCGGAAGCGGAAGATCTCCAGCTCGCCGCCCGGCGTGTCGTCCTCCGGCGGCCGGCAATAGAGCAGGGCGTTGAAGATCTTGCTGCGATGGTCGATATGCGGCGCCCGGACCGTGGAGGCCTCCGTCACGGGCGAGTTCATGGCGAATTGGCAGTCGAGCCGGATGTCGCTCGTTTCGGCGTCCGGCGAGCCGCGCATCGCGACCGACATCTGCGACAGCGGGCGGCCCGCGCGCTCCTCGATATCGGAGTGGACCGACAGGATCGCGTCTCCCACCAGCGGCAGGATCTCATGCCAGAAATCGGGCGAGACATGGTGCCGGAAGAAACGGCGCCAACGCTCGTCGAACACCGGATTGTCGATCACATGTGGGGCCGAGCGCGTATAGTTCGTGTTGTTGGCGACAGGACCGTCCTCCATCGACACCTCCTCGAGGCTCGGAAAGGCGTTCGCCAGGTCCCGATAGGCATCCTCGTCCAGCGCGTTGTCGATAACGAAGACCGGAAACGGTTCTGGCGTGAACCGGGCACGCTCGCGTCCGTCTGCGATGCTGGTCATTGTCCCCCCAATGCTCGGTATTTCACAGGATTCCAGCGCGAAGGTAGTCTGGTCGCTGCTCCGACGCAATCAGACTTGCCAAGTTGGCCGTAAGGGTGAATATAGGTTGTCGGTTGAAAAAGTCTTGAGAGGCACGCTTTCGCCATTCGGTTTCTCTGCTTTTCTCAAGGTATAAGTAATATGTGTTGGAGAATTACGTGAACATATTCGGTAGATTTTTGACGAAACGACGGGGCGAGGGTGAGGCATTAGTGAATACCCGCGAGATCGTGCGCTATTACGAACGCATGGCCGGCGGCAATGACTATCTGGACCGGTATTTCGGGGCGCTCGAGGCGACGGGGTCGACAGACAACTTCCTCAAGCAGAACAGGTTTTTCTCCCTCTACCAGGCGGTCGGGCACGTTCTCAAGAAGGGATTGCCGGGCGATATTGTCGAGTGCGGCTGCTGGAAAGGGCATTCCACCTATCTCATGGCGGGCCTCCTGAAGGAGGCCGACTGGACGGGCACGCTTCGCGTCTTCGATTCCTTCGAGGGGGGCCTGTCGGACAAGACGGCGGAGGATCGCCGCCTTCGGGGCGACACCGATCCCACCGAGACGGAGCGGCAGAAGCAGAAATTCGCGTCCGACTTCGACGCCGTGCAGCAGGTGCTCGCGCCCTATCCGTTCGTTGCCCTGCACAAGGGGTGGATACCGGAGGTGTTCGACGGCGCGCTTCCGTCGGATGCGCGATTCTCGCTCGTGCATCTCGACGTCGATCTCTATCAGCCGACGCTCGACAGCCTGCGCTTCTTCTATCCGCGCATGGTCAAGGGCGGTCTCATCGTGCTCGACGATTACGGCTCGACGACCTTTCCGGGCAGCCGGACCGCGACCGACGAGTTCCTGGGCAGCGTGACGCCGACCCTGTTCCTCGAGGGGCACCTGCAGAGCGCGGTCCTGCTCGTCTGATCGCGACGGACCCCGGACCGTCGGCCATGCCGGCTTTTCCGGGCTCCGGGTCCGCTCAGGCGGCAGCCGATTTCGAGGCGCGGTCGAGCAACTCGAAGGCGTCCGGGCGCACATGGTTGCGCCCGATCTCCTCGCGCAGCATGTCCTCGGTGACGATGCCCTCATCGAGGCATTCGCCCAAAAGCTCGAAGAAGAAGAGCTCCTGGCGGCTGTCGGGGTGACGGTCATAGGTGTCGGGCGCGTTCTTCTCGCCGAGCATTCCGTGCCTGATGAGCCGCGCCCAGCTCTTCAGCTTCAGCGGCTTGAACTTGGTCTGCGAGCGGCGGCGGATGAAGTCGATGGGCAGACCCGTCTTCCAGGGCTGGGTCGTGCGGTCGGTATTGTGCAGGAACTTCGTCGTCTCGGTCAGGTTGTCGAAGTCGTTCCATTCATGCTCCAGAAGCCCGATGGTCTCGCGCGGCTCCAGCTTGAGGAACACCCAGTCGAGATAGTCGCGCTTGCCCTCGAACAGCTCGCCGAACTGCTCGGCGGTGCGCCAATGGGTGAGTTTGGCGCAATCGAGCAGCATGACGGAGCTCGCGAACCGGTCCTCGAAACCCTTCTTGCCGTCATAGTCGCGGCAGACGATGGCCTTGCCCTGCATGTCGCGGGTCAGGAGTTCGTAGACATCGCCATGAACGGCGAAGACATCCGGATCGACGACGACGGCGCGGCCCTCATAGCCCATCAGCTCAGGCGGCATGAAGCGCAGCGGGGTGAAGGACTGGAGATCGCTCATGCTCCAGACCCGCTGGCCTCCGTCGCGCAGGAAGGACTGGCCCTCGCGCTCGTGAAGGAACGAGTGGTCCTTGGTGTGGATGATCTTGACGTCGAACCTGTCGGCGTTCGCGGAGCTGCGGCGCATCGAGTAGGCGGACACCAGGGCGCCAACGATCTGCTTCTCGTTGGTGTGGATGAATACGCAAGGTCTGACAGTCATTCTCGAAACGTCCCCTCGGGTTCGGGTCAGCAGTGCGGTGCCGTCCATGCACCTGTTCGAGACCGGCGGAGGGCCGGCATCGCAAAGGATACCGCCACGGCCATCCCGGTCGCCGGGCCGCATGGGACCGGCACACTATCGTCGTGCGCGGATGATATCGTCTTTTGCGCCTCATGGGTAGGACGGGCAAGGCCTTTCCTGCGGGGCGGCACCATCGGGACGGGCGGTCGGCGGGCCGCTCTCGCGTCCGGCGGCGGGGCGTCATCAAATCTTCCGTACTCTGCACGAATTTCGCCCCAATTGGGTGTTTCCGTAAGTAAAAGCGGATTGGTCCTTGCATCTGGCGGCGACTCCCGTGTCGTCATGCGTATTCCGGCAAGATCGAACTCTCTTTTTCTTCGCGCAGCCGGGGCGCCATGACGGTCGCGAGGCGGATGCCTCAGATGAAACGCAGGCCGGCCGCGACATTACTTTTTTGTCCAGGGATCTAGGGAGCCGGATATGGCGGGTTCGCCGGGCATTGCGGTGTCGCAAGACGACAAGGAGACAGCGGGCGGATCCGCGGGCGAACGGATCGGACAGGCGATCTTCATCGCCATGATCGTCTTTCTCGCCTTTGTGGGCGGCGCTCTGGTGGTGCTCGGCAAGGTGTTTCCCTACCAGGTCCTGCATGACGCCTATGCGGCGGGCCAGGCGCTGATTGCCCAGCGCGAGATGACGGCGGACAAGTTCGGGACCGACCTCTGGACAAAGGCGCGCGGCAATGCGAGCGGCGTGACCGCCTTCGACCGGCAGCGCGCCTTTGGCGGCTATACGCTCTACACCTCCGGCGACGCGCCCGCCGCACGGCTCGTCTCCATGACCGGAGAGGTCGTGCACGAATGGCGCAAGTCCTTCTCGGAGGTCTGGGACGAGAGCTCGCCGGTCTCCTCGCCCCAGCGCGACGAACTGACCTATATGCGCAAGGCCCGGCTCATGCCCAATGGCGACCTGCTGGCGATCTACATCGCCGCGGGCGAGACGCCATGGGGCTACGGCATGGTCCGCCTCGACAAGGACTCCAACGTCGTCTGGCGCTATTTCGGCCAGACCCATCACGATTTCGACGTGGCGCCCGATGGGCGGGTCTTCGCGCTGACCCATGCTTTCACCTCCGAGCCGGTCAAGGGGTTCGACGCGCTGGGCAAGCCGCGGCTCGACGATTTCGTCGTGGTGCTCGATGGCGACGGGCGCGAGACGCGCAAGGTCTCGCTGACCGATGCGCTGCTGTCCTCGCCCTATGCGGCCTTCTTATACGCCATTCCGAGCTTCTCGCTCGGCGATCCGCTGCACACCAACACGGTCGAATATATCGACGCGGACAAGGCGCGGGTCTTCCCCTTCGGCAAGGAGGGCGACGTGCTCGTGTCGTTTCGCGACATGGGCGTCATCGCCGTGGTCGACATGGACGAGGGCAAGGTGACCTGGGCGACGCGGGGGCCCTGGGTCGGCCAGCACAGCCCGACCATTCTCCCGGACGGTCACATCCTGATGTTCGACAATCTGGGTAACTTCGAGCAGGGCAACAGCTCGCGGGTCATCGAGTTCGACCCCGAAACGATGGCGGTCCGCTGGACCTATAAGGGGAGCGCGGACAAGCCCCTCGACAGTGCCATACGGTCGGGCGCCCAGCGTCTGCCCAACGGCAATACGCTGGTGACGGAATCGAATGGCAGCCGGCTTCTCGAGGTGACCGGCGACGGGAACATCGTCTGGGAATACATCAATCCCGTCAGGGACGGGGAGGGCGGTGCCTACGCCCCGGTCGTCTCCTGGGGGCGGCGCATCGATCCGGCCACGCTCTCTCCCGATTTCCGTGCCACGCTCACTCACGAAAAGGAGGCATCCCGATGAGACGACAGATCCCTTGCGTGCTCACAGCCCTTGCGGCCCTGATGGCGATGGCGGCCCCGGCCGCCGCCTATGTCGGCCCCGGTGCGGGCATCAGCCTGCTCGGCGCGCTCTGGGGGCTTGTGGTCGCCATCGCCATGGCGGTGGGTTTCGTCCTGTTCTGGCCCGTGCGGAAGATGCTGCGCCGGAAGAAGGCCCGGACCGGCGGCCCCAGCGCCCAGACGGCCGAGGGCGAAGCGCCCCGGACGTCCGGCACCGGGCCGTCCTGATCCGCGGGAGGCAATGCGCATATCATGGGCTTTCTGGACTTGCCGGCACCGCTCTATGAGGCCCTGGACGGCGTGCTTGCCGGTGTCATTCCGCCGGTCGGGCGGGTCATCGTGTGGGCGTTTCTCGGCGCGGGGGCGTCCATGCTGCTCTACTGGGCGCTGTCGCCGCAATCGAGAATCGCGGCCGCCAAGACCGAGGCACAGGCCGCCCGGCGCGCGCTCAACGAGCATGATGGCGATTTCGACGATGCGGGTCCGCTGATCGCGAATCTGTTCCGGACGTCGTTCCGGCATATCGGCCTTGTCCTGCCGGCGACCCTTGCCGCCTCGCTCCCGATGCTGACCCTGCTGGTCTGGCTCGACACCTCCTATGCCCACGACCTGCCCGGCCCGGGCAGCGCGCCCGCCGTCACGGTCACGCCTGCGACCTTCACCGGAACCTGGCGCGACGGGGGGATCGAGATCCGCTCGCCATCGGGCGATGCCGTCCAGACAGTCGCCCTGAAAGCACCTGTGCCGCGCGTCGAGAAGCGTCATTGGTGGAACGCGCTGATCGGCAATCCGGCCGGCTATCTCCCCGATGCCGGGCCGGTGGAGGCGGTATCGGTCGCGCTGCCGCAGAAGAGCTATCTGCCCGTGGGGCCCGGATGGGCGCGTACGTGGCTGGCACTCTTCCTGCCGGTTCTCATGGCGGCATCGTTCGCGATCTTCAAGGTCGCCCGGATCGCGTGAGGGCACGCCCCATGAGCGAACAGACCGGCAAGAAGACCAGTGGCGCGGCCGCCGACGGCTTCGAGGTCGCCGGCTGGGTCGACCGGCTCGGCGGGTTCGTCTCGCGCCATCCCGGTTTGTGGATCCGGCTCGGCACCATGGAGACCAGGCTTGTCGGCGAGGCGATTGCCGATATCGGGATCGACCGGCCGATCTACATTGCGGGGCTTGCGCGCTCGGGCAGCACGATCCTGCTGGAGACGCTGGCGCGCCATGGCGATGTGGCGACCCACCGCTACCGCGACTATCCGATGCTGTTCACGCCCTATCTCTGGAACAGGTGGCTCGATCATGTCCCGACACGGACGGAGGAGCCCGCCGAGCGCACCCATGGCGACGGCATCGCGGTGACCTCCGACAGCCCGGAGGCGTTCGAGGAGATGCTGTGGATGGCGTTCTTTCCCGGGCTGCACGAGCCGGGGCACAGTGCCGTGCTCGACCGGACCGTGCGCAATCCGGCCTTCGAGACCTTCTATCGCGACCATCTCAGGAAGCTCCTCGCGGTGCGCGGCCGGCGCCGCTATGTGGCCAAGGGCAACTACAACGTCACCCGGCTCGGCTATCTGAAGACCATCGCGCCCGATGCCCGCTTTATCGTGCCGGTGCGCGATCCCGTCTGGCACATCGCCTCGCTCATGAAGCAGCACGAACTGTTCGTCACCGGCCAGCGCGGCAACGAGAAGGCCCGGCGCCATCTCGCACGCGTGGGCCATTTCGAGTTCGGCCTTGACCGGCGCGCGATCGATACCGGTGACGAGGCCGCTGTCGCCGATGTCGCCCGGCTCTGGAACAAGGGCGAGGAGGTGAGGGGATGGGCGCGCTACTGGGCGCTGGTCCACAATCATCTCGCCGATGTCCTGGAGGCCGACGGGGATTTGCGCGAGGCGACGCGTGTGGTGCGCTACGAGACGTTGTGCGAGGAGCCGCGGGAGACCATCGCATCGGTGCTGGCGCATTGCGGTCTCGAGGCGGACGACGGCTGGCTCGAGGCCGCGGCTCGTCCGATCCGGTTCCCCGGCTATTACAAACCCCGCTTCGACGAGGCGGCTCTCGCCATGATCGCGGAGGAGACCGGGGGGGCCGCGCGGCGTTTCGGGTACGGTGCGTATGAGGGGCATCTTGCGGCCGGTTGACCGGCAGCCCTGTTCTCAAGATCCGGCGGGACTTGCAGTCGCCTGTTCACGATTTCTGGTAGGCTTTTGAAACCCAAATGATTTTTTCCGGTCGATCAAATAAGGCACGAATTTGTCGCAATTTATGAGTGCACTCCGGTTTCCAAAGTGTTAATATGAAATTTACCGAGGGCGCTAGTCGAGTCTAACAAGACGGCCACAGAGCGCCCGGGTATTCCCCGTAAAAAGATGCGCCAGGTCCGGACCCGACTATAGATCGGTAAGGTAAAATGCATCGGTGGAAGCTGAAAGGCTCCACCGCCCGAGTGATGCTCGGCGCGGTGGTGGCAGGGGTTTCTGTTGCCTATTTGGCCACAGGACCATTACTGGGATCTGATCGTTTAGACAGCACGTCACGGTTTTCCGGACAAACGGAAACCAATTTCAATAATAATGGCGGCCGAAACGATTACCGCAACAGATCCAAAACCGGCGAAAAATCTTCAAATACAAAAAGCAGATCAGGCGGATGGACGACGATATTCGGGGTCCTGACGACCGGGTCGGTCGATGAGACCGCCGGTGTGGCCAGCGATTACAGTCTCGAGCGGTGTCTCCTGACCCGCGAGCAGCTGTCGCAGCTGGCGGAGTTCTCGATGCGCCAGTATCGCGACTATGAGTGGCGGTGTGGCGGCGCGTTGAGATTCAATGGCCCCGAAGTGAACCGTGAGGCCTCGTCCGGCCGTTCCGACGGAAACAACGGCAATAGCGGCAACAACGGAAACGGCACGAACGGGAACAACGGCAACGGCAACAACGGAAACGGCAACAACGGCAACAACGGAAACGGCAACAACGGCAACAACGGAAACGGCAACAACGGCAACAACGGAAACGGCAACAACGGCAACAACGGAAACGGTAACAACGGCAACAACGGAAACGGCAATAACGGGAACAACGGGACCGGCAATAACGGGAACAACGGGACCGGCAATAACGGCAACAACGGAACCGGCAACAACGGCAACAACGGGACCGGAAACAACGGCAACAACGGAACCGGCAACAACGGCAACAACGGGACCGGAAACAACGGCAACAACGGAACCGGCAATAACGGCAACAACGGGACCGGCAATAACGGGAACAACGGGACCGGCAACAACGGCAACAACGGGACCGGAAACAACGGCAACAACGGAAACGGCAACAACGGCAATAACGGCAACGGGAACAACAGCGACTGAGGCCGCGTGGCCTCGGCCCTGAATTCCCGGGGGAGCGGACGCCTGCGGGAGGTGGCTCGATGGCCGTCTCCCGCAGGCGGGTCGTTTCCGGACAGATCGATCTCTTCAGCCGTTTCTGGAGCCGTAAAGATGAAACCGACCGCTTCCGTTGAGAGGGGCGTCGCGCTGGGTGCGCACGCCGACAGCAATCCGCCCGGGGCACAGGCCCGACAGGCCGACATCGAGGTTCGAAGGCCGCAATCGGCGACCGTGACCTGGATCAACTGGACGGCGCTTGCGAGTCTGTTCGCCACCGTCGTCGCCCTGCGCCGCTTCGAGATCTCCGACCCGGTCGACCGGACGCTGATCGTCATGGCGGCGATCGCCGTTCCCGTCATCGTTCTGGAGGGGCTCTACTTCAAGCGTTTCGCTGGCATGGCCTATCGGCGCGATGCCTTCTCCACCAGACTCAAGAGGGTCGTCGTCAAGCTCATCGGGCTGGCGGCCACATTCGGCCTGATGGTGGCCACCTACTGGGTGTTTCCCTATTTCGCCAACGGCTCGTCCTATCTGGTCTACGACCTCCTGGGGCGTGTCTGGGTTCCCATCGTCGTGCTTGCGCCGGCCTATTTCTGGTATGTCGACGGGCTCATGGACGATCCGGAGGACGACTATCATGCCGCCGGCATGTTCGTGCTCGGCATCCTGCCCGACGGGGAGCGTGCGAAGCTCGGCAATCATTTGCGCGCCAGCTTCATGAAGATCTTCTTCTACCAGTACATATTGTCGGTCGCGGTCGCGCATCTGACGGGCATCGTCAGCTACGATCCGGTGGCAACCGTCTCGGCCGAGCCCTTTGGCTTCATGAACCTGTTCATCGATACGGTCTGGTTCGTGGATGTGGCCTTTTCCTGCACCGGATATTTCCTCACCCTGAGGCTGTTCGATTCCCACATCCGCTCGACCGACCCGACGGTGCTTGGCTGGCTCGTCTGCCTCATTTGCTACGGCACGTTCTACGGGATGCTGTCGGAGAGTTTCCTGCCCTATGAGGACGGGGTCTATTGGGGCCACTGGCTGGCCGCCACACCGGTCCTGAAGGCGCTGTGGGCCATTCCCATCATCGTGCTGCTCACGACCTATGCGCTCGGCACGGTGCAGTTCGGCATCCGGTTCTCGAACCTGACCCATCGCGGGATCATCACCAACGGACCGTTCCGCTTCACCAAGCATCCGCAATATGTGTCGAAGAACATTGCCTGGTGGCTGATATCGGTACCGTTCATCACCATCGGGACACCGGAGGATGCCATCCGCCACTGCCTCATGCTGGCGGGCTTCAACGTCATCTTCTACTACCGGGCGAAGACGGAGGAGCGGCATCTCTCGCGCGATCCGGTCTACCGGGAGTATGCGGCGTGGATCGCCCAGCACGGCGTCATCGCCCGCATGAAGCGGGCGGTCGGCCTGCCCACGCCGCCATACCGCGTTCCTCTGACGGTTCCCGACTCATCCGCCGGTGCGGAGATGGGCGGCAGGCGCGATGAGCGACGCATGCATTAGGGTCTGCCGCCGACCGCGGCGAAGGGGGCGGACTGGAGGACGACACGGCGAAGGCGCCGGGGATCGTGAGAGGTGACGGTGACCCGGACTTGTTCCGGCGATCGCAGACACGTCTCCGCGCGGTCTCCATGGCGACAACGGATCATAACAAGCCTACGCCGGGCGGATGGCCTTGTATCGAGAGGGTCCATCCGCGGTCACTTGGCGCGTGGATCGATGTGGGTGTATTGCGGCCCCGAGCGACCACGCGCTCTTTTTTGGTGGCCGCCGGCGCTTTCATCCGCGCGCCATTCGCAATAGAATGCGCAAGGGACGCTCCAGCTCAAGGGAACCAGCGCGCATGCGCCTGACCAAGCAGACAAGCTATGCTTTACGGATCCTGATGCATTGCGCGATGCATCCGGACGGCAACATCAAGGCGGCGGAGATCGCCAAGACCTACCAGATCACCGAGGCGAACGTCTTCAAGGCGGTTCAGATCCTCGTGCGCGGCGGCATGCTGGAGACGGTGCGCGGACCCGCCGGGGGCCTGCGGCTCGCGCGGCCTGCCTCCGAGATCCGGATCGGCGATCTCGTGCGCATCACCGAGGATGCCCATATCCGCGCGGAGTGCTTCGGCAAGGTGGAGACGGACTGCCCGATCCAGACGGCGACGCCGATCAACCAGATGTTCGACCACGCCTTCGATGCCTTCATCGAGGTGCTCGACAGGCATACGCTGCAGGACTTCATCGACGCCCGGCCGGGCCTCCTAAAGCGTGAGGCCGGCGGCAGCGGATTCCCCTTCGTCCGCGCCGGCGGCAGCGACGACTGGCTGGCCCGCGACTCCTGAGTCGACGGGTGCTGCGCCGGCCCTCGCGACCATGCGTCAGGGAGCGGCGCCCACCGAATGGGGCAGGGCGAAGGGGCGCGTGCCTTCAGGCACGTGGTTGAGCGTCAGCCCCACCTTGAACACGGACCGCACGATCTCGGTCGTCAGCACGTCCGCCGGCGGCCCATCGGCGACGATCCGGCCGTCCGCCATCACGATCAGCCGATCCGCATAGAGGCTCGCGAGGTTGATGTCGTGCAGGATCGCGACGGCGCCGAGCCCGCCGCGCGCGGCCTCGCGGGCGAGATCGAGCGTCGCCATCTGGTGATTGAGGTCGAGGCTCGAGATCGGCTCGTCGAGGAACAGGTACTGTTGTGTCCCGTCGCTTCGCCCGGCATCGAGCTGGCAGAAGACGCGGGCGATCTGCACGCGCTGTTGCTCGCCGCCGGAGAGATGCTGGTAGAAGCGGCCGGCATGGGTGTCGAGGCCGACGCGCCGGAGCGCCTCCATGGGCAGCCTGTCGCGCAGGGCCGGCGGCAGCGACGAGCCCCCCGCCATGAGCCCGAGCGCGGCCACCTCGTAGACGGTGAACGGAAAGGCCAGATGGCTTGCCTGCGGCAGCACGGCGCGGCGTCTGGCGAGCCTGTCGCGCGGCCACTCGTCAAGGGGCGTGCCATCGAGTTGCACGGTGCCGCAATCGGGCGCGATCTCGCCGGTGAGCACCTTGAAGAGCGTCGACTTGCCGGCGCCGTTCGGGCCGACCACGACGGTAAAGGTGCCGGGCCCGAGCGAGAGCGTCATGGGCGAGAGGACCTGCCGGCCTCCGAGCGTTACGGAAATGTCGCGGGCATCCAGCATCGGGTCACACATCCAGAAGGGCACGCTGGCGCAGGAGCAGCCAGAGGAAGAACGGCGCGCCGAGAATCGCCGTGACGATGCCGATGGGCAGCTCGGCGGGCGCGACCACGGTGCGCGCGACCATGTCGGCCCCGACCAGGAGCGCTGCGCCGAGCAATGCGCTCGCAAGCAGCAGGTTGCGGTGGCGCGGGCCGATGACCAGCCGGAGGAGATGCGGCACCACGATCCCGATGAAGCCGATGGGGCCGGCGGCGGCGACCGCGCCGCCGACCGCCAGCGCCACGAGTCCGATGGCCACGCGCTTCAGGATCTGAACCTCCACGCCCAGATGCCCGGCCTCCGCCTCGCCGAGCAGCAGTCCGTCGAGCCGGTCGCCGAGATAGGGAATGGCGAGCAGCGCGGCCAGGATGAAGGGTGCGGTGAGGACGGCCTTCTGCAGCGTGCCGCCGGCGAGGCTGCCGAGGCTCCAGAAGGTGAAGTCGCGTAGTTGCTGGTCGTCGCTGGCATAGATCGCGAGCCCGGTGAGCGCGCCCGACAGGGCGCCGAGCGCGATGCCGGCGAGCAGCATCGTCGCCACCGAGGTGCGCCCGTTGCGCGTCGCGATCCGGTAGAGCGCGATGGTGGTGGCAAGCCCGCCGGCGAAGGCCGCCGCCGGCAGCATGAAGGGCTGGGGCAGCACGGCAAAGGCGGAGGGCAGGAGGCCGCCCGCCACGATGATCATGACGGCGGCGAGTGCCGCGCCCGACGACACGCCCACAAGGGCCGGGTCGGCGAGGGGGTTGCGGAACAGCCCCTGCATCACGACGCCGGACATGGCCAGCCCCGCCCCGACGAGAAGCCCCAGCAGGGTGCGCGGCAGGCGGATCTCCATGACGATGACATTGGCGAGCGTCCCGGCCGTGTCCGCGCCCGACAGGCTGGCCATCAGCGCGCGAGCCGCGGTGCCGGGCGTGAAGCCCGTGGCGCCGACAGCGAGCGAGAGAAACCCCGTGACGGCGACCAGCACGGCGAGCGCCGCGACGACGAGCCGGGCCCGTGCGCGCCGGTCGCCGGAGCGGGCGCTTCGGACGTCGGCGGGAAGTGTGGCGTCTGCGGTCGTCATTGCGTCTCGGCGGCGGCCCATGGCCGTTCGGGCAGGGGCGCGATGCCGCTTTCGGGATAGAGCGCGCGGGCGAGCGCGTCGGCGGCCTGCGGCGTGCGCGGACCGAAGCCCAGCAGGAACAGCCCGTCCATGACGACCAGCCGCTTTTCCTTGCCTGCCGGCGTCTGGGCGACGGCGGGGTGGGAGAGGATGCCGTCGGCGGATGCCGAATGATCGCCGCGCGACATCATGACGATGGCGTCGGGCGCGGCCGCGATGAGCGCCTCGTTGCTGATCGGCTTGTAGCCGGAGATGTCGCCGACGGCGTTATGCCCGCCGGCAAGCCGGATGATCGCGTCCGCGCCGGTCTGCTTGCCGGCGACGAGGAGGCGGCCGCCCTGGGCGGAGAGGATGAACAGCACCTTGCGCGGCGCGTCGATCTTGCCGGTCTCCTTGTCGAGGGCCGCGAAGTCGGCCTTCACCTTCGCGGCGAGGTCGCCGGCGTCGTCCTCCCGGTCCATGATCTCGCCGACCGCGGCGATCTTCTCGAGCACGCCCTCGGGGCTCGGCGTGTCGGGCACGGTGAGGAAGGGCACGGAGGCGGCCTTGAGCTGGTCGATGGCCTCCGCCGGGCCCGAATCGGGCTCCGCGACAATCAGTCCGGGCTCGGTCGCGAGCACGCCCTCCGCGGAGAGGGCGCGCATATAGCCGACATTCGGGTTCTCCTCGAGCGCTTCCGGGGGATAGAGGCTCGTCGTGTCCACGGCGACGATCCGGTCCTGAAGCCCGAGGGCGTAGAGGATCTCCGTGATGGAGCCGCCGATGGAGACGACCCGTGCGCGGTCCTTCTCGGTCAGCGTGTCGGCGGTCGTGTCCTTGGCCGCGGCGGCCGGGACGGCGGCAATGAAGGCTGCGGCGAGAAGCGGCGCGAGCCCTGGGAGGCGGAGTAGTGTCTTCATGGCGGGGTCGGTCCTTGCGGGGCGGGCCATACCTGATGGGTCTGGCCCGAATAGGTCCAGGTGGCGTCCGGCGCGGGGGCCGCGACGTCATTTGTTGAGCACGAGCTTGCCCTGGCGCGTGACACGGAGGATGTAGCTCTCCCCCTCGTGCAGGATGATCGCGGACCGGCTGCCGCCGAGAATGTCCTGCGAGGCGAGAACGGGCTTGTCCGATGCGGTTCCGGCGGTGGCGGAAGCCGCGTCCGCCGGGCGGTCTGGTGTCTTGTCGGTCATGGCTCCTGAGGGATCCGGTTGCTGGCTCGCGGTCATTTGTTCAATTGTTGACTTCTATAGTCAAGATACCATACAAGGCAATCAGCTTTTCGGACAGCCGGTCTCGGGCGGTGCGCATGCGCGTCGCAAGGGGGCAGGGCGGTCCGGTCGGAGCAAGCAAAAGACCCTTCCCGGTCGAGTAGCCAGCGCGTTCAGGGGGCTTGGTTTCTCATTCGATCGGGAGGCGACATGTCTCGTTTCACCGCATCCTTCGGACGGATGCTCATGAGTGGTGTGGCATTAACAGCCTTGTCGGCGGCGGCCTTCGCCGACAGTCCGCGTCAGGACAATCTCGTCCTCGACGAGGTGACGGTTGTACCCAACAAGGTCGAGCAGGCGCCCATCGACACGCCGGCCTCCGTTAGCGTGATCGATTCCCGGGAGATCGACCGTCTCCAGCCGGATACGCTTGCCGACATGTTTGAGGCCATGCCGGGCGTGACGGTCTCCCAGAACGGCGACATGCCAGGCGGCGGCATCAATATCCGCGGGCTCGAGAATTTCGGTCGCGTGGCGGTCATCCTCGACGGGGCGCGCAACAACTTCCAGATGTCCACCCACGCGACCGACAACAGGCTGTTCATCGAGCCGGAGCTGCTGGAGGCGGTGACCGTGGTGCGCGGCCCTGTGGCCAATGTCTACGGATCGGGCGCGATCGGCGGCGTGGTGGTGTTCGAGACGAAGGACGCCCGCGACATCCTGCTGCCGGGCGAGTCGGCGGCGGGCATCGTCAAGTCCGGCTACGAGACCAATGGCGACGGCTGGTTCCTGAGCGGCACCGGCGCCATGAGCTATGGCGACGATTTCGACATGATCGCCAATCTGGTCTACCGCGACCGGGGGGACTACAAGGACGGCAGCGGCGACAGGGTGGACGATACCGGCTTCGACGTGCTGGCCGGATACGCCAAGACGACATGGCGGCCGGCGGACGGCCACGAGATCAAGCTCGGCTATGTGGGCGACGAGACCAAGTGGACCGACGTGGTGGACGGCGGCACGGCACAGGACAGCCGGATGACGCAGAACACCGGGACGCTGCGCTACACCTACAAGGACCCGACGAGCGATCTCTGGGACCTGTCGGCCACGGGCTACATCACCCGGACGGATCTCGACCAGACGGAGGTCGAGGATTCCAGCATGAAGCGCTCCTTCGAGATCGTCACCATCGGCACCGACGTCTTCAACACCTCGCGCTTCGACACCGGCAGCCTCGGCCATACGGTGACCTACGGGTTCGACTACTTCCACGACGACGTGACCACGACGGACGAGTTCGGCACCGCCGACCTCTTCACGCCGGGCGGCAAGCGCGAGGCCTATGGCGCCTTCCTGCAGGACCAGGTGGCGGTCACGAGCTGGCTGGGGATCATCGGCGGGCTGCGCTATGACGGCTACCGGCTGAAGGGCAGGGAGGATGACGGCGACAAGGTCTCCTCCTCCGGCGACCGGCTCTCGCCGAAGGTGACCGTCTCGCTGACGCCGTTCGAGGAGACCGACCTCCTCGACGGTTTCGAGCTCTATGCCACCTATGCGGAGGGCTACCGGGCGCCGAGCGTGACGGAGACGCTGATCTCCGGCATGCATCCGTTCCCGCAATTCCCCTTCGTGCCCAATCCCAAGCTGAAGCCGGAGATCGGGCATACCTACGAGGTCGGCATCAACTACAGGGTCGACAACCTGTTCACGCCGGGCGACGGGCTGCGCATCAAGACGGCGATCTTCCAGAACGATGTGACCAACTTCATCGATCTGGTGGAGGACCCTTCCGTGCCCTGCACGCCGGGGCCGTTCGGCTGCTTGCCGGCCTACCAGTACCAGAATGTCGCGAAGGTCCGGATCAAGGGCTTCGAGTTCGAGAGCATGTACGATGCGGGCTTCATGTTCGCGGGGCTTTCGGGCCAGATCCTCAGGGGAAAGGACCGCGATACCCGCGAGTGGCTGAACTCCATCCCGCCGGATCAGATTAGCGGTCTTCTCGGCTTCCGGTTCCTTAACCGGGCTCTTGAGGTCGGCACCGAGATCACCGCGGTCGCCAAGCAGGACCGGGTCTCCGATCCGGATCTGGAGACGGGCGCGTTCACCCTTGTCGACCTGTTCGCGGGATATCAGTACAACGAGCAGCTGAGCTTCGATCTGCGTTTCAACAACATCCTGGACAAGACCTACAGGCCGTTCCTCGACCTGCAGAACATGCCCGGGTTCAACACCAAGATGTCGATGACGGTTCGCTTCTGACGCGAAGGAGGGCTTATGGCGACGATGTGTGGGCGGATGTGCGCAACTCTGCGGTCCGTCGGGGCGATGGGGCTGGCGGCCATTGCGATGGCCGGGCTGGCCCCGGCGGCCGGGGCGGCAGGTGACGGGACCATTGCGCTCGAGCTCAACCGCCTGGAGCAGCGCGACGACACCTGCCGCCTCACTCTCCTGTTCACCAATCGCCTCGACAGTGCGGTCGACACGCTGGAGATCGAGACGGTCCTGTTCGACCGCGAGAAGCGTGTGGAACGCTTCGTGGTGTTCAAGTCGCGTCCGCTCAAGCCCGGCAAGATCCGCGCCCAGCAGTTCGATCTTACCGGTTTGCGCTGCGACGGTGTCGGATCCGTGCTGGTCAACGACGTGACGGCCTGCAAGGCTGGCGACCTCGATGCCGCCGGCTGTCTCGCCCGCATCGCGCCGAGTACGCGCGGCGACGTACCCCTCGTCATTTCCGCCGATGACAGCGCATCGGCCGATAGTGGCAATCCGGAGACGGAGTGATGGAAGAAACCCTGTCGGACGCAGCGATCGGGCCCGTGCAGGCCGCACAGCCGGCCTCCTGGTGGGACAGCCTCGCCAGCCAGGCCGGCGGCTTCCTGGAGATGGGCGGGCCGGTGGTCGTGTTCCTCCTGTTCCTGTCGGTGCTCGCCCTTGCCGTCCTTGTGCTGAAGCTCAAGGACCTCCTGCCTTTGACGGAGGCCCGCAACCGCACGGTCGCGGAGGCGACCAGGGTGTGGATGGCGGGCCGGCCGGGCGAGGCGGCCACCATGCTCAAGACCGGCAAGGGACCGGTCGCCCATGTGGTCCGCGAGACCATGAACGGCGCGCTCGAGCAGCGCGCCGACGCCCTGGTGCGCGAGGACGCCGAACGCCTGGGCCAGGAGGTCATGACGGAGCTCCGGCGCTATCTGCGCGTGCTCGAGGCGGTCGCGCAGGTCGCCCCGCTGATCGGCCTGTTCGGCACCATTCTCGGTATGATCGAGGCGTTCCGCGTGCTTCAGGAGGCGGGCGCCCAGGTCGATCCGGCAGCGCTTGCCGGCGGCATCTGGGTCGCATTGCTGACCACTGCCGTCGGCCTGGCGATCGCCATTCCGGCCGTGTTCGCGCTGCATTGGTGCGAGAGCCGGATCGCGCGAACCCAGACGGCCATCGAGACGCTGACGACCCGCGTGCTCACCCACCCGCCGTTCGCCCGGCCCGCGGCGGGCAACGGCCATGACGAGCAGCCGGCGCACTATATCCGGCCGGTGACGGAGACGGCCCGTGCGTATTGAGGCCCAAACGCGCCGCAGGGCCGCGCCGAGCCTCACGCCTCTGATCGACGTGGTGTTCCTGCTGCTCCTGTTCTTCATGCTGGCCTCGACCTTCGCGCGTTTCGCGTCGGTCGACATCGCCATCGGGCAGGAGGGGGGCGGGGCGCCGTCGGACCGGCCGGCGGTCCTCGTCTCGGTGACGCAGGAGGGCGGCTATGCGGTGAACGGTACGGCGGTGGAGCTTGCAGCCCTTGCGCAGGCGCTTGCGGATGCGGCCGCCGAAGAGGAGGTGCGCATCATCGTCAAGCCGTCGGCCAGCGCCCGCGCACAGGACGTCCTGCAGGCCGTGGAGCGGGCCAAGGCCGCGGCGGTGGGGCCGGTGGTTCTGATCAATTGATGCGAGCGTCGAGGACAGCGTCGAGATGAAGTTGTCGAGCGGTCGCCGCCAGCATGAGCGCGACGACCTGATCCCCCTGATCAACGTGATCTTCCTCCTGCTGATCTTCTTCATGATCGCGGGCACGCTGTCCCATCGCCCGTCGGTGGAGGTCGCGTTCGTGGAGACGACGGTCAGCCCGGCGACACAGCCGCCGCAGGACACGCTGATCGTGACTGCCGACGGCACCGCCTATTACGAGGGAAGCCCGGTGGTGCCGGAGGCGCTGGAGAGTGTGCTCGCCGCCGATGAGACGCTTGACCGCGAGGCGCCGTTTCCGGTGATCGTCGACCGTGCGGTGACCATGTCGGCGCTGAAGCCGATCTCCGACGGGCTGAAGCGCTCAGGGCTCGCCAGGTTCCGGATCGTCACGCTCAACGGAAGGTCGTGATGCCGAGGCGGTTCGCAGAATGGGCGCTTGCGCTCGCCGTGGCCCTTGCGGTGCACGGTGGCGTTCTGGCTGTCATGGTCGGCTGGGCGAGCGACGAGCCCCGGCGCGAGCGCTCTGCGGGCGAGCAGAGCGTCGTCTGGGGCTCGCCGATGACGGTCTCCGCGGAGGAGACGGTGGTGTCCGACGACGAGGCGGAGGAGACAGTCGCGGAGACCGTGGCCGAGCCCGTCGACGCCACGACGACCGTCGAGGCGGAGGATGCCGAGGTCGAGCCGACCGAGGAGCCCCGGGAGGTCGAGACGGCCGCAGAGGCCGACGCGGTCGCGGAGGCGGAGGAGACGGCGGAGCGGCAGGCCGCTGCCGAGCCGGCCGAGACCCGGCCGGCCGAGGAGGTCGCCGAGGCGACCGCTGCACAGGGCGACACGACGGACCGGCCCGTCGCCGACGAGGCGATGGAGGACGCGGCCGAGCCGGTGCAGGCCGAGGCTGCCGCCGACCCTGCGCAGCGCAGCGAGGCCGAGCACGTCGAGGTCGCGCGCGCCGCCGACCCCGCTAAGCGGGAGGCGCTTGAACCGTCGCAGTCGGACCCGCTTGCCGTTCCCAGGGCCAAGCCGCAGGATCTGGCGAGCGAAGCACTCAAGCGCCGCAAGGACAAGGAACGCCGCGAGGCCGCCGCGCGCCGGAGGGCAGAGGAAGCCCGCAAGGCCCGCAACCAGAAGCGCAGCGCGGCCGTCAATGCCACGGCCGGGCAGGCCAAGGGCTCCGGCGGGCGCCGCGAGGCCGATGGCGGGCAAGCCGATGCCTCCAACTATGCCGGGCGGGTGCTCGCCCATCTCCAGCGCCACAAGCGCTATCCCTCGAGCGCGGCGCGCCGGCGCCTGTCGGGCGTGGTCACGATCCGGTTCTCGATCGATGCGTCGGGCCGCCTGCGCGGCGTCAGCCTGCGCGGCAGTTCCGGCGAGCAGGTGCTCGACAAGGCGGCGCTCGCCATGGTCCGCCGGGCGAACCCGTTTCCGCGGATTCCGGGCGGGCTCGGCCGCAACGCGATGAGCTTCACCGTTCCGGTCAGGTTCAGACCCAGATAACAAGAGTGCAACACACAGGAGAACGATCCGATGTATATCGCCATGAACCGGTTCAAGGTCGCCAAGGGCTCGGAGGCCGATTTCGAGGAGGTCTGGAAGAGTCGCGACAGCCGGCTCCACGAGGTGCCGGGCTTTATCGAGTTCCATCTGCTCCGTGGTCCCGAGCACGACGACCACACGCTCTATTCCTCCCATACGCTGTGGGAGAACGAAGCGGCCTTCGAGGCGTGGACGAAGTCCGACGCCTTCCGTCGGGCCCATAGCGGCGCGGGCGAGCGCAAGACGCTCTATCTCGCCCATCCCGTCTTCGAGGGCTTCACGGTGGTGCAGACCGTCAAGCCGTGACCGCGGCCATTCGCTACAGTCGTCGAGGCGCCCCGGACGGTGGTCCGGGGCGCCTTTTCTTTTGCGTTGTCCCCGGTTGTTGTGCGGATGCGAAGCGTTTGTGAGCAAGTGCAAGAGGAAATTGGCCGATTTTATCTTGTTGGGTATAAGACGTTAGGCTTATTGACTTGAGTGTTTCCGAGTCTTCATGATGCGATGACATGGCGAGACGCGACTCGTCTTGACATGATGCGCGGCCGGACGGCCGGGCGGACGCCGGGTTGTGGCTCCGACATAGAAGAGATGCCCCCGGCCCATGACATTTCGGGCTCGACGCAAAGGGGGAGCCGATGTCTGCACAAGTCGTATGGCTTTTCATCTTCGTCATTCTGTACTGGTCTTACTGTATCTACTGGGGCGTGCGGGGCGCCCGGCTGTCGCACACGGCGAGCGATTACTTCATTGCGGGCCGCGGCCTGTCGCTGTGGGTGTTCGTGCTGGCCGCGACGGCGACATCGTTCTCCGGCTGGACCTTCATGGGGCATCCGGGGCTCATCTATCGTGACGGGTTCCAGTATGCCTATGCGTCGTTCTACGCGATCACCATCCCCTTCACGGGGGTGATGTTCCTCAAGCGTCAATGGATGCTCGGCAAGCGGTTCGGCTTCGTCACGCCGGGCGAGATGCTGGCGACCTATTTCCGCGGCGATACGATCAGGCTTCTGACGGTCGTCATCGCGCTGTGTTTCTCGGTGCCCTATCTCGGCGTGCAGCTCAGGGCGTCGGGTTTCCTGTTCAACGTCCTCACCCAGGGGCTGTTCTCCGTCGATGTGGGCATGTGGCTCCTGTCGGCCGTGGTGCTGATCTATGTGGCCTCCGGCGGCTTGCGCGCGGTGGCCTATGTGGACACGCTGCAATGCGTCCTGCTGGCCGTCGGTATCGTGGCGATCGGCATCATCGCGGTGTCCTATGTCGGCGGCTGGGACCGCCTCACCGAGGGGATCGCGGCACTCGCCCAATGGGACCCGGTCCGGACACCGGCCGGCTACAGCCACTATATCGCCGTGCCGGGCGTGATCCAGTTCGTCTCCAACGGACCGAGTGCGGAGGGCGGCGCGTGGACCGGCATGATGGTGTTGACCTACATGTTCGCGCTCATGGGCATCCAGTCCGCGCCAGCCTTCTCCATGTGGGCGTTCTCCAACAAGGACCCCGCGCCCTTCGCACCGCAGCAGGTCTGGGCGTCGTCCTTCGGCATCGGCCTGATCCTCATGGTGTTCACGGCGATGCAGGGCCTCGGCGGCCATTTCCTCGGGGCCGACAGGGCCTTCATGGAGGCGCATCCGGAGCTCGTGAACGACGTGTTCGGACCGATCCTCGGCAATCGCGACATCATGGATATGCCGGGCAAGCAGGGCTATATCGTGCCCGCGCTGATCGACCTTCTGGGCACGACGGCGCCGGTCCTCGTGGGTTTCCTCGCCGTCTGCGCGCTCGCGGCCATGCAGTCGACGGGCGCGGCCTACATGTCGACGGCGGGCGGAATGCTCACGCGCGATCTCCTGAAGCACTTCGTGCTGCCGGACGCCGATCACAGGACGCAGAAGCTGTGGGGGCGGATCGGCGTGGCGGTCATCGTGATCGCGGCGCTCATCGTCGCCACGACCTCGCAGGACGCCCTGGTGTTGCTGGGCGGCCTGGCGGTCGCCTTCGGCTTCCAGATGTGGCCGGCCCTGATCGCGGTGTGCTATGCGCCGTGGTTCACCCGGGCGGGCATCACCGTTGGCCTGTTCCTCGGCATTCTCGGCGTGATCTTCACCGAGAGCATCGGGCAGTCGGTCGCCGGGTGGTTCGGTGTCGAGCTTCCCTGGGGCCGCTGGCCATGGACGCTGCATTCCGCCTTCTGGGGCCTGTTCCTCAATCTGGGCGCGGCGATGCTCATTTCCGCGGTCACCCAGAATGCGGACGAGTTCCGGCACCGCATGACCTATCACGACTTCCTGCGCGAGCATTCCGCCGTCTCTCCGGAGAAGCAGAGGCTCGTGCCGGCGGCCTGGATCGCCGCGCTGGTGTGGTTCTTCTTCGCCATCGGGCCCGGCTGCGTGATCGGCAACACGATCTTCGGCAATCCGAACGCGCCGGAGACCTGGCTGTTCGGCATGCCGTCCATCTGGACATGGCAGATCCTGTGGTGGGCGCTCGGCGTCGTCATGATGTGGTTCCTGGCCTATCGCATGGAGATGTCGACCGTGCCGCGCAAGGAGGTCGAGGCACTCGTGGAGGATATCGGCGACGTGTCTGCGAGTGCGACAGGACGCGCTTGACGGGCCTTAAGGGGGCTCCGCGCGGAAGCCGCCCCGGGCCATCGATGCCCGGGGCGGTTCTGTCTCTTCCGGCCATGACGACGGGAGAAGCGAGGATTTCGGGACCATGACGGCGCAGACCTACTATCTCGTCACGACGGCGATCCTCGCCGTCGCCCTGTTCTTCCCGACGGCCCGGATCATTTGGGTCTTGAGCGTGCGCCGCCTGGAGCGGCGCGGCGGCGTGCGGCTCGACGAGCGCGAGCGGCAGGGGCAGCTTCGCCGGGCGCGGTTCATCGCCGCCTTTCTGGCCGTCGCGCTCGCGGCGCTCTTCAACTACCATCTGGTCTTTGGCAGCTCGGCACCGGGGCAGGCATGAGCGACGGGAAGAGCGGCATCACATGGCGCGAGGCGCATGCCGATCCCGTCTACCGGGTTCTGAAATGGATCGCCATCGCCGGCGTCGCCCTGTGGCTCGGCTATGAGGGTTACGACCATTTCGCCGAACGGGCGCCGGGCGACATGGCGTATCTGTCGGCGAACAACGCGTTCGAGGACGGCCGGTATGAGGACGCGGCTGAGGGCTATCGTGCCGCGCTGGCGAAGAACCCGGGGCATCTGCCGGCATTGCGTGGTCTTGCCAATAGCGACATTCAGCTCAAGCGGTATGGCGAGGCGCTCAAGACCGTCGAACAGGCCATGGCGCTCGATCCCGCCTTCGCCGGCCACTATGCCACGCGCGGTATCATCTACGACCGGACGGGGCGCTACGAGCGCGCGATGGCGGATTACGAGACGGCGCTCGAGCGCGACCCGGAACTTGCCGACGGGATGCACTGGCTCGACCGGTTCCTCTACAACATCCAGGAACCGCCGCCGACCATCGCCGACAGGCTGCGCTATCTGGAGCGGCAAATGGCGCTGCCGGAGGAGGAGAGGGTACTCTCCATTCCCGAGATCGACGATGCCCAGCGGCCCTATGAGCAATAGCGCGCACCGCGCCTGACCGGGGCTGTCTCAATGCACGGATCGGAGATCTGTCGGCTACTGCGATCCCCGCGTCACATCACATCCAGAATGTCGAAGAAGAGGAAGCGCAGGCAGAACAGCAGCGCGATGCAGCCGAACAACAGGTGAACCCAGGGGCGCTCGCCATCCTCGTCGCGATAGGTCAGCCCGTGCCAGGCGATGCCGGCCAGGACGATAACGGCAATCCAGTCGACGAGGTCTCCGCCCATGGGTCGCTCTTCCCCTCCGCGAGACTGCGCCGGCATGTTTCCCGGACCGGCGGCAAGCGCCCGCCATCTCTGCCCTCCTCACCGGTTCTGAGTATAGCATGGCGGGAGCATGCAGGTGTCGTAGTCTCCGAAGGTTCCCGCGCCAAGGCGCGCCGCGGCGATCAGCACGGCCAGGAACAGGACGATCCAGGCCGCATAGAGCGCGCCGCGGCGGCGCGCGTCGCGGTTCGGCGGGCGAGGATGCAGCCCGAAGGCGCGCGGATCGAGCGCGTGGCGGCGGTCGAGTTCAAGAACGTGCCTGGCGAAATGGCGCACCCATTGCGGCACGACGTCGTTGAACATGTAGGGGACGAAATAGCGCTCGATGGTCTTCTCCTCGCCCGCATGCCCGAACCAGCGCCGGTAGGCGATCTCGAAGACCCTGAACTCGCCGGTCTCCAGAAGCGATGCCGCCTTGAGAACCAGCATCACGTCGACGGGAATGGTGTCCTCGTCGAAAAAGCGCGGTGTGTCCGCATGGGCCATGAACCGCCTCCGTCATGGGCTGGGTCGAGGCCCCCCAATCCGGCTCCTGTCATAGCACGGCAAGGGAGGCGGGCGGCACGTCCCGTTGCGTGAAAGTTTTCCCGCCATACCACCATTCTGTGGCGTGGGCGCAACAGCTCGCCGGGTTCTCGCTATTCCGATATGCAATCATGAGTTTTATTAAACGAATTTTCTATTATAAGGTATGAGTCCACGCGGTCCGGCGAATGTCCTGCCGACCTGCAGGCCGGTTGGGCAGGCGTGTTCCAACGAGTTGCGGCCCCATCGTCGGGGCCTCGGCGCCAACGTGCCTGTCTGCCTCAGACCGACGAGCGACGGTCGGCGGCACAGGCCTCCATGATCGAAGGTTTCCCGGATGATGCCTGCCCAGCCTGCCCAGTTGCGCCCTGCCGGACGGCTGATGAGGGAGGAGGAGACACGTGCTGCAGCAGTCATCGGCCTGTCGGCCTTGTGGCCCGAGGAGCGCGCCGGTGCGGCATTTCCGGCGTCCGGCCGGCCCGATCTCGCAGGCCGCGTCTTCCTGTTCCTGCAGGGGCCGCCGGGGCCGTTCTTCCGGCATCTGGCGCGCGCACTCGGCCGTGCCGGCGCGAGCACGGTCAAGGTCGTTTTCAATCCCGGCGATGCCCTGGACTCGATCGGATTGCGGCGCCGCTATTTCCGTGGAACGCGGACCGACTGGCCGGTCTGGGTCCGGCAGGCGGCGGTTCAGGACGGGGTGACGGATGTGGTGCTCTACGGCGATTGCCGGTTCTACCACCGTGCCGCGGTCGCGACCCTGAGGGCGCTCGGCATCCGGGTCCATGTCTTCGAGGAGGGCTATTTGCGGCCCGACTGGATCACCTATGAGCGCGATGGCGTGAACGGCTTTTCCCCACTCATGCGGATGGATTGCGGGCGTCTCGCCGATACCATGGCCGATCCGTTGACGGAACCGGCGGCCCAAGGGGTGGGCAACGCCCTGTGGCGCTATGTGGCCTACGGCATGCGTTATTACGGCTGCAATCTCGCCGGCTCGTGGCTGTTTCCCTGCTACCGTTCCCATCGCGAGCCCGGCCTTGGCCGCGAACTTCTCGCATGGACGCGCCGGCTTGCCCTGATGGGACCGAGCAAGGCGCGCTCGCGCCGAACGGTCGCAAGGGTCATGGCTGGCGAGCGGTTCCACATGATCCTCCTGCAGCTCGGGGGCGATTCCCAGCTTGCCGTCCACAGCGACTATGTCTCGCTCGATGCCGTGATCGAGGAGTGCGTCTGCGCCTATGCGCGCGCCGGGGCGCCAGGCGGCCCGCTCGTCTTCAAGAGCCATCCGCTCGATCCGGATGTGGGCGCCGTTGCCGCCGCTGTCGCCGGGGCGGCCAGGCGCCACGACGTCGCGGACCGCTGCCATTTCGTCGACGGGGGAAAACTCGCCCCGTTGCTCGACCGCGCAAGGTCGGTGGTCTCCGTCAATTCGACCGCCTGCCACCAGGCGATGATGCGGGGTATTCCCACCAGGGTGCTCGGGCGTGCGATCTATCGCCATCCACCCTATGTCAGCGAGCTGCCGCTCGAGCGCTTCTTCGCGAAACCCCAGCCGCCGGACGAGAGAGCGTATCGGCGGTTCCGCGTCTTCCTTTTGCGGACCTGCCAGTTCAACGGATGCTTCTACACCGGCCGGGGTATCGAGATGCTGATCGGCCCGCTCGTCCAGAGCATGGCCTCCACGGCCGAGACGGAGAGCTTCTACAGGCTCGAGGGCGCGGATATGGCCGAAGAGGCGCTCGACGCCGCGCAATAGGGGTGCGGCATGGCGGTGTCGGGGTGTGTTGGGCCGTTTATGCAACTTTAAGTATTGTGAATCACGATTATGTCGTGAAAGGTGTGTCGTGCTTGGGTCGGGAAGGGGCAATGCGACGGATGGCTGATGAGGATTGCCTGGCGGTGACGAAGCGCGGCGGCGGCCAGGTCGCGTGCGGTCGGAGACCGGCATACGCACTGGGCAGGCGTCTGTGCGCTCTCGCGGTCGTCCTTGTCGCCGCGGCGGGGCTTGCGGGCTGCACGCTCGTTCCCGGCGAGACCCCCATGGCGAGCTCGGTATCCGCCCAGGCAGCCGACAACCGGTTCGAGCTGATCACCATCGACCCGTTCGTCGCCGACACGGCCACACGCCGCACGGAACCGTCGCTCGTCTCCGCGCTCGGCAGGGGCGGCGGAACCCGCTCCCCGAAGCTGGAGGTGGGCGATACCGTGCAGGCGACGATCTGGGAATCGCTCGATGCGGGCCTCTATACCAGTGCGACGGGCCGGAGCACGACCATCGACCGTCTCGTCATCGACAGCGACGGTGCGGTGTTCATTCCCTATGCGGGCCGCGTCCGGATCGCGGGCAAGACCGTGGAGGAGGCCCGGCGGATCATCCAGACCCGCCTGGAGCGCGAGACGGTGCGCCCGCAGGTGGAGCTGAGGATCGCCACAGGGCGCGGCGCGCGGGCAATGGTGGCGGGTGCCGTCGCCAAGCCCGGCCTCTACGATCTCGGTCTCGCGGACGGGGCGGGCACGCTCATGGAGACGCTGACGGCGGCCGGCGGTTCGGCCCAGCCGCCTTATCGCACCGAGGTCACCGTGGTACGCGGCACCCGGCGTGGCAGTATCAATCTGGAAACCCTCTACGAGAATCCGGACTACGACATCGGACTCGAGCCCGGCGACAAGGTGGTGGTGGCCGACGTGCCCGCGACCTTCTCCATGCTCGGCGCGGTGGAGAACAAGGGCGAGTATCCCTTCACGAAGAGCGATTTCCACCTGATCGACGCCCTGTCCGCGGCGGGCGGGCTGAAGGACAAGCAGGCCCAGCGCACCGGCGTCTTCCTGTTGCGCTTCGAGGATCCCGGCATCGTCAACGCCATCCGCCGGCACCGCGGCGAGCCGGTGCTGAAGACGCGGTCGGGCGTGCCGACCGTCTACCAGCTCAATCTCATGGACACGCGCGGCTTCTTCTACGCCAAGCGCTTCGCCATGCGCTCCGGCGACGTGGTCTTCGTCACCAATGCTCCGGTGCACGAATGGAGCAAGATTCTCGGTCCGCTCAGCCAGAGCATCTTCCTGGCGCGCACGGGGCTGACATTCGGCCAGTAGGCGAGGCGCTTCGGGGCTTTGTCCCGGCCATCGCCAAGCCGGATATGGCGGGGTAGGATCGCGCAATCGTTTCGCCCAGGAAACCGTTTGCGGGGAGTTCTGCCCATGGCCGCCAAGGAGACGGAAGACGCCCTTCCGGAGAAGCTCTATTCGCTGAAGCATGACGAGCTGCCGGAAAAGATCGCGGAGCGCGCCTTCACGAGCGGAGACTACCCTTACGAGGACAAGCTCAAGTCCAAGCACTACAAGAAGGACCTGCAGGCGCTCCAGATCGAGCTCGTGAAGCTCCAGGATTGGATCCGCAAGACCGGCGAGCGCGTCGTGGTGCTGTTCGAGGGGCGCGATGCGGCAGGCAAGGGCGGCACGATCAAGCGGTTCACCGAGCATCTCAATCCGCGCCATGCCCATGTCGTCGCGCTTGCCAAGCCGACGGAGACGGAGCGCGGCCAGTGGTATTTCCAGCGCTATGCCGCAAGGCTTCCCACCGCCGGCGACATCGCGCTGTTCGACCGCTCCTGGTACAACCGGGCCGGCGTGGAGCGCGTCATGGGGTTCTGCTCGAAGGAGGAGCTGGAGACCTTCTACAATCAGGTCAACGAGTATGAAGACCTTCTCGTGCGCGACGGCGTGCACCTCTTCAAGGTCTGGCTCACCATCGGCCGCGAGGAGCAGATCGACCGCTTCTACAAGCGCAAGCTCGATCCGCTGAAGCGCTGGAAGCTCTCCGATATCGACCTCATGGCGGTCGACCGCTGGCACGACTATACCGAGGCCAAGCGCGAGATGTTCCAGCGTACCCACACGCCCATCGCGCCGTGGACCGTCATCAAGGCGAACGACAAGCGCCGCACCCGCCTCAACGCCATCCGTGTCGTGCTGTCGGCCTTCCCCTATGCGCAGAAGGACGCCGACGCGATAGGCCTCATCGATCCCAAGATCGTCGGCACGGGCGTCGACGAGATGGAATGACGGGAGCGGAACCGGATACGGACCGGTGCGCCCTGGGCCCCGGGAGCTCTGGATGCCCGCCTCTGCGGGCATGAGCGTCGAGCAAGTAGCGATTGCCCCTCTCGTCTAGACCGTCGTGTTGAACAGCCCGCCGTCGATCAGGATGCTCTGGCCGGTGATGTAGCCGGCATGGGCGCTGCACAGATAAGCGCACAGGCGGCCGATCTCGTCGGGATCGCCGAAACGGCGCGCGGGGATCGCGCTTGCGCGCTCGCGCTGGGCCTCCTCGAACGAGATGCCGCGTTCGCGGGCGATCTTTTCCGTCGTTCCGCTCAGCCGGTCGGTGGCGAACATGCCGGGCAGGATGTGGTTGACGGTGACATTGTGTTCCGCCAGTGGCCGTGCCGCGCCGGCGAGGAAGGCGGTGAGGCCGGCGCGTGCCGCGCTCGACAGGTCCAACCCCTGGAGCGGCATGCGCACCGTGATCGAGGTGATGTTGACGATCCGCCCGAAGCGCCGCTCGGCCATGTTGTCGGCGACCTTCTGGATGAGCTCGATGGGCGTGACCATGTTCTGAACGACGCCGGACAGCATGGCCTCGCGGTCGAGCTCGCGGAAATCGCGCAAGGGCGGCCCGCCATTGTTGTTGATCAGGATGTCGGGCTCGGGGCAGGCGGCGAGCAGGGCGGCCTGACCCTCATGCGTGTCGAGGTCGGCTGCGACCGGCGTGACGGCAACATCCGTCTTCTCGGCGATGTCGTCGGCGGTGCGGGCGAGGCGGTCGGCATCCAGGCCGTTGATCACCACATCCACGCCGGCCTGCCCGAGTGCGAGTGCGCAAGCCCGGCCGAGGCCCCGGCTCGATGCGCATACAATGGCCTTGCGGCCCTTGAGTCCCAGATCCATGGACGTCTCCCGTTTTCAGCATCCCGCCCGCTCGAGCGTCGCCTCGACCGGCGGAACGTAGGAGCCGCCGAACAGCGCGACGTGAACGAGGAGCGGATAGAGATTGTAAATGTGGAGGCGGAGCGTAAAGAACTCCTTGTCGAGCGGGGCGAGCGCCCCATAGGCGTCGAAGAAGGGGCGCCCGAATGTGGCGAACAGCGTGGTGAAGGCGAGCTCGATCTCGGGATGGCCGCACGAGATCGCGGGGTCGATCACGGCGGCGATGCGCTCGCCGCGCACCAGCACGTTTCCGCCCCAGAGATCGCCGTGGAGAAGGCTTGGATGGGCGGGCTCGTCGATATAGTCCGCAAGGCGGTCGGCGAGCCTGTCGATGCGCGTGCGCACCGGCCCCGGCAGCCGCCCGCGGCCATGGGCGATGTCGGCCATGTGGACGAGCCTGTGATCGCGGAAGAAGGCGACCCACGAGGTGGTTTCGGGATTGGGCTGGGCAAGCCCGCCGATCGCGGTGTCGCGCGAATAACCGAATGAGGGCTGCCGCATGGTGTGGAGCGCCGCGAGGAGCTCCGCGGCATGGCGCTCATGGGCGGGAGAGGACGGGCCGCCCTCATTGTCGATCCAGTCGGTGACCAGGAGGTCGGGGGAGGCGTGGAGCACGTCCGGCACGGGCAGGGCGGTCTCGCGGGCAAGTTCGTCGAGCATCCAGCCTTCCAGCCCTGCATGGCCGGGAAGGTCGCCCGGCCCCTGCTTGACGAGGACGGTCCGGCCGTCGTCGAGCCCGGCGCGCATGACCTTGAGCCCCCAGCTTCGCGACAGGGGCTGCAGGGACGTCGCGCGGCATCCAAGAGCCTGTTCGACAGCCTTGCTCATGTTGGTCGGGCGGCTTGTGCGGTCCCTTGCGCCAAAGAGCCCGGACCGCCAGTCGATCCGGGCTTTCGTCATTCCGGTATGAAAAGGGCTGGCGCTTGCCCCGTCAGGCCTTGCCGCGCTCGGCCATGAAACGCTCGAACTCCTCGCGGTCGCGCGCCGCGCGGAGCTTCTCCACGAAGTCGGCGAACGCGTCCTGCTCCTCCTCGAGCCGCTTGAGCGTCTGTTCCTTGTAGTCGTCGAATGCGCGGTTGCCGGAACTGCGCGGCGTGCGCACCCTGTTCCATGCGTCATTGACGGCACCGTCGACGCTGCCGCCCCACAGGATATAGGCCAGGACGGCGATACCGATCGGCCACCACACCACGAAGCCGAGCACGATGGCCGCGATGGAAAGCGGCGTCCAGCGCGACCTTGAGCATGACTGTGCCATCGAAACTCCTCCAATCTTGACGATTTTCCTCATATGGGGCCGGTCGGGACGGGTTCAAGGCGGGGTGCCGGCCGGCGCAAAATGCGCTAGAGGAGGGGTAAGCCGTGCATCCTGCGGACAGGGAGCCCATCATGACGCCGCCTCTCGACCGATTGCCGACCTTTGCCGATATCCGCGACGCCGCGCGCCGGATCGCGCCCTATGCGACGCGCACGCCGCTCGTGGAATGGGCAGCGCTCAACGAACGCGTCGGCGCGCGCGTGCTTGTGAAGCCGGAGACCTTGCAGCGCACGGGCTCGTTCAAGTTCCGCGGCGCCTATAACCGCATTGCGCAGCTCGACCCGGCCGCGTGCCCGGGCGGCGTGGTCGCCTATTCCTCCGGCAACCACGCCCAGGGCGTCGCGGCCGCGGCGGCGCTCGCCGGACTTCCCGCCGTGATCGTCATGCCGGAGGATACGCCGCGCATGAAGCGCGACAACACGCAAGGTTATGGCGCGGAGGTCGTGACCTACGACCGGGCGAGCGAAGACCGCGAAGAGATCGCGCGCGCCATCGCTGAGGAGAGGGGGGCGGTGATCGTGCCGCCCTATGACGATCCCGACATCGTGGCGGGGCAGGGCACTGTCGGGCTGGAGATGGCGGAGGATGCCGCCGCGCGCGGCGTGACCCTCGACCATGTCGTCTCCAATGCGAGCGGCGGCGGACTGATCGCCGGAATCTCTCTGGCCTTCGCGGAATTGTCGCCGGCGACCCGGGTGTGGGTGGCGGAGCCTCGGGGGTTCGACGACCATGCGCGCTCGCTCGCATCGGGCCGGCGGGAGGCGAACGAGGCGGCGACCGGCTCGATCTGCGATGCGCTTCTCGCGCGCACGCCGGGCGAGATCACCTTCGCCATCAATTCCCGCAGGCTTGCCGGCGGGCTGGTCGCGAGCGACGACGAGGTGCGCGCGGCGATGGCTTATGCCTTCTCCACGCTCAAGCTCGTGGTGGAGCCCGGCGGCGCGGTGGGGCTTGCGGCCCTCCTGTCCGGCCGGCTCGAGATCGAATCTGGTGCCACGGTCGGCGTGGTGCTGTCCGGCGGCAATGTGGACCGGGAAAGCTTCTGCGCGATGATCGGCTAGGAGGGCCGGGCGGGAGACTTCCGGCAGAGTTCAGCCGGAGGCCTTGCCGGTCTCGGGCGCTTCGCCGACTTCATCGAATTCGGGCGGGCACGCGCCGGTCTTCGTGCGCACGATCACGATGCCGCCCTCGTCGTCCGGCTCGTCCTTGGCCGGGCTGTCTCCGGGAGAGGGGGTGATGGAGGGCTGTCCGGTGTCTCCCTCCTCGCCGATGGTGTCGAGAAGGCGTCCGAGGCCGTCGAGTGCGATGTCGACCGTGTGGGTGATGCCCACATGGCGTTCGCTCAGCCTGGCGATCTCGTCCAGCGCACCGTCGAGCTCAGGGCTTTCCACGCCTTCCGTCCCGAGCCGCAGCCGCAGGACCTTGAGCCGGCGAATGGCTTCGCGCAGGGCGACGCCCTCGCCGACGACTGCCGTCTTCAGCGGCGCAAGGGCCGGGTCGCCATCCGCTTCGCCGGTGCCGAGCGTCTCTGCCGCCCGGCGCATCTCGTTGCGCACGGACGCCGCGACGGTGCGAAGCTCGCCCGAGGCACGCAGGGTGCCGACCGGCCTGACGAGGGCGCTGGCCTGCGTCGCGAGGGTCGTCTCCAGCCGTCCGATGGCCCTGAGCAGCGTATCGGTGTCGGGTGCGGCATGGCGGCGGACATATTCGTCGAGGAACTGCCGCCCCAGCGCGCTTTCGCACAAGGTCTCCTCGATCCGGCGGTAATCCTGCTCGTGGAGCCGCGCGTCGGGGAGCGTCGTCTTGTCTTCGGCCGTCGTCATTTCGGATCGGAGCTGCCTTGCCGGTGGATCTTGAGCGTGAAGCGTTTCGGCACTATGGGGATTTTTGGTTATGGAATGGTTTAAGCTGCAAGTCTCCGACAGCCGTCCGATGTAGGAAACCCCGTCCCGCATGCCCGCCAGCGCCTTCGCCCGTCGCGTCTCCATGCTCTATGCAGCGCTGTTTGCGTGTGTCGGGATCTATCTGCCCTATCTGCCGCTCTGGCTCGGGGCGAAGGGCATGGACACCCGCGAAATCGCCGCGATCCTTGCCGCACAGGTCGCGGTGCGCCTGGTCACGGGCCCGTTCTGCGCCTTCCTCGCCGACCGGACAGGCCGTCCGCGCCGGATGATGGTGACGCTGGCGGCGCTCTCGATCCTCTGCCTTGCCGGGCTCTCCGTGGTGGAGGGGTTCTGGCCGATCCTCCTCCTGACCGTCGTAATGGCGGGGGCATGGACGCCCGTCCTGCCGCTCGCGGAGGCCTTCGCCATATCGGGCGCGGAACGGTTCCGGCTCGACTACGGGCGGTTGCGCCTGTGGGGGTCTCTGAGCTTTATCGCGGCGAGTGCCGGAACGGGAATGATGCTCGACCGTATCGAGACCGCGCATGTCATCTTCGTGCTCGTCGCGGCCCAGATCGCCTTCCTGCTCGTCGCCCTCAGCCTGCCGACGCGCGCCGTGGGCGGCGAGACCCTGCGCCGGACGGCAGGGGTCCGCCTGTCGCCGCACGATGTGGGCCGGCTGGTACGCGCGCCGCTCTTCCTGGTCTTCCTCGGCGCGGCCAGCCTGACCCAGGCGAGCCACGGCGTGTTCTACGCCTTCGGGTCGCTCCACTGGCAGGAGCTCGGATATTCCGGCGGGATGATCGGCGCGCTGTGGGCGCTCGGCGTGTGGGCGGAGGTGGCGTTGTTTGCCATGTCGGGCCGGATCATGGGTCATGTCGGGGCGGCCGGGCTGATCGCGCTCGGCGCGGGCATGGCCATGGTGCGATGGACGGGCATGGCCTTCGACCCGGGCCTGTGGCCACTCGTCGGACTGCAGGTGCTGCATGCCTTCACCTTCGGTGCGACGCATCTCGGCACGATGCACTTCCTGCTGCGCGCCGTGCCCCAGCCCATGCACAACACCGCCCAGGGCCTCTATGCGACCGTGTCGGGCGGCGTGATGATGAGCCTCGTCACCTGGGCGTCCGGCCCGCTCTACCGGAGCTGGGGCGGGCTTGCCTATCTGGGCGCGGCCGCGCTCGGTGCGATGTCGCTCGTGCTGGCCCTCCTGCTGGTCGCGACATGGCGCGGCGGCCATGTGGCCGAGCCGCCCGAGACGCGCGGCGGGGCCTGAAGGCGCCGACCATTCCACGATCCGGGACACGGGACGCATAGGGCCCGTTTGCGGCGGTAAGCTTTCGCTGCCCGGCGGAAACCCGGCCGCGCGGCCCCGCCTTGTGCGCGGGATGCCAGCCGGGGAGGCAGAAGGGCCCCGGTCCGGAAGAGGCGGGGGCCGGCATCGGAGGAAACACCCATGAGGAAGATCGACGAAGGCCAGGTGGCCGGACCGGACGGTTCGGGCGATGGCGGGCCGGGGCTTTCCCGGCGCTCCGTCTTCAAGGCGGCGGCCGCGGTCGCGGCGACGACGGCCATGGCGCCGGCCGCCCTGGCGCGCAATTTCGGCTCGGATGCGGAGCCTGTGCGCTATCCCGAGCCCGACGTCATCCAGCTCGATCCGCGCTTCAAGGCCAAGATCGGCAACACGCCCATCATGCGGCTCTATCGCGGGACGCTGTGGGCGGAAGGGCCGGCCTGGAACGGCGTCGGCCGCTATCTGGTCTGGAGCGACATTCCGAATGACGAGCAGTTGCGCTGGCTGGAGGAGGACGGCCACGTCTCACGGCAGTTCCGCTATCCGTCCGGCAACTCGAACGGCAACACCTTCGACTTTGCGGGCCGCCAGATCGCCTGCGAGCACGGCACGCGCCGCGTGGTGCGCTACGAGTACAACGGTGCGGCCACGATCCTCGCGGGACCGGAGAACGGCCAGGAGCTCAACGCGCCGAACGACGCCGTGGTGCGCCCGGACGACGGCTCGATCTGGTTTACCGATCCGGGCTATGGCAGCCTGCTCGACTATGAGGGGAACGAGGCCGACACCGATTCTCCGCAGCCCTACCAGAAGGAAGCCGTCTACCGGATCGACGGGCAGTCGGGCGAGGTGACCAAGGTTGCCGACGAGCCGTTCAAGCCGAACGGGCTGACCTTCTCGCCCGACTATTCGGTGCTCTATGTCGCCGATACGGGCGCGACCCATTATCCGGACGCGGAGAAGATCATCTGGGCCTATGACGTCGACGGCAACACGCTGAAGAACCCGCGCACCTTCGCCGACATGACGCTCGACGGAAAGGCGGGGCTGGCCGACGGCATCGACTGCGACGAGGACGGCAATGTCTGGTCGAGCGCCGGCTGGGTCGGCGACGGCTATGACGGCGTGCACATCTTCGCGCCGAATGGCGACCGCATCGGCCAGATCAGGCTGCCTGAGATCTGCTCCAACCTGTGCTTCGGCGGCTCCAAGGGCAACCGGCTGTTCATGACCGGCAGCCAATCGCTCTATGCCGTCTATGTGCTCACCCATGGCGCCCATGTGCTCGGTGCCTGAGGGGAGGTGAACGAGACGAGGGGACTGCCGGCGGTATCGTCAGCCGGCGGTCCCCGGTCGTGCGAATGCCGCTTCGATCTTAGAGCCCCGTCTGGCCGACCAGGGCGCCGACGCCGGCGGTGAGGGCGAGGGCGGCTGCACCCCAGAAGGTGACGCGCAGGGCGGGTTTCACGAGGCCTGCGCCGCCGGTCCTTGCGCCAAGCGCGCCGAGAATGGCGAGGGAGACGAGGGTCGCCACCGTGACGGTCGGCAGGATCGCGCCTTCGGGGCTCGCCGCGGCGGCGAGCAGCGGCAGGGCGGCACCTGCGGAGAAGGTCGCCGCGGAGGTGAAGGCCGCCTGGACGGGCCGTGCGGCCATGGACGGGGTGATGCCCAGCTCGTCGCGGGCATGGGCGGCGAGGGCGTCGCGGTCCATCATCTGGCAGGCCACCTCGCGGGCGAGTTCCGGGTCCACGCCCCGCTCGACATAGATGCCGGCGAGTTCCTCGAGCTCGGCGTCCGGCATGGTCGCCAGTTCGGTACGCTCGCGTGCGAGATCGGCCTTCTCGGTGTCGGCCTGCGAGCTTACCGAGACGTATTCGCCGGCGGCCATGGACATCGCGCCCGCCACGAGGCCCGCAAGCCCGGCCAGCAGCACGTCGCCGCGGCCGCTGGAGGCCGCCGCGACGCCGACGACGAGGCTCGCGGTCGACACGATCCCGTCATTGGCGCCGAGAACCGCCGCGCGCAGCCAGCCGATGCGGTTCACCAGATGGGTTTCGCGGTGTCTCGCGCGCCGTGTCATCTCCGCACGTTCCCTGTTCGGCGCGGACCGGATTCGGCTCCGCCTATCCCCAGAGGGCCGCCGGGGCGGGGTGCATGGTGCCTCCGTCATAGCGGATGCCGTTCTCGCGGTCGCGGGCGAGCAGCAGGGGGCCGTCGAGGTCGACCACCTTGCAGCGCTGGGCGATGATCTGCCCCGGCGCCATGGAAAGCGAGGTGCTGGTCATGCAGCCGATCATGAGGATCAACCCGCGCTCTTGTGCCGCATCGGCCAGCGCGAGGGCCTCGGTGAGGCCGCCCGTCTTGTCGAGCTTGATGTTGATCGCGTCGTACTTGCCGACGAGCGCATCGAGCGTGGAAAGGTCGTGGGCGGCCTCGTCTGCGCACACCGCGATGGGGTGCTCGATGGCGCGCAGCGCCTCGTCGTCGCCGGCGGGCAGGGGCTGCTCGATGAGCTCCACGCCGGCGCTGGCGCAGGCGGCGAAGAGATCGGGAAGCTGATCGGCCTTCCAGCCCTCATTGGCGTCGACCACGAGGCGGCATGTGGGCGCGGCCTCGTGCACGGCGGCGACGCGCTCGGCATCGCCGCCCTCCGTCCCGAGCTTGAGCTTGAGGAGAGGGCGCCCCGCCGCTTCCGCCTTCGCCGCGGCCGCGGCCATGGCCTCCGGGGCCTCGAGGCTCAGCGTGTAGACCGTGGTGACCGCGTCGAGACCGTCGAGACCGGCCAGCGCCCAGGCCGGGCGGCCGGAGCGCTTGGCCTCGAGATCCCACAATGCGCAGTCGATGCCGTTGCGCGCCGCGCCCGCTTCCATGCGGGTCTGGAGGGCGGCGCGGTCGAGGCCGGATTCGATCTCGCCGCGCAGGGCCTCGATCTCGGCCATCACGCTTTCCACGGTCTGGCCGTAGCGGGGATAGGGCACGCATTCGCCGTGGCCCGTCCGGCCATCTTCCTCGATGGCGACCACGACCACTTCCGCGCTTGTCTTGGACCCGCGCGAGATGGTGAAGGTGGTGGCGAGCGGCCAGCTCTCATGGGCGATGGTGAGCTTGCGCATGGCCGGTCAGCTCCCGAACCGGGCGACGATCTCGTCGACGATCGGGCCGACGCCGAAGCGGACCGGATCGGTCGCCGGCAGGCCGTGCTCCTGCGAGATCGACTTGAGCAGCGCCTGCGCCTCGTCCTCGCCGAGCGCCTGGGTGTTCACCGCGATGCCGACGCACTGGATGTCCGGATTGGTGAGCGATCCCTCCAGGATCGTGCGGTCGATCACCGACTGGATGGACGGGATGGGGTGCTCGACATTGCGCATCTTGGTGCGCGTCGGCTCGTGGCAGACGACGAAGGCGTCGGGCTGGCTGCCATGGAGCAGGCCGAGCGTCACGCCGGCGAAGGAGGGATGGAAGAGCGAGCCCTGGCCCTCCACCACGTCCCAGTGGTCGGGGGCGTTCGCCGGCGTCAGCCATTCCGCCGCGCCGGAGATGAAATCGGCGACCACCGCGTCGAGCGCCACGCCGCGCCCGGAAATGAGCACACCCGTCTGGCCCGTCGCGCAGAAATCGGCCTTGAGGCCGCGCTCGCGCATGCCGGCCTCGAGCGCGAGGGCGGCGTATTTCTTGCCGACCGAGCAGTCCGTGCCGACGGTCAGCAGCCTGAGGCCCGGACGCTTCGTTCCCCTGCCCGTGGCGAAGGTCTCGTCGGAGAAGCGCACGTCGAAGAGCTGGCGGCCGTTGCGTTTGGCCGCCTCCGCGATTGCGGGGACCGAGCCGAGCCGCTTGTGCAGGCCGGTGGCAACGTCGAGGCCCGCATCGAGGGCCGAGACGATGGTGTCGACCCAGTAATCCGGCAGGACGCCGCCCGGGCTGACAGTGCCGACGATCATCGTCTTGACGCCGGCTTCGGCCGCTTCCGCGATGGTCATGTCCTCAAGACCGAGGTCGGCCTTGCAGCCTTCGAGGCGAAGCTGGCCGAGGCACCAGTCGCGCCGCCAGTCGACCACGCCTTGCGCGGTCTTCACCGCGAGCTGGTCGTGGGCGTCGCCGAGGAACATGAGGTAGGGCTTGCGGATCTCCATGTACGGTCTCCAAGGGATGAATAAGGAGTGGGCCGGGGCCGGAGCGGCGGGTGGGGATGCCGACGGTCCGGACGGCGAGCGCATATGAACACTGCCTTGCGCCTTTGTGCAAGATGGCCCGTGCATCGCGCTGCCGGAAAAGAAGAACCCCCGGCACCCAAATGGGGGCCGGGGGAGGTGAAAGAGAGGGGAAATCGGTGGGGGCCGGTCAGGCCCCCTTGATGCGCCCGGCCGCCTCGGCAAGCAGGAGGTAGACCTTGCCGGCCTCGGTGGCGAGGCACGCATCGACGATGTCGTCGCCGCCGCGGGCCTCCGACACGGCGTCGAGAAGACCCTCGAACTCGCCGAGATAGTTGTCGATATGGGCCTTGAGCGCCTCGTCGTCGGCATACCGCTTGGCGACCGTCGCCTTGAACGCATCGCCGCGCAGGGCGCACAGGCGGTGCATGAAGGCATCCCGCTCGCCGGCCTTGAAGCGGCGCCACAGATCGGCGGGCGGCGTGTCGTCGAGAGTGCGCGCAAGGTCGACGGCGATGTCGTTGAGCCGGTCGAAGGCCTCGCGGGCACGTTCCGACAGGCCGCCATCGCCATCCGCGAGCACGGTCTCTTCCGAGGTCTCCGGCTCCGGAGACTTCGAGGCAGCCGCCTCAGCGGCCTTCTTGTGGACGGGCTCGGCCGGGCTCGCCGCTTCCGCGTCGTCCTGCGCTTTCGCGCCGGCCTTCGCCTTGGCGGGGGCCGCCGTCTTCGCCTTGCCGGCCGTCTCCGCCGGGGCCTTCTTTTCGGCCCCGTCGTCTGCCTCGGCCGGCGTGCTCCGCTCGCTCACAGGGGTCTGGGCGCCCGACGTCCCGGTCCGCGGAGCATTGGACGCGGCGCCCTCAGATTTTCCCGGCTTCAGGTCTCCCGTCTTGGACGGCGGTGGCACATAGACCCCCGGACCCGACAGGTCGATCGACCGGCCGTGACGCTTGACGATATCGGCCAGCGCACCGAGCGCGGTGATCTGGTCGGCGACCACATGGCGCATGGCATCGGCGTTGGCCCGCGTCTCGTCCGGCATGTCGACGACGGCGCGCTTGAGTTCGGCGCGGGCGCCCTCGATCTCCTTGACGACCTGCTGGGCGGCGGCCCGCATGCTCTGCGCCGTCTGGGTGAAGTCGGTGCTGGTGGAGGCCAGGCTCTCGTTCATGGAGGAGAGCATGGCTTCGTACTGGCTCTGGAGCCGCGAGGCCGTCTCGGCGACCTGCTTGTCGGTGAGCTGCTCGAGCTTTGTCAGCTCCTGCTCGAAGGCGCTCGTCGTGTTGCTCGCCTGGCTGGCCATGAGCTTGCCGGCATCGCGCGAGCGCTGCTCGATGGAGGTCAGGGATTCGTCGATCAGGCTGGTGAAGTTGCGCATCAGCACGTCGACTTCCTCCGCCTTCCGACCGAGACGTTCCATGAGCTCGTTGAGGGCCTCCTGACGGGTCGAGGCGGTGTTCTCGACCTGGCTCGACAGCGTGGTGACCGAATTCTCCACGAGGCTTGCGACCTCGCCGAGCCGCTCGGTGACCGACTTGCCGGTGTTCTCCAGCCGGCTGGAGAGATCGGCGCTGGCGGTCTCGATGCGTTCGGTGACCGAGCCGCCGCTCGTGGCGATGTTCTGGCCAACGGTCGAACCGACCTGTTCCAGACGCTCCACGAAGGCGCTGCTGCTCGTCTCGAGCGTCTCGGAGAGCCTGGACGACAGGCCCGAGACGTCTTCCCACATGCGGCTGGAGATATTGGTGATCTCGCTCGACAGGCGGGCGTTCATCTCGCCGAACTGCTCGTTGATCTGGCCCGTGGCGGTCTCCAGATGCTGGTTGAGCTGGGCGTTGAACTGGGTGAGCTCGGAGGTGAGCCGGGCGCCCGTGCCCTCCAGGCGTCCGGAGACGTCTGTGCCGTGGGCTTCCAGCTTCTCCACCAGGCGTTCGGCGGCCTGCTCGATCTGGCCGGTCACCGCGCCGCCATGGCCCTCCAGGCGTTCCACGACCTTCGAGGAGGCCTGCTCGATGCGGTCGGTGACGCTGGTGCCGAAGCCGTCCAGACGCTCCGAGATCCGCTCCGAAGCCCGCTCGATGCGGCCGTCGACCGTGGCGCCATAGTCCTCCAGGCGGGTGACGAGGCTCTCCGCGGTCGTCTCGATGCGGCCCGACATGCCCGTCGACACCGTCTCCAGCCGGCCGACGATCTGGTCGGAGGCCTTCTCGATGCGCTCGGAGACTTCCGAGCCATGCGTGTCGAGGCGGGTGAAGAGCTGGTCGGCGACCGACTGCATGCGGCCCGAAACGGTGCTCGTATGGCCTTCCAGCCGGCCGATGATGGCCTCCGTCGTGGTCTCCAGCTGGGAGGACACGGCGGTGCCGAGCTCGTTGACCCGGTCGTCGAGCCCGGTCGTGGCGCGGGTGATGCTGCCGGAGAGATCGGTGCTGATGCGCTCCAGCTTGTCGTCCATATTGGCCGCGGCTTCCGCCAGCTGGTCGGTGAAGTAGGTGTTGGCGGTGGCCAGGTGCCGGGCGAACTTGGCACCGGCATCCTCCAGCTCACGGGCGGTCTCGCTGCCCGAGCCGTCGAGCAGGCGCACGGCATCCTCCAGGCGGGCCGTGATCTGCTGGTTGGTGGTCTCGAAGCGCTGCGTGATGGTCGCGCCGGTCTCGCCCAGGCGCTCCGACACGCGGGTTGCTGCCTCCTCGACCTGGTCGAACACGCCCTGCGTCGCCTTGGACAGCGTGTCGGTAAGCCGCTCGCTGGCCGTATCGAGGCGCGTGGAGAGCGAGGTCGAGGTCTCGTCGAGCTTCTCGCCCGCCTGCTCGACCCGGCGGGTGAGGTCGCCCGTCGTGGTCTCGAGGCGGTCCGCGATCTCGCCGGTCGAGCGCGACAGGGTCTCCACGACCGTCGACGCCGTCTTGTCCATGCGGCCGAGCACCTGCTCGCTGGTGCTGGTGAGATCGCTGGAGAACCGGGTGCTGGTCTGCTCCATGCGCTGGGAGATCTCGCCGGCGACGCGGTCGAGCTGGTTGCCGGCCGTCTCGAAGCGCCCGCCGAGGTCGCGGGACGTCTCGTCGAGGCGGGCGAAGACACGCTCGCCGGTCTCCTCCAGAGAGCGGGCAATCGAGCCCGTGCTCTCGTCGAAGCGCGACAGGACGTTGTGGCCCGTCTGCTCGATGGTCGCGGCGACGCCGCTGCTGGTGCTGTCCAGGCGTTCGGCGATCTGCGCGCCGGTCTGCTCCAGACGGTCCAGCATGGTGTCGTTGGTGTGGTTGAACCGCTCCACCATGCGCGTGCTGGTGCTGTCCAGGCGCTCGGTCATCTGGCTGGAGGCCTGGTCGAGATACTCGAACAGCTCCATGCGGGCCTGCGAGATGTTCTGGACGAACTCGCCGCTGGCCGACAGCAGGCGCTCGGTGATCGCGCCGCCGGAGCTCTCAAGCTGGCGGGTCAGCTCGCCGCCCGACTGCTCGATCTGCTGGGACACGCGATAGGTCGCGTTCTGCAGCTGCTCGTGGATACCGCCGCTCGTCGACTGCAGCAGCTCTGTGAGATCGTGGCCGGTCTCGCGCAGCTGCTCGCTCATGGTCGAGCTCACGCGGTCGAGATGGCGGGTGACCTCGGCATGGGCCTCGGTGATGTCGCCGCCGGTGGTGCGCAGGATCTCCAGGAACTCGCTGCCGGTCTCGCGCATGTTCTGGCTGATCTGCTCGCCGGTCGAGCCGAGATGCTTGGCGACCTCGCCATGGGCGTCGAAGATCTCCTGGGCGGCCTTGTGGATCGAGTGGCTGACCTCCTCGGCGCGCTCGCGCATGGTCTGGGTGAAGTGCTCGGTCAGCCGCTCCAGATCGCCTGTCAGGTTCAGGTTGGTCTGGTCGAGCGTCTGGGCGGAGCGCGACAGGGTGTTGACCTGCGAGGAGAGCTCGTCGGAGAAGCCGCGGATCTCGCGCATTACCGTGTTGGCGAGGCCCTCGAGGCGCTCGGTCTGCTCGGAGATCTTCTCGCCCGTGCCGGACGCCTGGCTGGCGATCTCGCCGATCGTCTTGGACAGCTCGTCGGTGGAGGACTTCAGGCCCGTCTCGAGGCTCTGCAGCGTCACCGATGCATTGGAGATGATGCCCTGCAGCGAGCCGGTGTTCTCCTCGAGCCGGGAGAGCAGGGGGCTTGCCTCCGAGCCCAGAACGTAGCTTGCCTCCTCGAGCGCGGTGCGCTGGTTCTCCAGCCCGTTGAGCAGTGTGCGGATGCGTTCCTCGTTGCCGCCGAAGGCGCGCTCGAGTGCGGAGATCTCCTTGTGGACGAGGGTCTCCAGCTCGCCGGCGCGGCCGACCGCCTGCTCGACGCTGCCCATGAGCTGCGAGATTTCGCGGCGCACCTGCTCGCTGACCGAGGTCAGCCCGTCGGTGGCGAATTCCTGCGGTCGCACGAGGCGCATGGCGGTGTGGACGAGCGTTTCCGACACCTGGCGCATCTGCTGGGCGCGCCAGACGAGATAGGCGACGGTCCACACCAGGAGTGCCGGCAGCAGCACGATCACCGCCGCGCCGCCGATCTCCGGCTCGGAGAGGGCGGACACGCCGGCATTGCCGCCGTAATAGCCCCACAGGAAGGCGCCGACGACGGCGACCCACAATGTGGAGATGACGAAGGCGGCCCAGAACGGCCCCGTCGAGGGACGTTGCTTCAGCCGTCCTATGAGGGCGGCTGTGGTCGGCTCGTTCTCGTTGGCCGGCCGGCCGGACAGGGGCGCGCCGCCGCGGCGGCGCTGCTCGGGCGCCGGCTGCTGCTTGGTCCCGCCATTCGTCTCGCTGCGTCCGCGCTCCGGCTCGGACTGCGCGCGACGGAGCAAACGCCGCTGAGGCGAACGCCGCTGATCGCTAGGGTTGCTCGTCATAACTCCTGTCTCCGCCACTCACTTGCCGGTTTCGCGGCTGACACGCTGCAGAACCGGGCTGATCGTCCACATTCCACGCCCCGAACACGATTTTGGGGAAGCCATGATGAGGAGGTGTCAAACGAACCGGGCCACGACACGGTCATGTGTCAAAGCCAGCGAACCGCTTGCCTGCGAAGAAGCCGGAACGCCCGGGGATCCGTAACGGAAAGTGGATCCCGGGCTGGAACGCCCGTTTTACAAGCTCCTGTCACCGCATCCTGCGCAAGGTCGGTTCAGTGTTCTTGTCAACTAGCCTCCTCTGCCCCCTCGGGTGCAGATAAACCCAAAGATACCCGATAACCCACAACCCTTAAACCAAAAGGAGGATGCACTGCGGACATATCGATTGTTTTGGTTAAAATTATGGCTGACCGCCGGATTCCGGCGGCAAAGCGGCATCTGCGAGACCGTTGATACGGAGAGGGCGCGGGGTGCCGGCGTTCCGTGTTAACCTTTTGGTGAGACGCGTTTCGATATCCTGACCGGGCGAATGCCCATAATTTCCGGAGTGGGCATGGCCGACACAGCCAGACCGGATCATCCGATCGATTTCAACCATCTGGAGACCTATACGCTGGCCGACGGAGCGCTTGAGCGCGAGGTGCTCGCGCTGTTCGCCGGGCATGCGCGCGAGACCTTCGCCCGGCTGCTCTCCACCGACGATCCGGGGGAGAGCGGAAAGCTCGCCCATGCTCTGAAGGGCTCAGCGAAGGGGGTCGGAGCCTGGCAGCTTGCCGACGCCGCGGAGGCTCTGGAGCGGGTTCTCTTGCATGGCTCTGTGCCGGATGAGCGCAATGCGCAGACAGTCGAGCTCGGGCGCCGCCTGGAGGAGGCTTGCAGCTATGCGGAGCGTTTCGCGAAGGAGGCATAGGCTTGCCGGTGCTCCCCGCGTGGCGTGGCATGGCGTTCCGCTGTCGGGAAAGCGACCTTTCGCGCGTTGCGTTGGCTTGCCACATCCCGTATAGGAGGCAGCCGGTCGTAGCCGCCTCGATTGTGCGAGGCTTGACGTGTCTTTCACCCGTGCGAGGCGCAAGTCCGGGCATCCCGGTCAGGCTGTCTGCCCGCACGCTGCAATTTTCAAGAACGAGATGCCGAAGATCACCTTTATCGAGCATGACGGCACCCCTCACGAGGTCGACGCCGAAGCCGGGATGACGCTCATGGAGGCCGCCGTGCGCAATATGGTGCCCGGGATCGAGGCCGATTGCGGCGGCGCCTGCGCCTGTGCCACCTGCCACGTCTATGTGGACAAGGCATGGCTTGAAAAGACCGGCGAGCGTGGCGAAATGGAGGAGGATATGCTCGATTTCGCCTTCGACGTGCACGACAACAGCCGCCTGTCCTGCCAGGTTACGCTGACCGACGATCTCGACGGCCTCGTCGTCAAGGTGCCGGAAAAGCAGTTCTAGCGCCGGCCCTTATGCCTTGGGGCGGCCTCGCGGCGGACGGGGCGCAAGTCCCCAGCATCCAGGATCATTCGCGATGACAGACCAGCCAATCTCCACCGACGCCCTCATCATCGGTGCAGGCCCAGTCGGCCTGTTCGCCATCTTCGAGCTCGGGCTGCTGGACATCAAATGCCATGTGGTCGACATCCTGGACAAGCCGGGCGGCCAGTGCGCGGAACTCTATCCGGAAAAGCCGATCTACGACATTCCCGCATTGCCTGAGGTGAGCGGGCAGGAGCTGACCGACCGGCTCCTGGAGCAGGCCAAGCCGTTCAGCCCGCAATATCATTTCGGCCATATGGTGACTGGGCTCGAACGCCGCCCCGACGGCAATTTCGCGGTAACGACGGATGGCGGCCTCGCCTTCGATGCCAAGGTGGTGGTGATCGCGGCCGGCGGCGGCTCGTTCCAGCCGAAGAAGCCGCCGATTCCGGGCATCGACGCCTATGAGAACAGCTCGGTCTTCTATTCGGTGCGCAAGATGGAGGCGTTCCGCGGCCGCGACATCCTGATCGTGGGCGGCGGCGACAGCGCGCTCGACTGGACGATCAATCTCGCACCGCTGGCCAACAGCCTGACGCTGCTGCACCGCCGCGACCAGTTTCGCGCGAGCCCCGATTCCGTCAACAAGATGTGGGCGCTGACGGATGAAGGGAAGGTGACCTTCAGGCTGGGCCAGGTGACCGGCCTCAAGGGCGAGGGCGGACAGCTCGAGGCGGTGACCGCGCGCGGGCCCGACGGCGAGTTCGAAGTTGCCTGCAACACCATGCTGCCCTTCTTCGGGCTGACCATGAAGCTCGGCCCCGTGGCCGACTGGGGGCTCAATCTCAACGAGAACCTCCTGCCGGTCGACACCGAGAAGTTCGAGACGTCGGAGCCCGGCATCTTCGCCATCGGCGACATCAACTGGTATCCGGGCAAGCTGAAGCTCATCCTGTCCGGCTTCCACGAGGCCGCTCTGATGGCGCAGCAGGCATTCCGGATCGTCCATCCCGACGAGCGGCTGGTGTTCCAGTACACGACGTCGAGCACCAAGCTGCAGAAGAAGCTGGGCGTGGCCTGAGGGCCCGCGCGCCGCAAAGCCGGACAGAGCCTGAACGCGGCGTTCAGGCGGCGTTCAGCCGTTTTCTGCCAGAAGGCGCGGGTATTCGCGCATGTTGCGTGCCCGGCCGGTCTGTCGCAAGGCCCGTGCCGGGATGGACTGGCAGGACGGTTTCGATGTCTGGACTTTACAATCGCTATGTGATGCCGCGGGTGGTGAGCTGCCTGTGCGGAACGGAGGAGATATCGGCCCAGCGGGCCAAGGTGGTGCCGGCCGCCGACGGCGTGGTGCTCGAGGTCGGTATCGGCCCGGGTCACAATCTCGGCTTCTACGACCGCGAGCGCGTGAGCCGCGTGATCGGTCTCGACCCGGTCAGGGAGATGACGGCGCTGGGCGCCCGGCGCTTCGCCAGCTCGCCGGTGCCCGTGGAGGTCGTCGAGGCGCCGGCGGAGGACATGCCGCTGGACGATGGCAGCGTCGACACGGTGCTCCTGACCTATACCGCGTGCACGATTCCCGACACGGCCAGCGCCGTTGCGGAGATGCGCCGCGTGCTGAAGCCCGGCGGGCGCCTTCTGTTCTGCGAGCACGGACGCTCGCGCGACGAGGGCGTGGCGCGCTGGCAGGACCGTGTGAACCCTCTGTGGAGCCGGCTTGCGGGCGGATGCAACATCAACCGCAATATTGCGGGCGCGCTCGAGGAGGGCGGGTTCGAGGTCGTCTCCATGGAGAACTACTACCTCAAGCCCATGCCGCGAATCGTGGGATATCACTATCTGGGAAGCGCGCGCGCCAGATAGCGCCATGCGCCGGGAGACGGACAAGTCCGAATCCCGGCAATGCGTTGGCTGCAGTTTCGACAATGTGTTGTTAACCCGGAGGCGGCATCTTGCTTCATCTTGCGACAGGGATTTCCGGATCGAAAGGAAGGGGCAAGGTGCTGCATGCCGGTTTCATGACAAGCGCGTCCGCCAGGCGCGGCCTCGTGGTTGCGATGGTCGCGCTTGCGGTGTCGGGCTGCACCGTCAAGCTGAAGGATATGGGATTTGCAGGCGATGGCGGCTCCTCGGAGACCGTGGCCTATATGATGACCGATCCCGATGCGCCGGCGCCCGCCGACGACACGATCCGGGTGCAGGAGGGCGACACCCTCTACGGCCTGGCACAGCGCAACAATGTGCCGGTCGGCACGCTGGCCGCCGTCAACGGCCTGGCCGCCCCCTACCGGATCGCGCCGGGCGAGACGCTGACGCTGCCGTCGCGCGATGCGACCGTCGTCGTTCCGGCTGCGGCGCGCCCCTGACGCCCTCCGGGACGCGGAAACCCGATTGAAGGTTTCCTCGGGGCACGGGCTCGGCTATCCCATCGGCCATGACGATGAAGCGGACATCGCCGGGCGGCCCGGTCATCTGGGTGCTTCAGGGCGCGCATGCAGGAGACAATGCGCAGGCGCGCGCGCTCGGCGAGGCGGTCGGCCGGGAGCTCGGCGGGTCGGTTCTCGAAATACCTCTTGAATTCAATGGATTGTATCGGGTTCCTAACCTGATGCTCGGAGCGTCGCTGCGCACGCTGTCCGCCGATGCGCGTGCGCGGATCGCGCCGCCATGGCCGGATCTCGTCATCGCGGTGGGCCGGCGCACCGTTCCGGTCGCCCTCTGGATCCGCAAGGCTTCCGGGGGGCGCACACGGCTCGTCCAGCTCGGACGGCCGCGCGCGCCGCTCGGGCAGTTCGATCTCGTCGTGACGACGCCGCAATACGGCCTGCCGCCGGGGGACAATGTGGTCCGGCTGACGCTGCCCTTCACCGGGCCGGCGGCGGAGGCGGACGGAGCGGACGTCGCGCGCTGGCAGGAGAGGCTCAACGGTCTGCCCCGTCCCTGGACGGCGATGCTCGTGGGCGGCGGGCGCTGGCCCTTCCGGCTCGACGAGGCCGTGGCGCGCGACCTGGCGGGGCGGGCCTCCTCCTTCGTGCGCGAGCGGTCGGGCGCGTTGCTCGTCTCCACCTCGCCGCGGACCGGGACGGCCGTCGGGGAGGCCCTGAAGACGGCGGTCGACGTGCCGGCCCATATCCATCTGTGGGGGCGGGACGGGGACAATCCCCATCGTGCCTTCCTCGCGCTGGCCGACGATTTCATCGTCACGGGCGAGAGCGTGTCCATGCTGGCGGAAGCCTGCCGCACGGGCCGTCCGGTGTGGATCGCCGATCTGCCGCGCGCAATGCCGGCGCTCGGGCTTGGGGGCGGTCTTGTGGCATGGGCGTGCCGGCATGGGCTCTTCACGCCGCCGCGCGACGTGGCGCGGGTTCACGACCGGCTCGTCGCGGGCGGCCATGCGGCCCATCTGGGCGGACCGGCCCCGAAGGCCTGGCGGCCGGTACCCGACGAGGCGGCGATGCTCGTTGGCCGCATCGCCGCATTGTTGGGACATTGATTCGGAAACTCTGTGTAACGCACTGGAATAGCGAATCGTTTTCTTGTTATTCCAGGGCGTTGCCAGCGGGGATCATATCCAGTCGAGGCGCTTGAGAATCCAGACCTCCGCGGCGGCGATGGCTGCCAGCGCCAGGGTGAGAAGCGCAAAGCCCCAGGGCGAGCTCTCGCCCGGTATGCCGCCGACATTGGCGCCGAGCAGCCCGGTGACGAGGCTCAAGGGGAGGATCACGGCGGCAACGATGGAGAGCACGTAGATATTGACGTTGATCCGCTCCGACAGGTGGTTGGCGAACTCCCCGTGAAGGAGTGTGGCACGCTCGTGCACGGCGTCGAGATCCTCCACGAAGCGGATCGTGCGGTCGGCGACCTCGCGCAGATGGGCGCGCTGGAGATCGTCGAGCCAGGCCACCGGCGCGGCGATCAGGTGGGCGAGGGCCTCGCGCTGCGGGCTCAGATAGCGGCGTAGCGGAATGGCGCTGCGGCGCAAGGCGATCAGCTCGGCACGGTGATCGGACCGGCCGTCTTCGGTGATGGCGGTCTCGAGGTCCTCCAGCCGGTCGTCCAGCGTCTCGATCAGCGGGCCGACCCGGTCGGTCAGGGCTTCCGCGATCCGGATCACGAAGTCCCCGGGCGTCTTGGGCCCGTCGCCGGACTCCAGGCTTGCCTTCACCTCCGCAATGGCGCGAAGAGAGCGCCGCTGGACGGTGATGATGCGGTTCTTCTCGATCCAGATGCGCACCGACACCATGTCCTCCGGGCTCGCATCCGCATTGGTGTTGATACCGCGCAGGATGAGGAGGGCACCGTCGTCCAGCGTGGTGAAGCGGGGGCGGGTCTCGTCGGCGAGCAGGGCGTCGGCGGCGACACGCGCGACGCCGCTTCGCCCGCGCAGCCAGGCGCGTGCTTCCTGGCGCGAGCGGTCGAGATGGATCCAGCGCCAGGCCTTTGGCGAGGGCGCCTGTGCGAGTTCCTCCCAGCCGAGCGTGAAGGCATGTCCGCCGCGTATCTCGAAGGCGCAGTTGAGTGAGCCGTGCGGTTTGGCCATTGTGCGTGCGCTCCCTCTCCCGGGATCGGCGTCCCCGCAAGCCCGGCAGGCCTGCCCCGTTTCGGGAAAGCCGATGGATTGTAACTGCTTGAGCGTGACGCCCCGCATCGGGCATCGCGCTCGCAGGCGACTCGTTTTTCAGAATCGTGACACGGACGCACTGTTGCGGCAAAGCCGGGCGGAATCGTGGCCGATCGCGGGCGGTAGCAATGGGGAGAGGGCGGGTGCGCCCATGAAAAATGCGGAGGGCCCGTGGAGCCGCTCCGCACTTTTCATGGACGAAGGGTCCGGGGATACGGCGGCGAACCCTTTCGGACCGCGCCATTCTGGACCCTCTGTCCGGGCCGTTTGGACCGGTCACTCGCTGCCCCGTCAGCGATGCTGCAGGCGGCGTCGTTTCCAGTCCGAAGGCGTTGTGTGCCACGGCCCCAGGGCTTGCGCAACGCCTTTGCCGATGAACGGGTCCTCGCCGTCCAAGAGCGTCGATGCTGCCCCGGCGCGCGGTGTCTGCCCGAAGGCATCCACACGCGCGTCAGAGCTGCATCCCGGTGGCGATTGCTGGCGGGTTGCCCCGACCCCTCCCGTACAGGCCCGCACGAGGCGGCCCCGCTTGTTCAAGGTCCTGGCCGGCTTCTCCGTCGAGAGCGCGGTGCTGGCCGAAGCCCGCATCGCATTCCCTCCGGATCAGCCCTCCGGGCGGCGCCTCGACGGTCCGAAAACCGTCTCGAGCCTCCGTCCGGTCCCGCCGGCGCCGGGATCACGGTGAGTTCCGATCAGTGTTGTCCGGTTTCGCCGTCTCCGGACCCTCTCGGACCGTGCAGGTAAAGTGTGCGTCGGGAACGGGGGGCTGTCATCGCCCCGCTACGCATTGTCCACACGCGTTCCACAACTTCGCGAATCACCAAAACGCGGCAATGGGATACCGCATTGCAGCAGAGGGCTGTCCGGTTGATAACTTTCGCGGAAGGGGCCGAGGCGGCCTCTCAGAAGTCCTTGCACAGGCGCAGCGCATCGTAGATGGCGGCGTGGATGTTGCGCGAGGTGACGGCATCTCCGATGCGGAACAGCCTGAAGGTGCCGTCGGGATTGGCGGCGATCTCCTGGGGGCGTCCGGCGACGAGAGCGGCATAGTCGACCTCGCCGCGGTTCACCGAGGCCTCCTTCAGGGCGAAATAGAGCTCGTCGAGCGGCATGGTGCCGTGCTCGGCGACCACCTGGTCCACGAGGCGCTCGCCCACCGGGCGGTCGGTGTAGTCGCTGATGAGCGTTACGGCGAGCCGGTTGCCCTCCCGCCTGATCGCGCCGACGCGGGTGGAGATGGTGACGGTCGCACCGTGCTCCTGGAAGGCGCGCAGATAGGGCACATAGTTGAGCCCGCCCATTTCGGGCGCGAACATCCGCTCCGGGCTCACCACCTCGAGCGTCGATCCCGCCTCCGCCAGGAGCTCGGCGGCCTGCATGGCCGGATGGCCGCCATTGTCGTCATAGACGAGGACGTCGGCGGCCGGCGCGACATCGCCCGACAGGATGTCCCAGCTCGACACGGCGAGCGCCGATCCCTCCTCGATGCAGTCGGTGTTCGGCAGGCCTCCGGTCGCCACGATCACGATATCGGGCTCTTCCGCCTCCACATCGGCGGCCTCCGCATAGGTGTTGAAGCGAAAGGCGACGTCGTGCTTTCCGAGCTGACCCATGCGCCAGTCGACGATGCCGATGAACTCCTTGCGCCGCATTGCGCGGGCAATGAGGCGCACCTGGCCGCCAGGCTCCGGCGCGGCCTCGAAGAGCGTGACCTTGTGCCCGCGTTCGGCGCAGACACGGGCGGCCTCGAGCCCGGCGGGGCCGGCCCCCACGATCACGACCTTGCGCAAGGGGCCCCGCGTTCGCGCGATGACATGGGGCATGGTCGCCTCGCGCGCGGTTGCCGCATTGTGGATGCACAACGTCTCGCCGCCCTCATAGATGCGGTCGAGGCAGTAGGTCGCCCCGACACAGGGGCGGATATCGTCCTCGCGGCTCTCCGCGACCTTGCGCGCGATGTGGGGGTCGGCGATATGGGCGCGCGTCATGCCGACCATGTCGAGCTTGCCTTCCGCCACCGCATGGCGGGCGGTCGCCACATCGGAGATGCGCGCGGCATGGAAGACGGGGAACTTCGTCTCCTGGCGCACGTCGCCCGCGAAGTCGAGATGGGGCGCGGAGCGCATGCCGTGGATCGGGATGACGTCGGCGAGCGCGGCATCGGTCTCGATATGGCCGCGAATGATGTTCAGGAAGTCCACATGGCCCGTCGCGACGAGCTTGCGGCAGATGGCGATACCGTCCTCGCGGGTGAGGCCCTTCTCCCAGTCCTCGTCGGCGACGAGGCGCATGCCGACGATGAAGTCCGGCCCGACGGCTGCGCGCACCGCCTCCAGCACGCGCAGGGTGAAGCGCAGCCGGTTGTCGAGGCTGCCATTGTACTCGTCGGTGCGCAGATTGGTGGCGGGCGACCAGAAGGCGTCCATGAGGTGGCCGTAGGCCTCGAACTCGAAGCCGTCGAGGCCCGCCGCCTTCATGCGCTCGGCGGCGGCGGCGTAGTCCTTCACGACGCGCTCGATGTCCCAGTCCTCCATCTCCTTGGGGAAGGCGCGATGGGCGGGCTCGCGCACCGGCGAGGGGGAGAGCACGGGCAGCCAGTCGGCCTGGCTCCAGGTTGTGCGCCGGCCGAGATGGGTGAGCTGGATCATCACCGCGCAACCGTGCTCGTGGCATTCCTCCGCCAGTCGCTTGAGATGGGGGACGATCTCGTCCTTGTAGGCGTGGAGGTTGCCGAAGGCCGGAGGGCTGTCGGGCGAGACGACGGCGGAGCCGGCCGTCATGGTCATGGCGATGCCGCCCTTCGCCTTCTCCACGTGATAGAGCCTGTAGCGCTCGGTCGGCATGCCGTCCTCGGCGTAGTTCGGCTCGTGCGCCGTCGACATGAGGCGGTTCTTCAGGGTGAGGTGCTTGAGCGTGAAGGGCTGGAGCAGCGGGTCGTTGCCTCGAACGAGCGTGGTCATCGGTCCTCCGGAGACAAGGCGGGCGGGCGGCACGGGATTTCTCGAACCGGACCAATTCTAACAAGGCGCCCGTCCGGCGCCATGCCGGAAAGCGTCATGATCGCGATCAATTCCGCTCCGGCGCGAAATGCTCTAACGTGGCGCCTCTGGATCGGAAGGCGCTGGACGAAGCGCCGTTCATGCCCGCCGTTCGGTCCGTTTCAAGGGTTCGGGGCAGCCCGCCTTCCGCGTCGCGCGAGGATACGGGCCGCTTCAGGGGAAACAAACGTGCGGGAGGCCAAAGTCCCATGTTCAGGACCATTCTGGTGCCGGTCGATCTGGAGCATCTGGAGCATTCCAAGGAACTCTTGCGGGTTGCCGCGCAATTCGCAAGCCAGGAAGGGGCGGATGTCCATCTGCTCAACGTGATCTACGGGCCGCCGGCGGTCGTGTCGCAATATCTGCCGGCCGACTACGAGAAGAAGGCCTCGGCGGATACGAAGGCGAAGCTGGAACGGGTCGCGGGTGCCGTCGAGTTCGGTGCCGGAAAGGTGGTCTGCGCGGTCCGCCACGGCAATAGCTATCCGGAAATCCTCGACTATTCGGAGGAGATCAAGGCCGACCTCATCGTCATGGCGTCCCACAGGCCGGGCGTGGCGGACTATCTGCTCGGCTCGACAGCGGCGCGGGTCGTGCGCCACGCGGCCTGTTCGGTCTTTGTCGTGAGGCACTGACGCGCGCCGGCCCGCAAGGGGTCCGGGGCGGGAAGACGCTCTCTCAGAATCAGAAGCCGGTCGCGGCCATCCGCTTCAGGGCCTCGAAATGCCGGTTGGCGCCGGCTGTGCGTTCGGAGGCGAACTGGGCGGCGACGGCCGTGCATGTCGCCTCGTCCAGGTCGCGCAGCTCCGCGCCCCCGGTTTCCGCCAGGATCTGGGTCTGGCAGACGCGCTCCAGATAATAGAGGTCGTCGAAGGCCTCGGCGACGGTCTCTGCGACCGCGACGACGCCGTGATTGGCCAGAAAGGCGATGTCGGCCTTGCCGAGCGCGCCGGCGATGCGCTCGCCTTCCTCCGCCCCGAGCGCCAGCCCGCCATAGTGGTCGTCATAGGCGATGCGGCCATAGAAGCGCAGGGCGTTCTGGCTCGCCATCCGCAATCGCATGTTGCGCCGCAGGGTGAGCGCGGTGGCATAGGGCATGTGCGTGTGGAGCGCGCATGTCGCATGCGGCACGAGCCGGTGGATCTCGCGATGGATGAAATAGGCCGTCGCCTCGACACCGTCCGGCACGTCCTCGCCCTCGTCGTCGAGCGCGCAGGAGACGATGGCTTCCGGCGTCATCTCGTCCCAGTGAAGCCCTTCCGGATTGATCAGGAAACGGCGCGTATTGGCACCGTCCGCCTTCGGCACGACCACGGAGAAATGGTTACACACCCCTTCGTGGAGGCCGAGGCGGGCAGCCCATCTGAGCGCGGTGGCGAGATCGTGGCGGAGCGGGGCTTCGGTGTCGGTCATCGTCTGTCTCCGGAGAGGATGCGCCGCATGACGGGTTCGCATGGTGGATCGCAATGTCACGGTGGAGGATCCTCGCAGAATTGATAATTGTTGACAATCACCAATTCTCGTTGTGAGCTTTGCGTGTCTGCCAATGCAGCAAGGAGGCCGGGCCGGAACTGCCCGGACATTGCCGTCGGATGTCGAAGGATCTGCAGATGAAGGGCCTCGCCATCGAGAAACAGACGCTGGTCGTGCAGGCCAAGGCGGCACTCAGGCGCGAGATCGTGTCGGGGCGGCTGAGGGCGGGGGAACGGCTCAGGGAAATGCCGCTGGCGGAGACATTCGGCCTGTCGCGCGGCACGCTGCGGGCCGCGCTCTCCGAGCTCGAGCGCGAGGGGCTCGTGGAACGGCGGGCCTATAGCGGCTGGTCGGTGACGGCCTTCACCTCGGCCGACGCCCACGAGCTCTACACGCTGCGCCAGGCGCTGGAGGGGCTCGCCGCGCGCCTTGCCGCGCAGGCGGCGCGCACGAGACCGGCCCACGACCTCAACGAGGCGCTCGCGCGGCTCAAGCGCGCCTGTGCGCTCGGCGAGCGCAGCGACGTGGTCGAGGCCGATCTCGCGCTCCACCTGCAGGTCATCGAGATGGCGGGGCATACGCGCCTGAAGAGCCTCTATGAGGGGCTGTCCGACCAGATCCGCGTGTTCATCGCGACTTCTGACGCCGGCGTGGAGGACGAGAGCGCTGTCTATGAGGAGCATCGCCGCCTGGTCGCGGCCATCCTGTCCGGCAATCCCGATCTCGCCGAGAGCGTGGCCCATGAGCACAATGCGGCCGCCGGCGAGGCCCTCTACCGGCGCATCAGCGCGCTCGACGATTCCTGAAGCCCCCGAAACGACAGGACAGTCCCCCCATGACCTACGAGACACCGAAGGCGGTGACCTTCGATTGCTACGGCACGCTGATCCGCTTCTTCGAAGGGCTGGAGACCGTGGCCCGCGCCATTGTCGACCGCCATGGCGGCACGCTGACGAGCGAGCAGCTCATCGCGGCCTATAGCGATGCCGAGCACAGGCTGGAGCAGGAGCCGCCGCACCGCCCCTTCAAGGAGGTGTCCCCGGCCGCCATGCGCGAGGCCTTCGGCACGCTCGGCCTCACACTCGGGCCGGGCGAGGAGATGAGCCTCGTCGAGGCCATTCCCACATTCGGCCCCTTCGAGGAGGTGCCGGCGGTGCTCGAGAGGCTGGGACGGAGCTGCCGGCTCTGCATCATCTCCAACACCGACGACGATCTCATCGCGGGCAATGTCGCCCGGCTCGGCGTGCCCATCGACGAGGTGGTGACGGCGGAACAGGCCGGCGCCTACAAGCCGTCGGAGGAGATCTTCCGCTACGCCCACCGCCGGCTCGGCCTTGAGGTGGACGATATCGTCCATGTGGCGCAGGGCCAGCGGCTTGATATCGCCGCCTGCAAGGCGCTCGGCCTGCGCGCCATCTGGATCAACCGCTACGGCGAGCCGGGCGTGCCGGCCAACGCGCCCTATGAGGAGCTCCGGGACCTTCGGGGCGTGCCGGCCCTTCTGGGACTGGAGGGATAGCCGCGGTTCGCCCGTCGTCCGTTCTCCGTCTGGCGGCAATTTTCGCGCCACCGTCTTGTCTGGCCGCCGCTTTGGGGGCAGGGTCCCGGAACCCGAACTTTGAGAGACAGTCCCCACAGGAGGCGGCGGTATGAAGGCGATCAGGATTCACGAGACCGGCGGCCCGGAGGTCATGACGCTCGAGGACGTCGAGCTCGGCGCGCCGGGGCCCGGCGAGGTGCGGGTGAAGCATGCCGCCATCGGCCTGAATTTCATCGATACCTATCACCGCACCGGCCTCTACAAGCTGCCGCTGCCGACGGGGCTGGGGTTGGAGGCCGCCGGCACCGTGGACGCGGTCGGCGAGGGCGTGACGACGCTGAAGGAGGGCGACCGCGTGGCCTATGGCGCGGGGCCGATCGGCGCCTATGCGCAAGGCCGCATCATGCCCGCCGGCCGGCTTGCGAAGCTGCCCGATGCCGTCTCATTCGAAACCGCGGCGGCCATGATGCTGAAGGGCATGACGGTGCGCTACCTGCTGCGCGAGACCTATCGCGTGGCGGCCGGCGAGACGATCCTGTTCCATGCCGCCGCCGGCGGTGTCGGGCTGATCGCCTGCCAGTGGGCGAAGGCGCTCGGCGCGACGGTGATCGGCACGGTGGGATCGCAGGAGAAGGCCGAGCTCGCGCGCGCCAATGGCTGCGACCACACCATCGACTACCGCAAGGAGAATGTCGCGGAACGGGTACGCGAGATCACCGGCGGGGAGGGCGTCCCGGTCGTCTATGACGGGGTCGGGCGGGCGACGCTGGAGGCCTCGCTCGACAGCCTGCGCCCGCGCGGGCTGCTGGTGAGTTTCGGCAATGCCTCGGGGCCCGTCGACAGTTTCGACACCGGGCTTCTCTCCGCGAAGGGCTCGCTCTATCTCACCAGGCCCACGCTCATGACCTATGTGGCGAGCGACGAGGCGCTGCGGGAGAACGCGTCGGACCTGATCTCCATGGTGGCGAGCGGAAAGATCGAGATCGCGGTCAACCAGCGCTATGCGCTCGCCGATGTGACGGCCGCGCATCGCGATCTCGAGGCACGCAAGACAACGGGATCCACGATCCTGATGCCGTGAACCGGCTCGGCGCGACCTCAGCCCGCCTTGCACTGGCGCGGCGAGGCGAGCGCGCGCCAGGCCGACGAGCAGGAGAGCTTGGAGCACATGAACTGGGCGATCATCGGGGCCGGCAGCGCATGCGCCAGGTTCAGATGGCGCCCGGTGCCGTCCGACAGCGTGCTCACGAGCATGCCGGCCAGCCGGCCATTCGCCGTGAAGACGGGCCCGCCCGATTCGCCCTTGCGGGTCGGCAGTTTCAGCACCATGGCGTCGGGATAGCCGAAATCCTTGTAGTGCACCGACTGGCCGAAGCTCATGGAGGCGACCTCGCCGACCCGGGCGACGTCGCCGGAGCTGCGCGGCCGGCCGAGCGAGAAGACCTGCGTGCCCGGCGTGAGGCAGGCATCGGAAACCGGCGTCACCGCGCGCACGTCGTGAATGCCGTTCAGCTTGATGAGCGCAAGGTCCGGCGAATGGGACACCGCCACCACCTTGCCCTCGTGGAGCCGCCCGTCGGGCCCGCGCGCCTTGACGAGCCAGCCGGACTTCACCGCCACATGGCCGGCGGTGATCATGTGACCCCGATTGTCGACCACGAAGCCGCTGCCCGCGGTCACCGCCTCGGGGAGCTCGTCCATGCCCTTCAGCCGGTCGGTGGAGGTGTCGCTGACCACCAGCGTGACATAGGAGGAGGAGGCCCGGTTCACCAGCGGTCCGATCGTGTCGGCCGAGCTGAGGCCGGCCGGCGTCGGCCCGTTCCTGATGTCGATGACGCGCGGATCCGCGGGCTGCTGGAAACAGCCGGACAGGAGGAGCGCCGCGGCGGCGGCGATGGCGGCCCTCATGCGCGCTCTCCCGCGAGCTGCAGGAGAGGCCCGAGATGGCGTTCGTAGCGTTTCCATTTGCCGATGGAGCGTGTGTTGATGGGCTGGCGCGCCTGCCAGACGCTGGCGGTGTCGATCGGCCGGTCGACATCCTGGGGCCTCAGGCAGTCGGGCGTCCAGTCGAGGCCCACATGGTCGACGAGTGCGCGCGCATGGGGTTCGGGATCGGCGACCAGCGCCTCGTAGTCGACCGTGTGGATGGCGACGGGCGCGTGCGCGTGCCAGTGGGCCATGAGCCGGTCGTGGAGCCGGGAGACCGCGGCGAAGGCCTCCAGATCGTAGGAGAAGGCGACGCCCTGGTCGAAATTCTGCTCGAAACAGGACAGCCCCGTATCGCGCGGATCGCGCCGGCAATGGACGATACGCGCGCGCGGGAAGAGCCAGGAGATGAGCCCGATGAAGAGATAGTTGCCGGGCGACTTGTTGGTCGCGAAGCGGGCGTCTGGCCGGTCGGCGAACATCTGGGCAAGAAGCGCCTCGCCGGTCTCGCGCGCCCAGTCGGAGCCGAACGTTCCCGCCTGCTCGGGATAGCCGGAGATCGTGCGTGCGATCCGGGGCAGGTCGTCGCGCTCGCCAAGTGCCAGAACGCTGTCATAGCCGGCGAGGATCTGCTCGACGAGCGTCGTGCCCGAGCGCGGCAGGCCGAGCACGAAGACGGGCCCCTCGCGCTGGACGCCCTCGTCGGCACGCGCGGCGAAGAAGTCGCTGGTGAAGGTCGCCATGACGCGCTCCACCTGCGCGCGGTGCCGCTCGGTGTCGAAGGGCAGGGCGCTCGCGCGCAGGGCATTGGCCTCCTCGAGCGCGGCGAAGGCGTCCTCGGGGCGGTCCGCGCGGTCGAGCAGCGTATAGAGCGCGAAGCCCGCATTGGCGCGCGAATTCGCGTCGAGCGCGGTGTCGGCGAGAAGCGGCCCGAGCCGCTCGGCGGCCTCGGGCTCCAGCCGGCGGATGGTGGCGAGCTTGTGATAGGCCTGCGGCAGGGCGGGATTGGCATCGAGAGCTGCGCGATAGCTCGCCTCCGCGCCGTCGAAGTCGCCGAGCCGCTGGAGCGCGGTGCCCCGGGCCATGAGCGCGGAGACGTTGCCGGGTTCGGCCGCGAGCGCGGCGTCCGCCACGTCCAGCGCCTCGCCGGAGCGGCGCAGCGCGATCAGGGCGCGGGCATGCCGGGCGAGGAATTCCGCCGGCAGGGCCTTCCGCGGGATGCGGGCGAATTCGCGCTCGGCCTCCTCTGTCTCGTCGCGATCCTGGAGGAGGACGGCGAGATTGGCGCGCGCCTGGTGGAAGTCGGGCGCGATGTCGAGCGCCTTGCGGTAGGCGGCGATGGCATCGTCCAGATAATCCTCCGCCTCCAGCGCGATGGCGAGCGTGTTGAGGATTTCCGCATCGCCCGGCATCAGGTCGTGGGCCTGGATCAGGAAGGGCAGGGCGTCGCGCGCACGGCCCTGCTCGGCGAGCGCGTTGCCGAGGCCGTAGAGCGCCTCCGCATCGCGCGGATTGAGCGTCATGGCGCGCCGGTAATGGCGCTCCGCCAGCGCGAAGGCGCCGCCCTGGCGGGCGAGCTCGCCGAGATTGATATGGACGTCGGGATCGTCGGGCGCGATCTTCAGCGCCTTTTCCAGAAGCTTGCGCGCGGCGGCACGGTCGCCGGCCTGCGCCTCGAACACGCCGAACTCCATGAGGAGCGCGGTGTCGCGGGGGCTGGCGGTCAGCGCCTGCCGGAAAGCCTGGCGCGCGGCGTCGCTCTGCCCGGCGCGGGCGAGCGCGCGGGCCGTGTCGAGAGGCGTGTCGGCGCCTGGTGAGGCAAAGGTCATGCGTGTCGGTCTGTCCCTGGAACTGTTCCCGCCATCTTTGCGAGAATGACACTCAAATCAAGAGTCTTCTGGACGGATGCCGACACGAATCGCAGGGACCGGCGCCCATTTGCAACGCCGGTCCCGTTTCGTCCCGCTCGCCGGGCGGTCCTCAGAAGAAGAACCAGGCTCCGAACTGGGCCCTTACGGCGTCGGCTGTCTCCTTGGTGTGATAGGCTGAGAAGGGATTAGTCGTCGTATCGAGGTGGCCCTGGAGATATTTGCGCTGGGCCCAGATGACCTCCCAGCCGAGCCGCATCTCGCGGACGGGCTGCCACATGACGTTGCCGTGCACGCTCATGATCTCGGAGTTCATGCTGCCGGAGGTCACGTTGGACATGGCGTCGGAGACGTCCCCCTTGTCCATCTTCGTCCAGCCCCAGCCGACATTCAGGCTGGTGGCCTCGGTGACGTTGAAGGTGAGCCCCGCGAAGACCCCCAGTCCCGCGATGGTCGCGATATGTCCGGTGGGGTCCACATAGGCGCCGATGCCGTTGGCCTTGCCGGACGAGTTGGTATAGGCGGCACCGAAGAGGTAGTTGCCGATACCGTCGCCATACATGACGGAGGTGGACAGTACGGCGATGTCGCCGAGATTGATGTTGGCCGCGCCCTGGACGGCCCAGCCGAGCGCGCTGTCGTTGTCGCCGCCGAGATCACCGTCGGTGTGGAAGTTGCGCAGCATGCCGGAGGCCAGGATCTGATGGCCACCGGGAAGGTCGTACTGAATGCGGGCATTCAGGTCCGGCAGGTTGTCGGAGGCGTTGGGCGCGTGGGAGAGCGTGCCGGTGACTGTCGGTTGCTCATAGAGATCGCCGCTGTCGCCGTCGCCGGTCGGGTCCTCGATGGAAACCGCGACCTCCATGGGCCCCGAATGATAGGTCAGGCGGACCTGGGCGTTGCGTGACGTGGCGATCAGGCCGACGGGGCCGTTGAAGTCCACCGTCGGAATGCCGGTGATCAGCGACATGAAGTTGCGCCAGTACTGGCCGACGCCGAAGGTCAGGTTCGGCGTGATGTCCCACTCGCCCCAGGCGTGGCGGACGCGGAAGTTGCCGCCATTCTCGCCGCCGAAGAAGTCGCCCTCGATCAGGGTGCGGATCTGGCCGATGGAGGTGTCGGACCGCGACTTGATGCGGAAGCGCGATTGCTGGGCATGCAGCCGGATGTGGTCCTGCCGCTGGTTCGTGTCGTCGATGATGGAGTAGCTGAAGGCGTTGCCGAGATCCTGGTCGAAATCGTAGATCACGTCGCCCTTGACGTAGCCGGAGACCGTCACCTCGTGGACCGGCGCCGGCAGGTCGGCGGTCGGCGTGATGGCGATGGTGAAGCCGCGGTCGGTCGGGATCGCGTCGCCGACGCGCGACGTGTTCCAGCCGGCGGTCGCCTCGGTGCCGCGGGTGAAGGTCACCCAGCTCGCCCCCTCCGGCATGGCCGGCACGGCGGGCTGGGCCTCGATCTGGTTCACGCGGGCCTGCAGGGCCTCGAGCTGGGCCTTCAGGGCGGCGAGCTCATCGGCCCCGGCCGCGCCGGTCGTGGTGATGATTGCCGCTCCGGCGAGCAATGCGCGCCGGAGCCACCTGGTCTCTCTCATGTCTGGAACTCCCATATTTCCCGTCCATGCGTATCGCACGTCCGGCCCCCGCGCCTTGGCTTGCGAGTCGGCCCGACTGCAACCTTAAGATGTTGCATCACGACAATACGCGCGAAGGGGGGAGTAAAATCAATCTGCAATTTATAATTGAATATTGGAAATATGCGTCTTGTGATAGTTATGCCACAAGGCGGTCGATGGCGGGGGCCGGGCAGGGCAAAGAAAAACCGGCCCGGGCATGACACCCGGACCGGCTGATTGTCGTGGTCTGTCGGCAGTAATTCTCAGAAGAAGAACCACGCACCGAACTGGGCGCGCCAGGCGTCGCCGTGCTCGTTGGAGCCGGAAGCCTGACCGACGATATCGTCGTCCTCGACGATGAGGTGTCCGCCGTCGCGATACTTGCGGTCGGCCCAGATGACTTCCCAGCCCAGGCGCATCTCGCGGACCGGCTGCCACATGATGTTGGCATGCACGCTCATGATCTCGCGGTTCATCTCCACACCGTAGAGATCGGCCGCGTCGCGCGTGTCGCCGCTATCCATCTTGGCCCAGCCCCAGCCGACATTGAATGTCGTCGCCTCGGTGACGTCGAAGGACAGGCCGGCGAAGACACCCAGACCCTCGATGGTCTTGATGTCGCCATCGAGATCGACATAGGCACCGTAGCTCGACCCATAGAGGTAGTTGCCGATGCCGTCGCCATACATGATGGAGGTGGTCAGCGTGGCGATGTCGCCGAGATTGAAGTTCACCGCCCCCTGGACGGCCCAGCCGAGAGCGCTGTCGCTATCGCCGAAGCCAACGTCGCCGTCGGTGTGGAAGTTACGCAGCATGCCGGAGACCAGGAACTCCCAGCCGCCCGGAGCGGAGTACTGGAAGCGGGCATTGAGATCCGGCAGGTTGTCGGAGGCATTCGCGAAGGCGAAGCTCGTGGTGATGCTGCTGCCTTCCGTGCCGGCCACGATGGCCGATGTCAGCAGATCATTACCGATGCCCTGGCTCGAATCGCCGGTCGGGTCCTCGATCGAGACCGCGAACTCCATCGGGCCGTCATGATAGGTCAGACGCACCTGGTTGTTGCGCGACGTGCCGATCAGGCCGATCGGGCCGTTGAAGTCCACCGTCGAGATGCCGGTGATCAGCGACATGAAGTTGCGCCAGTACCGGCCGACACCGAGGGTCAGGTTCGGCGTCATGTCCCACTCGCCCCAGGCGTGGCGCAGGCGGAAGTCGCCGCCCCAGAAGTCGCCCTCGATCAGGGTGCGGATCTGGCCGATGGAGGTGTCGGAGCGCGACTTGATGCGGAAGCGCGACTGCTCGGCATGCAGACGGATGTGCTCGGCGCTGTCCGGGTCGTCGGTGATCGCGGTGAAGCTGAAGGCGTTGCCGAGATCCTGGTTGAAGTCATAGATCACGTCGCCCTTGACGTAACCGGAGACCGTCACCTCATGGACCGGCGCCGGCAGATCGGCGGTCGGCGTGATGGCGATGGTGAAGCCGCGGTCGCTCGGAACCGCGTCGCCGACGCGCGACGTGTTCCAGTCGGCGGTCGCCTCGGTGCCACGCGTGAACGTGATGAAGCTCGCGCCCTCCGGCAGCTGCGAATTGGCAGCCGGCTGGGCCTCGAGCTGGTTCACGCGCGCCTGCAGAGCCTCGAGCTGAGCCTTCAAGGCATCGAGCTCGTCGGCCTGGGCACCTGTGGCCATGACGGAGACCGCCACGCCACCGAGGAGAGCCCGACGAAGCCACTTCGTGTTGGACATTCTCTCTTCCCCTCTATTCATCAAAACTGCACGACTGTATCGCACATGCTGCATTGGACCCTTCGCGACAGTCAGGGTCAATGGTCGCGCGGTATCAGGGCACCGGAATTCGAGGGGGCTGTGTCAGAAAAGCCACAAACTCGCCCGCAGAAAGCCTCGATTGGCCAAAATCGGAGAGGGTAGGCCGGTTTCCACAGGCCTGTGGGGCGGGGAAGAGGGGGGCTATGGCTCCGCCATGCGGCAATGCATAGCGTCTATGGTTCCAAAAAAAGCCCCGACTCAAAACCCCTGGGGATCGTGAGTCGAGGCCAATTCTCTCCAGTTGGAGAGTGAGAGAACACGGAAATGGTATCACCTTACCCCATGTCTGCCAAGCACGGCGATTGCGGGGAGGGCGCACAAAAGAAAACCGGCCCGGGCATGTTGCCCGGACCGGTCGATTTCAGGCTGTCTGTCGGCAGTAATTCTCAGAAGAAGAACCACGCACCGAACTGAGCGCGCCAGGCGTCGTCGCTCTTGTTCGTGCCGCTGGTGTTGCCAGCGCCGTCGATGCCACCGCCGTCGCGATACTTGCGGTCGGCCCAGATGACTTCCCAGCCCAGGCGCATCTCGCGGACCGGCTGCCACATGACGTTGGCATGCACGCTCATGATCTCGCGGTTGAGCTCCTCGCCGTAGAGGTCGGCCGCGTCGCGCGTGTCGCCGGAATCCATCTTGGCCCAGCCCCAGCCGACATTGAACGTCGTCGCCTCGGTGACGTCGAAGGACAGGCCGGCAAAGACGCCGAGACCCTCGATGGTCTTGATGTCGCCGTTGCGGTTGACATAGGCACCGTAGCTCGCACCGTAGAGGTAGTTGCCGATGCCGTCGCCATACATGGCCGAGGTGGTCAGCGTGGCGATGTCGCCGAGATTGAAGTTCACCGCACCCTGAACGGCCCAGCCGAGAGCGCTGTCGCCATCGAAGCCGAGGTCGCCATCGGTGTGGAAGTTACGCAGCATGCCGGAGACCAGGAACTCCCAGCCACCCGGAGCGGAGTACTGCCAGCGGGCGTTCAGGTCCGGCAGGTTGTCCGACGCGCCGCCGGTCTCGAGCGCAGCAGTCGCGGGCGTGGTGATCGTGCCGATGGCGCCGGTCAGCAGGTCGTTGCCGATGCCCTGGCTCGAATCGCCGGTCGGGTCCTCGATCGAGACCGCGAACTCCATCGGGCCGTCATGATAGGTCAGACGCACCTGGTTGTTGCGCGACGTGCCGATCAGGCCGATCGGGCCGTTGAAGTCCACCGTCGAGATGCCGGTGATCAGCGACATGAAGTTGCGCCAGTACCGGCCGACACCGAGGGTCAGGTTCGGCGTCATGTCCCACTCGCCCCAGGCGTGGCGCAGGCGGAAGTCGCCGCCCCAGAAGTCGCCCTCGATCAGGGTGCGGATCTGGCCGATGGAGGTGTCCGACCGCGACTTGATGCGGAAGCGCGACTGCTCGGCATGCAGGCGGATGTGCTCGGCGCTGTCCGGGTCGTCGGTGATGCCGGTGAAGCTGAAGGCGTTGCCGAGATCCTGGTTGAAGTCGTAGATCACGTCGCCCTTGACGTAACCGGAGACCGTCACCTCGTGGACCGGCGCCGGCAGGTCGGCGGTCGGCGTGATGGCGATGGTGAAGCCGCGGTCGTTCGGAACCGCGTCGCCGACGCGCGCCGTGTTCCAGTCGGCGGTCGCCTCGGTGCCGCGCTTGAAGGTGATGAAGCTCGCACCCTCCGGCAGCTGCGAGGACGCAGCCGGCTGGGCCTCGAGCTGGTTCACACGGGACTGCAGGGCCTGGAGCTGCGCCTTCAGGGCGGTCAGCTCATCGGCCTGTGCGCCGGTCGACATGACGGTAACCGCCACACCGCCCAGCAGCGCCCGACGGAGCCACTTGGAGTTCGTCATAATGTCTGTTCTCCCACTCTCTCTTCTGGAGTTGGCGGCACCCCCCGATTCCCCTCTCTCTCAAATCGAAGCGCGGTCATGGGAGGCCCCAGCACGACTTGCATCGCACAGATTGTATTTCTCTGCGCAGGAACACCCACGGTCAATGGCCGCGCGGCGGCTGTGGCCTGAATTTGACACCGTGTGTCGCAAAAGACACAGGTGTTGCGGTAGTAGAACACCGTTTCGTGCCGGCGGGCCTGTTTTGCGCCGTCCATGAGGGTTTGCTCTGCGGTGCGATCGGCCGCGTATGGGCGCCGGGTGCCCGCCAGAGATTCGCTTGCGATTGCGCTGTGCGGCCCGGTGATGGATAGAATGAGGCGGGCCGCGCCGGAGCGTTCATCCGGTACGACAAGGGAATGCCGCCGCCATGGCCGAACGCACGCGCAATCTGGTTCTCGTCTATGAGCCTGCACGGATGGATTTCGCCGACTTCAAGCAGATCCGCGCCCGCATCCATTCGCGTGCCCCCGATATCGAGGTCTTCGTCATCTCCAATGCCGCGCCGGCCACGAGCGAGGCGCGACGGGCGGCGGAACGCCCGCTGCTCGTCGTGTCGCCGACGAGGCTGCGTCAGTACCGGCCGGAGCGTGGGCGGATCTATGCGGGCAAGCGGCTTCCCAAGGAGGGCGAGATGGCCCGGCTGGCCGAGCGCGGGGTGCCCGTGCCGCGGACCGCGCTTCTCACACCCGATGCCACATTCGAGCCGGGCGAGTGGGGGCCGTATGTGCTGGTCAAGCCGACGGCAAGGGGCAGCCAGAGCACAGGCGCGGGCGTCCAGGCGATGCGGACCGAACGGCTGCGCCACATCGCGCCGGAGGACTATCCGCCGGGCCATCCCGGCCGGAAGGGACCGATGCTCGTCCAGCAATTCATCGATACCGGTCCCTGCCCGCGCCACTACCGGATCATGACGCTCTTCGGCGAGCCGCTCGTGGCCTACTATTCCGAGCTCGTCGACGAGCGCCCGCCGCTCGACGCGCCCGACGCGGTGCTGGAGAGTGCCTGCGTGGCCACCAATGGCGGGCGCAGACGGCGCGTCTTCTTCAAGGACGACGATATCCTCGCCATGGCCCGGCGCGCCTATGAGGCGGTCCCGGAGATCCCGTTGCAGGGCTGCGACATCCTGCGCGACGCGCGCACGGGCGCACTCTATGTCATCGAGATCAATGCCGGCGGCAACACCTGGCATTTCTCATCGCCCATGGGCGCGCGGGCGCGCGAGGAGTTCGGCAGCGCCGATCCGATGGTCGGCCAGTTCGGCGCGTTCGATGTCGCTGCGCGCGTGCTCATCGACCGGACGAGGAGGGAAGCGGAATAAGAAGGGGCGTTCAGTTCAGTCAGGGGGAAGGTTGAGGGACCGCACGCGCAATCTCGTCATGGCCTATGACGCGAGACGCCTCGATGTTGCCGATTTCAGGCAGATCAGGGCGCGGATCCATGCTCTGGCCCCGGATATCGAGGTGTTCCTCGTCTCCAGCCGGTCGCCGGCGCTGAGCGACGTCCGCAAGGTGGCGGAGCGGCCGACCCTCGTGTTCTCGCCGACCGCGCTCAGCACCTTCCGCCCCATGCGCGGCAAGGTCTATTGCGGCCGCGCGATGAAGAAGAGCGAGCAGATGGCGCGGCTCGCAGCCGTCGGCGTGAGCGTTCCGAAGACGGCGGTGCTCGGTCCCGACACCGTGCTCGACCCGGCCGAGTGGGGCGACTACATCCTGCTGAAGCCCACCGCCGGTTCGGAGAGCCACGGCAAGGGCGTCCAGCTCATGCGCACGGAGCGGGTGCGCTATATCGCGCCGGAAGACTATCCGCCGGGCCATCCCGGCCGGAAGGGGCCGATGCTCCTTCAGCAGTTCATCGATACCGGGTCCCGGCCGCTTCACTATCGCGTCTCGACGCTCTTCGGCGAGGCGCTCTATGCCTATGCGTCCCGGCTCATCGGCGAACGCCCGCCGCTCGATGCTCCCGACGACGTGTTGGAGAGCGCCTGCGTGGCCACCAATGGCGGGGAGCGGGATCGCTTCTTCTATGAGGACGAGGAGATCTTCGCGCTTGCCCGCAGGGTCTACGAGGCGGTTCCCGAGATCCCGCTCCATGGCTGCGATATCCTGCGCGACGCCCGCGGTGGCAGACTTTATGTGATAGAGTTCAACCCGAGGGGAAACACCTGGCATTTCTCCTCGCCGCGTGGCGGCGGCGCCGAATCGCGCGAGGCGCTTGGCGGGCGCGCGGCGCTGGTCGGCCAGCTCGGGGCGTTCGACGTGGTCGCGCGGGTGCTGATCGAGCGCACCCGGGCGGAGGCCGAATAGGGTGCGTGAGCCGCGGCGAGGTCAGGGAATACGGCCGAGAAGCCGGTCGATGGCGGCTTCCGCCTCCGGTTCTGTGAGGAAGGGGGGGTGGGCGCGGCCCGGCACGGTCACGGCCTCGAGCGCCGGCATGGCGGTCTGCATGGCCTTGACGGTCGCCGCACTCAGGAGATCGGAATTCGCTCCGCGCACGACGAGGACCGGACGGCCGGCGAGGGCCATGAAGGAGGGCCATGCCGGCGGCAGCGCCCCGCTCTCCAGCATGGCCTCGGTCGGGAAGGTGCGGGCGATGTCCGGGTCGTAGTCGAGGGCGGGCCGCCCGTTCTCGTCGCGGTAGAGCCTGCGGGCGAAGGCCTGCCAGTCCGCCTCGGTAAGGCCCTCGAATCCGGGATTGGCGGCCTTGACCGCCTCCGTCGCGTCCGCCCAGTCCCGAGGCGCGGTGGCACCGTCGAGCCGCCGGCGGATCTGGATCAGGCCTTCGCTCTCCAGCACCGGGCCGACATCGTTGAGGACGACGCCCGCGAGCGCGGCCGGTCTTGCCGCCGCCAGCGCCATGGCGACGAGCCCGCCGCGCGAGGTGCCGATGGCGACCACGCGCCCGATGCCGGTCAGCGCCAGAAGCTGGAGCACGTCGGTGCATTCGACGGGCACGGTGTAGCTCCGCCAGTCGGCCGCCCTGTCGGAGCGCCCGCGTCCCCTGAAATCCAGGGCGAGGACGCGGCGGCGTGGGGCGAGCCGCAAGGCCAGCTCGTGGAAGTCCTTGGCGTTGCGCGTGAGGCCCGGCAGGCACAGCACCGGCGTGGCGCCGGTCTCCGCGGAGCCGTAGTCGCGGGCGACGAGGGTCAGCCCGTCCTGCACGGTGAAGCGGATCTCGCGATAGGCGGAGGCGCCATGATCCATCGGTTGTGTGTCTCCTTGGCCGGGACGGGCGGGCCGGCAGCGCTTCGGGCGGGCAGGGAGCGGCCTAGTTGCAGGAAATGAGCGCGGCGATACGGTCCTCCGCCTCGCCGCCGATGCAGTCGTCGTCGGCCATGCCGCGCCCGTCCGCGGAGCCGCCTATGGCGCCGGTCACGGTCAGCCGCGACGGCCCGCCGCGATGGAGGTCGGCGACGAGGCCCTGGCGGGGCCGTCCAGCCGCGAGCGGTAGACCTGCACATTCGCCATGACCTTCTTCACATAGCCGCGCGTCTCGGTGAAGGGGATCGCCTCGACCCAGTCGACCGCCTCGATCTCGCCGGTGCGCGGGTCGCCGTAGCGCTCCACCCAGTCCGTGACGCGGCCGGGCCCGGCATTGTAGGCGACGAGGGTGAGGATGTAGGAGCCGTTATACTGCTTGAGGAGGTCGCTGAGATGGGCCGTGCCGAGGGTGAGATTGTAGCCTGCGTCGCGGCCAAGCCGGGAGGCGTCGTAGGACTGGCCGTGTGCCTTCGCGATCAGCTTGGCGGTGCCCGGCATGATCTGCATCAGCCCGCGCGCGCCTACGCCGCTGGTGGCGGTCAGGTTGAATTCGCTTTCCTGCCGGATGAGGCCCAGAACGAAGGCACGATCCACCGGATCGGCGATGCGCTCGTAATTCGGCAAGGCATTGACGGGATAGGCGAACCCCCGAGGTCGAAGCCCCCGGAGGCCGCCCTCTTGGCGGTGCGCAACGCCAGATTGGGCGCGCCGAGCCGCCAGGCGAGCGTTGCCAGGGCCGTCGCCTCGCCCTGGCTCTTCAGCCGCGGGGCGAGCGTGGAGAAGAAGGGGGCAGAAGCGCGGGCTGGCCGGCCTGACCCACCATGCGGGTGGCGCGCGCGACCTCGTTGCGGTCGAGCGCGGCCATGTCTGCCGGGCTGGCCTGGGGGGTGGCCGAAACGCGGATCGCCGCGCGATTGAGGCCGATCATGTCGCGGGCGAGCTGGCCGTAATAGGTGAAGGGCCGGCGCGCTGCCGCCTCGTAATGGCGCCGGGCGTCGGGCTGGCGTCCGACGGCGGCATCCACCCGGCCGAGCCAGTATTCCGCCCGGGCGATCTCGCGGTCCTTGGTCGTGCCCTTGCGCAGGCGCCAGAAGTGCTTGCGTGCGATTTCCGGCTGTTTCAGGAAGCGCAGCGCGATCCAGCCGGCCAGGAACTCGCCCTGCTCGAAGTACTCCCCGGAGGAATAGCCGTGCTCGCTCGCCAGCTCGTAGGCCTCGCGCCAGGCCTGCTGGGCGCCGGCCGCAACGACATGCGCGCGATCAGCCGGCGCTCGACCCACCAGGGATAGGGATAGGACAGTTCGTTGTGGCTCGCCGGGACCTGGCGCAGCATGGCCCGCGCCTTCGCCTCGTTGCCGGTCTTGCGGTAATAGCGCGCGAGCGGATAGGTGAGCAGGAGCTGGTTGCGCAGCGAGGCGGGAACGGCGGCATAGAGCCGCGGGCCGTCCTTCGAAAGGCTGAACAGGGCGGCGGCGGCCTTGGCGAGTTTGACGTGGTCGGACGATATCCGGGCGGCGGTGCGCAGGGCGGCACGCGATTCCTGCTCGTAGATCAGCCGGACGAGGCGCGCCCGGTGGTCCGCCTGGCCGATCAGGCCGCCGAACTCGGCCATGACGCGCTTTTCGCCGCTTTCGCTGAAATCGTCCTCGCGCCAGGCGCGGGCGGCCCATGCGGCGGCTTTCGCCCGGTCGCCGCGGGCGAGATAGGCGCGCGAGAGCGCCAGCTTGCCCATGGCGGTCTCCGGCTGCCGGTTCGCGAAGAATGAGAATATGGCGGCCGCCGGCGCCTTCTGGTCATAGAGGGCCTGTTCGGCGCGGATCGTGATGAGCCGCTGCTGGGGCCAGTCCGGATTGTCGTCGAGAAAGGCGATGATCCGTGCGTATCCGGCATCGAGGGAGCGGCTCTGGGCATAGAGCCAGTCGATCACCTTGCGCTGGACCGGATCGGACAGCCGGGCCTTCAGGGCCTGGGCCTGGTCGTGCTTGCCGGACAGCGCCTTTTCGAGCGCGTCGGAGAAGGCCCGGTCCGTGCGGGTGCTGGCCTGCGCGGCGGCCGCGACGCGAACGGACTCCGCCTGCGGGGCTTCGGCCCGGGCGGGAACAGATGGCGCGCAGAGCAGGGCGCCGCACAGGGCGAGGGCGCTCGCGCGCGCCATCGATCGGCTCCGCGGCGAAACACGAGCCCGACACCTGCCGGCCTGCCGCAACCGGCGCCGGTACGCGATCGAAAATGACATCATCCCCCAACACTACCCGTTAAGGCCCACCGGACGCCACATGCGCGTATACGAAAATTGCGACCAAGGTTGGGCGGGGCTCCCGCGCGATATGGCGTGCGACTTGCTGTGCCGGGCGCTTTGTGTCTATGGTGCCCGGAATTTCCGCAGTTTCCGGTTCTGCCTGCGTGAGAGAGGCAATCTGATGACAATGTTCAAGGGCTCCATCCCCGCGCTGCTCACCCCGATGCGTGACGGCACGGTCGACGAGGACGGCTTCCAGGCCTTCGTGGAATGGCAGATCGAGCAGGGCTCGCACGGCATCGTTCCTGTGGGGACGACCGGCGAATCGCCCACGCTCAGCCATGAGGAGCACAAACGCCTCATCGAGCTGGCCGTGGAGGCCGCCGCCGGCCGCGTGCCGGTGATCGCGGGCACGGGCTCGAACTCGACGGAAGAGGCGGTGTCGCTGACGCGCTTCGCCCACGAGGCCGGTGCCGACGGTGCGCTGGTGGTCGTGCCCTACTACAACAAGCCGACGCAGGAAGGCCTCTACCAGCACTTCATGGCGGTCGCGGCGAGCGCGGACATTCCGATCCTCATCTACAATGTCCCGCCACGCACGGTGACCGATATCTCCGTGGAGACCATGGCGCGTCTCGCCCGCGATGCCGACAATATCGTCGGCGTGAAGGACGCGACCGCCGATCCGGGCCGCGCGAGCCGCCAGCGCCTGGAGATCGGGGCGGACTTTATCCAGCTTTCGGGCGAGGATGCCACCGCGCTCGGCTTCATGGCCCATGGCGGGCATGGCTGCATCTCGGTCACCGCCAATGTCGCCCCGCGGCTGTGCGCTGATTTCCAGGAGGCGTGCATGGCGGGCGATTTCGCGCTCGCGCTCACGATCCAGGACCGGCTGATGCCGCTTCATACGGCGCTGTTCGTGGAGACGAGCCCGTCGCCGGTGAAATATGCGGCAAGCCTGCTCGGGCGGTCCTCGGAGGATATCCGCCTGCCCATGGTTCCGCCGACGGAGGCAACCCGCACGCAGGTGCGCGATGCCATGGTGCATGCCGGGCTGATCAACTGACGTTCAGGGTAGAGAAATGGCCAGCGCCGCCACCAAGAAGAAGGGCGGGCCGGTCTCCGGACGCACCGTCGTCGCGGAGAACCGGCGCGCGCGCTTCGATTACGAGCTCATGGAGACCTTCGAGGCCGGAATCGTCCTGACCGGCACGGAGGTGAAGAGCCTGCGGTCCGGCAAGGCGAGCCTCGGGGAGTCCTATGCGACGGTGGAGGGCGACGAACTCGTTCTCATCAATTCCCACATCCCGGAATACGAGCAGGCGAACCGCTTCAACCACGAGCCGCGCCGGCCGCGCAAGCTGCTCCTCCACCGCCGCCAGATCCACAGGCTGGCGGGGGCCGTGCAGAAGGAGGGGCTCACCATCGTGCCGCTGAAGCTCTATTTCAACGAGCGCGGGATCGCCAAGCTGGAGATCGCGCTCGCCCGCGGCCGCAAGCATCACGACAAGCGCGAGGTCCAGAAGGAACGCTCCTGGCAGCGCGAGAAGGCCCGTTTGCTGCGCGAGCGCGGCTGAGACGCCATCCAGTCGGAGTGTTGCGGCACTGGCCGGCTCCCCCACTCGGGATCAGTCGCCGACATGGTCGCGGATGGCGGCGATGACGGCGTTGAACATCTCCGGCGTCAGCCGCCGCGTCTGCGTGTTGTAGCGCGAGCAGTGATAGCTGTCGAAGAGCGCCACGCCGCCGAGATCGTGGATGGCGCCATGGCCGAATGGGTGGGCGGAGCGCTTGAGGCCGCGCGCCGTCAGCACGGCGTCATGCGCGATCCGGCCGAGCGCGAGCACGGCCACAAGCTCGTTCAGATCCTCAAGAAGGTGCGACAAGTAGTTGTTGCAGAGTCGTATTTCCGGCCCCGTCGGCTTGTTCTGCGGCGGGACGCAGCGCACCGCATTGGTGATCATGCACCGTTTCAGCGTCAGCCCGTCGGCCGGGGTCGCGCCATAGGTGCCATGGGCGAAGCCGTGGCCGATGAGCGTCGCATAGAGGAGATCGCCGGCGAAGTCGCCCGTGAAGGGCCGCCCGGTCTTGTTCGCGCCCTTGAGCCCGGGGGCGAGCCCGACCACGAGGAGACGCGCCGTCCGGTCGCCGAAAGAGGGGACGGGCGCATTGAACCAGTCGGGATGCTCGGCCCTGTTCCTGGCGCGGAACTCCGCAAGGCGCGCGCATTTCGCGCAGTCATGCGGCGGTTCCGGCAGGGCGGAAGCGGGATCTGGGGTCATCTGGGTCGCCTGCACAAGGAATCGGAACGTTCGCGTTGCATCGTGCGGCCGGGCCCGGGCCCGGCGCAAGCCGATGGCGCGTCAGATATCGGCGAATTCCTCGAAATCGGTGTCGGGCGAGGTGTCGTCGCGGCGCGTATCGCGCTCCGGTGTGTCGCGCCCGATGTCCTTGCGCAGATCGTTGAGGTCGATGAAATGATCGGCCTGTCGGCGCAGGTCGTCGGAGACCATTGGCGGCTTGCTCGCCAGCGTCGACACGAGGCTCACGCGCACCCCCTTGCGCTGGACGGATTCCACGAGGCGGCGGAAGTCGCCATCTCCGGAGAACAGCACGATATGGTCGAGCGCGGGCGACATCTCCATCACGTCGACGGCGAGCTCGATGTCCATATTGCCTTTGAGCTTGCGCCGGCCGAGCGAGTCGGTGAACTCCTTTGTGGGCTTGGTGACGACGGTGTAGCCATTGTAGTCGAGCCAGTCGATCAGGGGACGGATCGGCGAATATTCCGTGTCCTCCACCAGCGCCGTGTAGTACAGCGCGCGAATCAGGCGGCCCTTGGAGCGGAACAGGCCGAGGAGGCGCTTGTAGTCGATATCGAAATTCAGGGCCTTGGCCGTGGCATACAAATTGGCGCCGTCGATGAAGAGCGCGATACGCTCATTCGGATAGAAAAACATGCTCTCACCCATTGGTTATATGCGCCCCGCAGGAGGGCGATCCAAATGATAACAATCCGGTCCAGGACGACGAAATGCCGGGGTCGCCTGGATTGGCGGTCGGTCGCGCTGCCATGATCGTGCTTGCACTGGGCAGCAATCTCGCCGGCCCGTGGGGGCCGCCGGAACGGACGCTGAACCGAACGCTCGATCTGTTATACGATTGTTGCATCCCCGTTCGTCAATGCTCCAGCCTGTTGCGCACCGCGCCTTACGGAAAGACGGACCAGCCGGCATTCCTCAACGCGGTCGCGATCGTGGAGACCCATCTGCCGCCGGCGGCGTTGATGCGCAGGCTTCACGCCATCGAATATGCCGCGGGGCGCCGCCGCAGGTTGCGCTGGGGGCCGCGAACGCTCGATCTCGATCTCGTCGCCTATCACGATCTCGTCATTCCTCCGCCCCGCCATCCCCTGCCGGACAGCGCCTTGCGCAGGCCGCTGGCTCTGCCCCATCCCGATCTGCACAGGCGCGCATTCGTGCTCGAGCCGCTGAACGAGATCGCCCCTTTCTGGCATCACCCCGTCACGGGACTGACGCCGCGCCAGATGCTCCTGGCGTTGCCGCCCGGCGCCGGAGGACGCGTCGTCGCCCGTTGATCGTGCCGCGTTCTACTGGCGTGTCGCCCGGGCAACGGCTCCGAACGCCTTAATCATAACGGCAACGATACGATTGACTTGCGATTGTCTTTGGCCAAACTGCCGGATAATACTGTGCCATGTTTCGGACACATTTCGCGACGGGGCGGGCAGGTCACAGGAAAGGGATCGATGCCATGCGGGGCTATATCACCATTCTCGCCGCAACAGCGGTGATCGGCTTGGCCACTGCCACCGGAACCGCCGGAGCGGCGAAGACGCAATTCAACTTCTCTTCGGAGAAACCCGACGATGCGATCCGCTATGGCGGCGCGTCGCGGCCGGCGGCGAAGCCGGACGAGGCGGAGAGGGACAATGCGCGCGCCAGGCGGGCGCAGCCAGCGTCGCGCCGCAGCTCCCGCCCGTCGAGGCGGGCAAGCTACGGCTCGCGCTATGCAAGCACGCCGCGCTCGACCTATGGCGGCAAGCGGACAGTCCGCTACAGCGGCCCCTATGGGCCGGGCACCATCGTGGTGAAGACCGGCGAGCGGCGGCTCTATTACGTCCTGCCCGGCGGCAAGGCCATCCAGTATGGCGTCGGCGTCGGCCGGCAGGGCTTCACCTGGCGCGGCCGCCACAGGATCTCGCGCAAGGCGGAGTGGCCGGGCTGGACACCGCCCGCCGCCATGCGCAAGCGCCAGCCGAACCTGCCGAAATACATGCCGGGCGGGCCGAACAATCCGCTTGGCGCGCGCGCCCTCTATATCGGCGGCACGCTCTATCGTATCCACGGCACGAACCAGGCCTGGAGCATCGGGCGGGCGGTCTCGAGCGGCTGCATCCGCATGCTGAACGAGGAGGTCGTCGATCTCTACAGCAGGGTGCAGATCGGCACGAGGGTCGTGGTTCAGTAACCGGGCGGCAGGACCGCCGCCGGCCGCAAACGCGAAGACTCCCACGCAACGGGTTGCGTTTCTTGCGCCGAACGCATAGATATCGCTCAATCCGACCTATCAGGACGACACGAGGAAAGCAGCCTCATGGCGCGCGTTACCGTTGAAGATTGCATTGAAAAGGTGCCGAACCGGTTCGACCTGATCCTGCTCGCCGGCCACCGGGCCCGCATGATCTCGCAGGGTGCACCGCTCACCGTCGACCGGGACAACGACAAGAACCCTGTCGTGGCCCTGCGCGAGATCGCCGACGACACGATCGACAAGGACGACCTCAGCGAGGACCTCATCCACTCGATGCAGAAATATGTCGAGGTGGACGAGCCGGAGGCCGATCTGGTGCCGGCCCTGACCTCGGGCGCGCAGGACGCGCCGGCCGAAACGCTCAGCCAGAGCGACGACGACGATGTCTCGCTCGACCGCATGAGCGAGGAAGACCTGCTGCGCGGCCTGGAAGGGCTGCCGCCGGCGGAAAGCCCGGGCAGCACGCGCTCCGGCCTGTAAGGGACGACAGCGCCGCTTCCGGAAACGGAGCCCGCGCGAAGTTTGAGGGGCCGGGATGCGGCGACCGTGCCGTTCCGGCCCTTTTTGCGTGTCGCCTCCGTACCCCTGTTTGAATTGCATGCCGGCCTTGGGATCATGACACGGCGATGATGCGCCAATACGAACTCGTCGAACGGGTGCAGGGTTACGACCCGGATGCCGACGAGACCCTTTTGAACAAAGCCTATGTCTATGCCATGCGTGCGCATGGCTCGCAGATCCGCGCATCCGGCGATCCCTATTTCTCCCATCCGCTCGAAGTCGCCGCGATCCTCACCAACCTGAAGCTCGACGACGCGACCATTGCCGCCGCGCTGCTGCACGACGTCATCGAGGATACCGAGACGACGCGCCACGAGATCGAGGATCTCTTCGGCCCGGAGATCGCCTCGCTCGTCGACGGCCTGACCAAGATCAAGCGCCTGGACCTGGCCACCAAGGAGGCCGCGCAGGCGGAGAATCTGCGCAAGCTCCTCGTCGCCATCTCCAAGGACATCCGGGTGCTGCTGGTCAAGCTCGCCGACCGGCTGCACAACATGCGCACCATCGAGCACATGCGTCCCGACAAGAGGGTGCGCATCGCCCAGGAGACGATGGACATCTATGCGCCTCTGGCCGGCCGTATGGGCATGCAGCAGATGCGCGAGGAGCTGGAGGACCTGTCCTTCAGGGAGATCAATCCGGAAGCCCACCGCACGATTTCGGAACGGCTCAAGCGGCTGCGCGAGGAGAGCGGCGATCTCCTGCGCGAGATCGAGCAGGCGCTGAGCGAGAAGCTGGCGGAGAACGATATCGAGGCTGCGGTCTATGGCCGCGAGAAGCGGCCCTATTCCATCTGGCGCAAGATGGAGCGCAAGCAGATCTCGCTCGGCCAGCTTTCCGACATCTTCGGCTTCCGCGTGATCGTGGAGACGATCGATGGCTGCTATCGCGCGCTCGGCTTCGTGCATCAGAGCTGGCGGGCGGTTCCCGGCCGCTTCAAGGACTATATCTCCAACCCGAAGCAGAACGACTACCGTTCGATCCACACGACCGTCATCGGTCCGCACCGGAAACGCGTCGAGCTGCAGATCCGCACCCGCGAGATGCACGAGATCGCCGAGCGCGGCGTGGCCGCCCATGCGATCTACAAGGATGCCGACGGCAAGCGCGCGGCCAATGGCGCCTTTCCGCTGCCGAAGGAATCCAACGCCTATCGCTGGCTGCGCCATCTGGTCGACATCCTGTCGGAGGGCGAGAGTCCGAAGGAGTTCCTGGAGCACACCAAGCTGGAGCTGTTCCAGGACCAGGTCTTCTGCTTCACGCCCAAGGGCGACCTTATCGCTCTGCCGCGCGGGGCGACGCCCATCGACTTCGCCTATGCCGTCCATACCGATATCGGCGATTCCTGCGTCGGCTGCCGGATCAACGGACGCCACGCGCCGCTGATCACGGAGCTTGAGAACGGCGACGAGGTGGAGATCGTGTGCTCCAAGGCGCAGACGCCGCCGGCCGCCTGGGAGGCCTTCGCGATCACCGGCAAGGCGCGTGCCGCGATCCGCCGCGCGACGCGCATGGCGGTGCGCCGGCAATATGCGGGGCTCGGGCGCGAGATCCTGGAGCGTGCGCTCGAACGCCACGGGCATCGCTATAGCGAGGAGGAGGTCGCCGCCGCCCTGCCGCGCCTCGGCCTGAAGATCCAGACGCCGGAGGATGCGCTGGCGCTCGTGGGACGCGGCGAACTCGCCAGCAGGGACGTGCTGAGCGCCATGAAGGTCGAGGGGGAAGCGCAAGGGGGGCGGCGCGCCTCCGGCGGGCCGCTCAGATCCATCGGCAAGGCGATGCGGTTGCCGGCCGTCCTGTCGCGGCGCGGCACGGAGGACCGCCGCGGGGCGATCCCGGTGCGCGGGCTCAACAACACGCTGCCCCTGAAGATCGCGCGCGACACCGGCGCGGTGCCGGGCGAGCGCATCGTCGGCATCCTCACGCCCGGCGAGGGGGTGACGATCTATCCGATCTTCGCCCGGACGCTGAAGAACTTCGACGACGAGCCCGACCGCTGGATCGACCTCGCCTGGGATGTGCCGGAGAATTCCGGCCAGCGCTTTCCCGCACGCATCAAGGTCGCGATCCACAACGAGGTCGGCGCGCTCGCCCAGGTGACGCAGGTGTTCGGCGAGAACGACGCCAATATCGAGCACCTCAACATGGAGGCGGGCGGGCCCGACTTCTTCGACCTGGAAATCGTGCTCGAGGTTTACGATGTGAAGCACCTCAACCGCATCATGACGGAGCTCAAGCGCAAGTCGCTCGTCTCCAGCGTGGCGCGCGTCACGGGGGACTCGGCCTCGCAAAGTTGAAGGATTGGGCTTTGCGTTAACGATTGCTGTTGCTATCTGAATAGAATGGTGGTGGAGACAGCGTTCAGGAAGTGGTCTGTCCATGTTGTTCAAGAGACGCGATAGGCTGGGGCTGGTATCCAGGATGCGCGGTTGGCTGTGGCCACGCCGGGGCTGGCGGCGATCCGTCGCCTATGTCTGGCACCGCGTGACGCGTCTGTCGGCCTCGCCGCACGAGATCGCGCTCGGTTTCGCCGCCGGCATGTTCGCCTCCTTCACGCCGTTCATGGGCTTCCACTTCCTGCTCGGGGCGATCGTGGCGCTGGTGCTCGGCGGCAATGTGCTCGCCTCCGCCTTCGGGACATTCATCGGCAACCCGCTGACCTTTCCGCTCATCTGGATCGCGACCTACAATCTGGGCGGCCTGGTCCTCGGCCACGATCTGCGCGAGAAGCTGGTCCTCAAGTTTCCCGACAACACATTCGCCAATCTCCTGCATCACCCGCTCTATGGCTGGCAGGAGTTCTGGAGCGTTCTGGGTCCGGTGGTCACACCGATGAGCGTCGGCGGTGTCGTGCTCGGCACGGTCATGGGCTCCATCGGTTATGTGCTTGTCCGCCCGATGGTCGCTGCCTATCAGAATCGCCGCCGCACCCGGCTGGTGTCGCGCAAGAAGCCGACCAGCAATGTGGCGGAGAGTTCCAACTCGTCATGATCCTCGGCGTTGGCAACGATATGGTCGACATTCGCCGTGTCGAGCGCACGCTCGAACGCTTCGGCGACCGGTTCACCCATCGCGTCTTCACCGATGTGGAACGGCGGAAGTCGGACCGCCGGGCGGCGCGCGCAGCGTCCTACGCGAAGCGCTTCGCGGCCAAGGAAGCCTGTTCCAAGGCCCTCGGCACCGGATTTCGCCAGAGTGTCTACTGGCGCGATCTCGGCGTGGTGAACGAGCCGTCGGGGCGACCGACCTTCATGCTCACCGGGCCGGCCCGGCTCCATCTGGAGCGGATGACGCCCGCGGGCCATCGCGCCGAGATTCATCTGACCATCACGGACGACTACCCCTATGCCCAGGCGTTCGTGATTATTTCCGCAGTTCCCGAAGAATTGGCATGACCGGTTGCGCGCGAGATCTTGCGGCGGCGTTGCCGAACGGCAACAGCACCGCCGCCCGGGGCGCGGACAACCGGCTTCGCGTTTGCCACGTGGCGTGGGACAGGATATTAGGGGCAGACTCCTTGGTAGACGAGGCGCGCGCCACGACCGCCCGCCGGACGAGCAACACACATGGCATCCATGGCAGATGATGCGCAAAAGCAGTCGCGAGGCGGCGCGTGGGAAGTCATCCGCGTTGTCATTCACGCGCTGATCATTGCATTCGTGATCAGGACATTCCTGTTTCAGCCGTTCAATATTCCGTCCGGATCGATGGTCCCGACTCTCCTGGTCGGCGATTACCTGTTCGTCTCGAAGTATTCCTATGGCTACAGCCGCTATTCGTTCAGCTTCAATCTGGATTTCTGGGGCGACAACGGGCTCAAGATCGGCCCGCTGCCCTTTTCCGGGCGGATTCTCGCCTCCGATCCCGACCGCGGCGACGTGGCGGTCTTCAAGCTGCCGCGCGACAACGAGACCGACTACATCAAGCGCGTGATCGGGCTGCCCGGCGACCGCGTCCAGGTCATTGACGGTGTGGTCCACATCAATGGCGAGCCGGTCAAGCGTGAGCTCGTCTCCGACTTCATCGAGGAGGACGCCTTCGGCAACGACCGCAGCGTCCGGCGCTATCGCGAGACCCTGCCCAACGGGGTGAGCTACTACACGCTCGACCTTTATGACGGCTCGCCCGGCGACAACACGCAAGTTTATGTGGTGCCCCAGGGGCACTACTTCATGATGGGCGACAACCGCGACAACTCGACCGACAGCCGGTTCCTGAGCCAGGTGGGCTATGTGCCGTTCGAGAATTTCGTGGGCCGGGCAGAGGTGATCTTCTTCTCCCACGAGCCGCATACCTCCATGCTGGCTGTCTGGAACTGGCCGTGGACCATCCGCTGGGACCGGTTCTTCGACGTGTTGCACTGATCCGACCCGTGTCGAACGCGAAGACAAAGTCAGCGCGGGAATTCGAAGAGAGGCTGGGCCACGACTTCGCCGAGCCCGGCATCCTCGAACGCGCCCTGACCCATGCGAGCTATACGGCGGGACGCACGAAATCGGTCCGCGACTACGAGCGGCTGGAGTTCCTCGGCGACCGCGTTCTGGGGCTCGTCGTGGCGGAGCTCCTGTTCCGGCTCTATCCGGATGCCAATGAGGGCGATCTTGCGCCGCGGCTCAATGCGCTGGTGCGCAAGGAGACCTGCGCGGAGGTGGCCGAGCATCTCGATCTCGGCGCCTATCTGCGGCTCGGGCCGGGCGAGGCGACGGCGGGCGGGCGCAAGAAGGCGGCGATCCTCGCCAATGCCTGCGAGGCGGTGATCGCCGCGCTCTATCTCGATGGCGGCCTCGATGTCGCGCGCGGCTTCATCGAACGGTACTGGGCGGATTACCTCAAGACCGTGTCGGTGACGCCGAAGGATTCCAAGAGCGCGCTGCAGGAATGGGCGCAAGGACGCAGCCTGCCGCCGCCGGTCTACGAGGAAACAGAGCGAACGGGGCCGGACCACGCGCCGAGCTTCTGCGTGCGCGTGACGGTGGAGGGCTTCCCGCCGGCCGAGGGCGGGGGCACCTCGAAGCGTGCCGCAGAGCAGGCCGCCGCCGAGGCCTTCCTCGCGGCACGGAACACGACACCATGACAACGCCCGACAATATGGACACACAGGCGCCCGCCGGCGCCACGCGCTGCGGCTTCGTGGCCCTGATCGGCGCGCCGAATGCGGGCAAGTCGACGCTCCTGAACCAGCTCGTCGGCATGAAGGTCGCCATCGTCACCCCCAAGGTGCAGACGACGCGCGCGCGCCTTCGCGCCATCGCCGTTCACGGGCCGAGCCAGCTCGTCTTCGTCGACACGCCGGGCATCTTCAAACCGCGGCGCACGCTCGACAAGGCGATGGTCGAGGCCGCCTGGGCTGGGGCGGAGGAGGCGGATATCGTGCTTCTCCTCGTCGATTCCCGCACGGGCCTGGACGAGGAGGTCGAGGCCGTGCTCGACGCCCTGGCCGCGTCGGGCCTGAAGGCCCAGCTCGTGCTCAACAAGGTCGATGCGGTCAAGCGCGAGAGCCTGCTGGCTCTGTCGGCGGCGCTCAACGAGCGCGTTGCCTTCGAGAACACCTTCATGATCTCCGCGCTCACCGGCGACGGGGTCGACGATCTCCGCGCCTTCCTCGCCGACCATATGCCGGAGGGCCCCTGGCTCTATCCGGAAGACCAGATCGCGGATGTGCCGCTGCGGCTCATGGCCTCGGAGGTCACCCGCGAGAAGCTCTTCCTGCGCCTCCATCAGGAGCTGCCCTACGCCTCCACGGTGGAGACGGAGAGCTGGACGGAGAAGCCGGACGGCTCGGTGCGCATCGAGCAGGTGATCTATGTGGAGCGCGACGGGCAGAAGAAGATCGTGCTCGGCAAGGGCGGACGCTCCATAAAGGAGATCGGCCAGGCGGCCCGCGAGGAGCTGCAGGAGATGCTCGGCAAGCGTGTCCACCTCTTCCTGTTCGTCAAGGTGCGCGAGAACTGGGGCCGCGATCCGGAGCGCTTCCAGATGATGGGTTTGGACTTTCCGCGCTGAATGACCGTCGGGCATAGCGTGCATCGGCCCGCAATGGGGTAGGCTCGTAACGGGGAGCGGTCCCGGTGGCCCTCAGCCGGCCGCCGGCAAGGATATCGATGCGCCCATGCAGTGGAGCGAGGAAGGCATAATCCTGAGCGCGCGCCGCCACGGGGAGACCTCCGTGATCGCGGAGGTGTTCACGCGCGGGCACGGGCGCTATGCGGGGCTCGTCCATGGCGGGCGCTCGCGCAGCATGAGGGCCGTGCTCCAGCCGGGCAACCTGGTGGCCGCGACCTGGCGGGCGCGCCTGTCGGAGCATCTCGGCGTCTTCGCCATCGAGCCCGTCGCGCTGAAGGCGGCCGCGCTGATCGACGACCCGTTCAAGCTCGCCGGGCTGACGACGCTCACCACGCTGGCCCATCTCGTGCCCGAGCGCGAGGCCCATGCCCGCCTTCACGACGCCTTCCGCTATGTGCTCTGCGCGCTCGACGACGACGATCTGTGGCCGGCGCTTCTGGTGCGCTGGGAGTTCGGCCTCCTGGAGGAGCTGGGCTTCGGTCTCGATCTCAGCCGCTGTGCGGCGACGGGGGAGAGCCGGGAGCTTGTCTATGTGTCGCCGAAGACCGGGCGCGCGGTGAGCGCGGAGGCCGGCGCGCCCTACCGGGACCGGCTTCTCGCGCTGCCGGCCTTCCTGCTGGGCGGTGGGGAGGGGGCTTCGTCGGCGGAGATCTGCGAGGGCTTCGCGCTGACGGGCCACTTTCTCGTCCGCCATGTCCTCCAGCCGCGTGGCTTGAAGCTGCCCGAGGCGCGCGCCCGGATCGTGTCGCGCCTTGCGGAGACGGCATAGGTGTCCTTCGCGTCGGCCCCTTCGCCGTGCGGGACGGACAAGCGGCTTGAGCGACGGCGAGCGAGTATCCTAAAACCGTCGGGCCGGTCCGAGCCGGGACGGTGGAGACCGTGTGGCAGGCCTGAGAGCCGACAAGGGAGCGAGAACGAATGCTGGGACGACTGAACCATGTGGCCATCGCTGTGCCGGACCTCGACGCGGCCGTGGCGGTCTATCGCGACACGCTCGGCGCCCGGGTCTCCCAGCCGCAGGCCGAGCCGGACCATGGTGTGACGGTCGTCTTCGTGACGCTCGACAATACCAAGGTGGAGCTTCTGGAGCCGCTTGGCGAGGGCTCGCCCATCGCCGCCTTTCTGGAGCGCAATCCGGCCGGCGGCATCCACCATATCTGCTATGAGGTCGACGACATCGTCGCCGCGCGCGACCGGCTGAAGGCGGAGGGTGCGCGCGTGCTCGGCGACGGCGAGCCGAAGACCGGCGCCCATGGCAAGCCCGTCCTGTTCCTTCATCCGAAGGACTTTCTCGGCACGCTTGTCGAGCTCGAGGAGGCCTGAGCGCGATGAGCCTCATCAGCGCGATCGCCGTCTTCTTCATCATCTGGTGGCTGGTGCTGTTCGCCGTCCTGCCCTGGGGCGCCCACAGCCCGCACGAGGGTGGCGAGGAAATCGAGCCCGGAACCGTTCCGAGCGCGCCGAAACGTCCGCGCATGGCGATGAAGTTCCTGGCAACGACCGCCATCGCCGCGGTGATCTTCGCGGGCCTCTATGTCGTCGTCGCCAACCGGATCGTCACGCTGGACGACATCCCCTTCCTGCCGGACTTCAAGGACACGGCCCGCTGGCGCACCGGCGAGTGAGCGCGACGGATGACACGGGGGCGACCCCGTGTAATCATTCCGTGGTCATTCCCATTGTCACCAGAGGCTCTCCGACAGTCATGATCGCGAACGATTTCCACCGGATCAAGCGGCTCCCGCCCTATGTGTTCGAGCAGGTCAACAGCCTGAAGGCACGGGCCCGCGCCGCCGGTGCCGATATCGTCGATCTGGGCATGGGCAATCCGGACCTCCCCACGCCCGACCACATCGTGGACAAGCTCGTGGAGACGGTGCGCAAGCCGCGCACCCACCGCTATTCGTCCTCGCGCGGCATTCAGGGCCTGCGCCGCGCCCAGGCGCGCTACTACGCCGACCGGTTCGGCGTCTCGCTCGATCCCGAGACCCAGATCATCGCGACGCTCGGCTCCAAGGAGGGGTTCGCCAACATGGCCCAGGCGATCACCGCGCCGGGCGATGTGATCCTCGCGCCGAACCCGACCTATCCGATCCACGCCTTCGGCTTCATCATGTCCGGCGGTGTGATCCGCCACCTGCCGGCGACGGCCGACGAGGCCTGTCTGCGCGCGCTCGACCGGGCGATGCGCCATTCGGTGCCGAAGCCTCTGGCGTGCGTGCTCAACTATCCCTCCAACCCGACCGCGCAGCTCGCCGACCTCGACTTCTACCGCGAGGTGGTCGCCTTCGCGCGCCGGCACGAGCTGATCCTCCTGTCCGACCTCGCCTATGCGGAGATCTATTTCGACGGCACCGAACCGCCGCCCTCGATCCTCCAGGTGGAGGGTGCGATGGATGTCGCGGTGGAATTCACCTCGCTGTCGAAGACCTTCTCGATGCCCGGCTGGCGCATGGGATTCGCGGTCGGCAACGAGCGGCTGATCGCCGCGCTCGCGCGGGTGAAGTCCTATCTCGACTACGGCGCCTTCACGCCGATCCAGGTGGCCGCGACCGCGGCGCTCAACGGGCCGGAGGACTGCGTCGGGGAGATCCGGCGCATCTATCAGGGGCGCCGCGACGTTCTGGTGGACGCCTTCACGCGGGCCGGCTGGCCGATCCCGGCGCCGCCCGCGACCATGTTCGCCTGGGCACCCATTCCGGACCATCTGGGCGAGCTCGGCTCGCTTGAGTTTTCCAAGCTGCTCATCGAGGAGGCGCAGGTGGCGGTGTCTCCCGGCATCGGATTCGGCGAGCACGGCGAGGGTTATGTGCGCATCGCCCTTGTGGAAAATGAGCAGAGGATCCGCCAGGCGGCGCGCAATCTGCGCCGCTTCCTTGAAAACACCAAACATTCGCTTCATAACGTGGTCGCCCATCCCGCCACCAAACGGGCTTGAACCTTACGAAGCGAAGTTCACGGATATGACAAATGCCTTGAGGCTCGGCATCGCCGGGCTGGGAACCGTCGGCACCGGTGTGGTGAAACTCCTGTCTGCAGATGCGGACCGGCTCGCCATGCGCATCGGCCGCCCCCTCGAGATCACCGGCGTTTCGGCGCGCGACCGCACGAAGGACCGCGGCATCGACCTGGACGGCATCGCCTGGCATGACGACCCGGTCGCGCTGGCGCGTGCGGACAATGTCGACATGTTCGTGGAGCTCATGGGTGGCGAGGGCGACCCGGCCAAGGCCGCCGTGGAGACCGCACTCAAGGCCGGCAAGCATGTCGTGACCGCCAACAAGGCGCTGCTCGCCCATCACGGCACCGCGCTCGCCCGCCTGGCGGAGGACGGCGGCGTCGGGCTCAATTACGAGGCGGCGGTCGCTGGCGGCATCCCCATCGTGAAGACGGTGCGCGAGAGCCTCGCCGGAAACCGGATCGCACGCGTCTTCGGCATCATGAACGGGACGTGCAACTTCATCCTCACCATGATGGAGAACGAGGGGGTGAGCTTTGCCGAGGCGCTGGCCGAGGCGCAGAGGCTCGGCTATGCCGAGGCCGATCCGACATTCGATGTCGGCGGGCTCGACACCGCGCACAAGCTCGCCATCCTGTCCGCTCTGGCCTTCGGGACCGAGGTCAGCGTCTCCTCCGTCTATGTGGAGGGCATCGAGCACATCACGCGCCAGGATATCCGTGCCGCCCGCGATCTCGGCTTCCGCATCAAGCTGCTCGGCGTCGGCGTGGAAACCGACAGCGGGGTGGAGCAACGGGTCCATCCCACCCTCGTGCCGATGGATTCGCCCATTGCCGACGTCCAGGGCGTGTTCAACGCGGTGGGGGTCACCGGCGACTTCGTGGGCGATCTGATGCTTGAGGGGCAGGGGGCAGGCGCGTTCGCGACGGCCTCGAGCGTGGCCTCCGACATCGTGGATATCGCGCGCGGCCATGTGGCGGCCCCCTTCGGGGCGCCGGCGACGGCGCTCAAGCCCTATCGACGCGCGCGCATGCGCGCGCATGAGGGCGGCTATTACGTGGCGCTGGAGCTCTATGACCGGATCGGGGCCGTCGCCGCGGTCGCCCAGCGCATGGCAGAGCAGGGCATTTCGCTCGACAGCATTGTCCAGCGCGCCGACCTTGCCGAGCCGAACGGGGCATCGGCGAAGGGCGAGCAGACGCGGCCTGTCATCATGATCACCCATGATACGCTGGAGAAATCCATGCGCGAGGCTCTTGCCAATATCGATGCCGGCGGCCATACCGCCCGACCGTCGCGCATGATCCGCATCGAACGGTTTTGATCTCACGGCTCCTTTCTCAGGAAGGCGGGCCAGGCAAGGAGAACGGGATGACGAAAACCTCGCCGGCACTGACAAGGGCGCTGTCGCTCGAGTTGGTTCGCGTCACCGAGGCCGCGGCTGTGGCCGCCTCGCGCCTGCGCGGGCGCGGCAACGAGGTCGAGGCCGACCGCGTGGCCGTGGATGCCATGCGCTCCGCGCTGAACGCGCTCGATATCGACGGCACGGTCGTGATCGGCGAGGGCGAGCGCGACGAGGCGCCCATGCTCTATATCGGCGAGAAGGTGGGCACGGGCAAAGGGCCCAAGGTCGATATCGCGCTCGACCCCCTGGAGGGCACGACGCTGACCGCGAAATCCATGCCGAACGCGCTCGCCGTGGTCGCCATGGCGGAAGCCGGCAGCCTGCTCCACGCGCCGGATCTCTATATGGAGAAGATCGCCATAGGCGGCGGCTACGAGCCCGGCCTCGTCGATCTCGACCTGCCGCCGCAGGAGAACATCAAGCGGATCGCCGAGGCCAAGGGCGTACCGGTCCCGGAGATCACCGCCTGCATCCTCGACCGGCCGCGCCATGCCGAGACGATTGCCGCGGTGCGCGAGGTGGGCGCCGCCGTCCGGCTGATCACCGATGGCGACGTCGCCGGCGTCATCCATACCGCGGATCCCGACAATACCGGCATCGACATCTATATGGGCACCGGCGGCGCGCCGGAGGGCGTTCTGGCGGCCTCCGCGCTCCGGTGCATCGGCGGGCAGATGCAGGGCCGGCTCGTCGTCAAGAACGAGGAGCAGGGCGAGCGTGCGCGGCGCATGGGCGTCAAGGACGCCAACCACAAATACACCATGGAGGAGATGGCCTCCGGCGACGTGATGTTCGCCGCCACCGGCGTCACCAACGGCTCCATGCTGTCGGGCGTGCGCAACGAGGCGGGCGGCTTCCTGACCACCCATTCGGTCATCATGCGCTCCACGAGCGGCACGGTGCGCTGGATCAGCGCACGCCATCACGCTGATAAATTCTCGTAAGCCGCTACACTGGGGCTGAAAGGCTCCGGCCCGAATCAATCGCCTCCGCACCGGCATTCTTGGCCGTGCGGGGCGCCGGGGTATGGGCGACGGCAATGGCGGAAGCGGCGGCAGTGAGCGAAGAGCGGTGTTTCCTTGGCGTGTCGCAATCGGTCTCGGGCCGGTCGTGGCGGGCGCGCCTGTCGGCGAACCGTGCCGCGGAAGCAATCGCGGAGCGCTACGAGCTGCCTGAAATCCTCGCCCGCGTGCTTGCCGGCCGCGGCGTCCCCCTCGACGACGTGACCGGCTATCTGAACCCCACATTGCGCGCGCTCATGCCCAAGCCCGGCGATCTCGCCGACATGGAGGAGGGGGCGGACCGCATCGCCCATGCGGTGATGACGGGCGAGCAGATCGCCATCATCGGCGACTACGATGTGGACGGGGTGACCTCGTCGGCGCTTCTCGACCGCTTCTTCCGTGCCGCCGGCCATCGCGCGCTCATCCATATTCCCGACCGTCTGGAGGAGGGCTACGGGCCGGGCCGCGAGGCGATCGCGCGGCTGGCGGGGGAGGGGGCGCGCCTTCTCATCACCGTGGATTGCGGCATCGCGGCGCACGGGCCGCTCGCCCATGCCGCCGAGCTCGGCCTCGATGTCGTGGTCGTCGACCACCATCAGGCCGATGCGGAGCTGCCGGAGGCCCGCGCCGTGGTCAACCCCAACCGCCAGGACGACCTGAGCGGCCTTGGCTATCTGGCCGCCGTCGGCGTCACGCTCATCCTCGTTGCGGCGGTCGCGAAGCGCCTGCGCGATGCCGGGCATTACGGCAAGGATCGGGCGGTGCCGGACCTGCTCCAGTGGCTCGACCTCGTGGCGCTCGGCACGGTGTGCGATGTGGTACCGCTCATCGGTCTCAACAGGGCCTATGCGACGCAGGGCTTCAAGGTGATGGCGCGGCGCGTCAATCCGGGCCTTGCCGCCCTTGCTGACGTGGCGCGGCTGAGGCGCCGGCCCGACCCTTACGCGGCGGGCTTCGTGCTGGGCCCGCGCATCAATGCCGCCGGCCGGCTCGGGCAGTCGGCGCTGGGGCTGAAGCTCCTCACCACGGAGGATGCGGGCGAGGCGGCCATGATCGCCCAGGAGCTCGAGCGCCTCAACAAGGAGCGCCAGGAGATCGAGATCGCCGCCTTCGAGGCCGCCGCCATGGATGCGGAAGCGCAGCTCGAGGCGGACCCGGCCCGCGCGCTGATCCTCGTTGCGGGCGAGGGCTGGCATGTCGGGGTTCTGGGCCTCATCGCCTCGAGGCTCAAGGAACGCTTCGACCGGCCCGCCATTGCCATCGGCTATGGCGCGGCGGGCGGGTTCGCGACCGGGTCCGGGCGGTCGGTCCACGGTGTCGATCTCGGCGGCGCGGTGCGGGCCGCCCATGAGGCGGGCATCCTGGAGAAGGGCGGCGGGCACGCCATGGCGGCGGGGCTGACCGTCGACGTCTCGCGCATCGAGGCGCTCGGCGATTTTCTCAACGAGAAGATCGCGGCGGAGGCTTCCGCCGCGCTTGCCGGGCCTTCGCTCACCCTCGACGGCGCGCTGACGGCGAGCGGGGCGACGACGGAGCTTCTGGAGCTTCTGGAGCGGGCGGGGCCTTATGGCGCGGGCAATCCGGCGCCGGTCTTCGCCTTTCCCGCCCATCGCGTGCGCTATGCCGATCTCGCGGGCAAGGATCATGTGCGCTGCAAGATCGCCGCGGGCGACGGGCAGACCATCAAGGCCATCGCCTTCCGCGCGCTCTCCACGCCGCTCGGCGAGATGCTCCTGTCGGTGCGCGACCGGCCGGTTCATGTGGCCGGCCGGCTGGTCATCGACGACTGGGGCGGCGCGCGCGCCCCGCAGCTCCTGATCGACGATGCCGCCCTCGTCTCCTGAGACGGCGACGGCAGTGGCGAAAAGATGCTCGGAGGTTCTTGCACTCCGCCCCATTCGCCTCTAAACAGTCGCCTGCAGATCGGCCGGCACCCGATGCCGGATCCACCGGCCTGGGCCCTTCGTCTATCGGTTAGGACGCCAGATTTTCAATCTGGAAAGACGGGTTCGACTCCCGTAGGGCCCGCCAACACCTGGCGATCTGCTCGTCGCTCGAAACGGGGCGCGTTCGCTACCCTGCATCAAGCTCCCAGAGCGTGGGCCGGTGTGCCGATTTCGGCGCGCTGCGTCTCGTGCGTCCGGGGCAGGGCCGTGGCGTTCAGAAGGTCTGCCAGCCTTTCGCGATAGCCCAGGCGATATGCCATGTCGTTGCACCACTCGATATCGGCGGTCGTCATCTCCTCGATGTGACCCCCGACTCGACCCTTGCGAACCTTGAAGCTGTCGGGGTCGTCGGGACGCCCCGGCGAGAGCTGGCGGCCGTAGCGCTTTCGATAGACCCCGCTCGCTTCCCGGCTGCGCATCGTCTGGAAGGACCCGGCCTCGACGGCCCGCGCCACCTCTTCCGGGCCGGGGGCGTGGCCGAAATGCCTGCCGGCTTCGGCAAGCATCTGCGCCGTATGGGCGTGAAGGGCCTCGTAGGTGAGCACGCTCATCCCCTCCGTGCCGGCTGCCGCCGCGCACCAGAAGAGATTGAACCTCGCGATCTTCTCCGCGCCGAACCGCGGGTCCCGGATGAAGGCGGACAGGGTTGAGGGATAGAGATGTCTCATCCGCTCATGCAGACCGCCCCTGCGGGTGCAGGCATGGAAATAGGAGACGACCGTGTCCTTCGGATCGCGGATGAGCACCAGGGACCGTGCGCTGCGACGATGTTCCTTCCTGTCGATGTCCGTGAGGAGGTGGCCGGCGGTCTGGGCGAAGGCATGGCTGAAGCGCGCGTCGATGCCCAGCTCGTCGAACATGACCTTCAGCCAGGTGCGGCCCGACTTGGGAAAGGAGATGACAGTATATGGATGTCGGAGAAGTCCGTACTCGGCACGCAGCCAATCGGCGGCGCGCAGCAGCGCTGTCCGTTGCAAGCTTTTCACAATCGCCCCCAGTTCAATCCTCGCGATCAGGTTAAACCTTGGCGTGTGTCGAGATCAACATGTCGATTGGGCGATTTTATGGACTGGTCGAAATGAGCGGATACCGCGAGGCCAGACGTGCCCGGGATCAGTCGACCTGTTCGATCAGGGCGGCCATGTCGGGGCGCAGCCTGACGCGATAGGTGTGGTCCTCGCATGTGAGGATCCAGACTACCTCGCCGGCCATCGTCGGAATGTGGAACCGGGCGCGGGAGACCGGCACGGCATTGCATTTTCATAGGCTATCATCACGGCCCCCTATTCTAGGGTGCCCTCCATCGCGGAGACGAGATGTCGGCATTCGGTCGCCGCGAGCGTCTGTGAGTCGATATGCGAGTAATTATGGATATCAAAGAACCCATGTTCCGTTCACCGTCCCCCTCGATGCCGGTTGTCAGCCGGAGCGGTCCCGATATCCGCTCGCGCCGAGACGGACAAGCCGGCCCTTCGCAGCCTCGGGAGGCGAACGGCCAGGGCGGGTCGGAGACGGCGGACCGGCAGAGCGGGTTGGCCGACCTGCTCGGCCTTGCGCCGGCAATGGCGCGGCTGTCCCGCCATCTCGACGGTCCGAGTCTCTCCTCCCTGCGCTCCGCCGCGCGGGCCTTTTCGGGCATGCCGCCGACACCCGGTGCCACGCTTCTGGCAGAGGCGCAGCACAGGGCATCCAGTGTCGCCGCGTTCCAGCGCCGGGTCCGACAGGATTTCGGCGCGCAGGCCCCGGCGGGGACCCCCGGCCGGACGCTTTCCGATCTGAAAGCCGTTCTCGCGGATATGGATGCGAGGGAACCGGCAACCGGCCGTCCGGCGCTCAATCTGCGCGATAGCGACAGGACGGAAATCCTGTCCTCGATCTCCCTGTTCAGCATTGCACCGGAGGCCCGGCGCGCCGTCGTCGACGAGTTGCTCCGTCTGGCGGACGATGACGGGCAGGTCCCGCTCGTGAGCCACCTGATGAAGGAGCTGAGCGTGCCGGGCGTCATGTCCGACCGGGACAGGAGCGAGGTCTTCCCTGGTCTCCTGCGCGCAGTGCGTGCCGCGCCCGACGAGGACCGGACCGGTCTGCTGACGGCGCTGGCCGGCAGGGCCACGACGCTCGTGGGCGACAATCCCGATCACAGGGGCGCGGTGTTCGAGGCCCTTCTGGCGGAAGCCGAAACGGCGCGTCCGGAGCGCGGCGGCGTCCTCCACGACGCCATCGGCAAGGTCTTCAGGACGGTGCCGTCGGAGGCGAAGTCGGGATGTCTTTCAGCCCTCCTGGAGAGGGTCGGCGGCATTTCAGACGAGCTGTTCTTCGATGTCTCGGCGACGATCACCGCGAGGCTTCACGATTTCGAGCCGCTCGAGCAGGCCGGAGCGTTCGCCGCGCTGCTTTCAGCCGTCCATAACCGGTTCCCCGACACGGCCGACAGCCTGCTCATGGATTTCGCCCGCGAGGCACCGCGTCTCGACGAGACGGCAAGAACGCAGGCCTTCAACAGAATGGTCGGGGTCCTCGGCGCCCTTCCGCCGGACCGGCGCCTTCCGCCGCTGGGCGCGCTCCTGAGTGAGCTTGGCGAACTGGACTCCCCGCAGGACCAGGAACAGGTCTTCGATGTTCTGCTGGAGGCTGCCCCGCCGCCGGACGACAGCGCCAGGCGAGACTATCTCGACATGCTGGGCGAGGTTCTGAACACGCTCGGCCCGCCCCTCCAGGACGCGCGCCAGGATGCGCTTCGGGACCTCCAGCGGCAGGCTGCGTCCTGAGGGCGGGAGCCCCGGATGCGGTCATTCAGGATCGAGTTACGCCCATGTCGATAACATCCATTTCGTCCCCAGGCGACAACGATGCCGGACGTCCGAACGCCCCGGGCCGCGCGCAGGACGGTTCCTCTCACCCGACGCCCACCCGGCCGCCCAGTGGGCCCGGGACTGCGGAGGACGGTGCGAGTGCAGACCATACAGGGCGGACCACGCTGCACCGCCTCCTTGCCCATGTGCCTGTCATGGCGCGAATCGCCTCCCGTCTCGACCGACGCAGCATAGCCAGCCTGCGGATGACGGCCACGGCATTCGCCGGCGGTTCGCAAGGTGCAGACATCCTGCGGACGGCCGAGGACGTCGCAGCGTTCAGGGACCGGGTCGCCCGGGACTTCAAACCCTGCACCGGACATCCGCAAGCGGGGCAGGAGGGGCCGGCGCGTGGGCGCGGAATCTCGGATTTGGAGCGCGTTCTGGAGGAGATGGATGCCCGTGATGAGGAAACCGGCCGCTCGGTGCTTGCGCTGCGCACCCGCGACAAGACCGAGATCCTCGCCTCAATCTCGCTGCGCAGCTTCGCGCGGGGCGACCGGCGTGCGGCGCTCAGCCTGTTGCTGGACCGTGCCGCCAGCCTTGGCCGCGCCGAGTTCGTTTGCGGTCTGATCGAACAGCTCAACATACCGGGCCCGGTGCCGGACCGCGACAAGGCCGAGCTTTTCCCGGCGCTGCTCAAGGCGGTCCTGACGCTGCCGGACGCCGAGCGGGCCGGTGCGCTGAAGACGATCGCCAACCGGTTGATGATCATCGCGGGCGGGCGCTGCGATCATGCGAGGGCCATGCTGGAGACCGCATGCGCCGAGGCCCGGACAGCGGACCAGCATCGCAAGCTGATCCTCTATCCGGCCGTTTGCCGGCTCTTCGGCATGCTGCCGGAGGGCGACAGGCTGGACGGCCTGTCCCGGGTTCTGTCCGGGATGGACGCCGTTCCGGACGGCCTGCGCCCCAATATGGTGGTTGATTTGGTTCGACATCTCCATGGCTTTCCACGTGCCGATCAGGCGGCCGGCACGACGGCCCTTCTGGAGGCCATAGGCCAGCTTCCCAAAGAAATCAGGGGATTGGGCCTGGAGGTGGTCGCCCGCCAGGTGCCGCGCCTTCACCCGACGGAGAGGCGGGCAGCGTTCGCACAGGTCATCGCGGCCATATCCGCCATATCCGGACCCCAGCAGGTCCGTCCCCTGCACGAATTGGGGACAATGCTCCACGCTCTGCAGAGACCGGCGGACCGCGTGGAGACGTTCGACCGGCTTCTCGATGTCGCCACGCAGCATTCGCGCAACACAAATGCGGAGCATCTCAAGGTGCTGGCGAATGCGCTGCGGTGGATCGACGAACCCTATTGCAAGGCTCGTTTCGACGCGCTTCTGGAGCATGTCGGGCATTTGTCGCCCGAACACAGGGCGGGGCCGCTTGCGGCCATGCGGGACCGCATCGACGATCTCCGCATAGCAAACCGTGCGGCAGGCCGCGCGGCGCTCCTCAAGGCCGGCCGCGATATGGCGGATGTGGCGCCCGGCGGTCGGGTCCATGGCCGGGCGGTGCTATAATGCGGGATCCGCTGACGCCTCCTTGCGTGAGCGCGGCGGAATTCGGGGGTAACCGGCTGCGGACGGTCGCCTCTGACCGGGCAGGGGCGACGCGCGCCAGAAACGGACACAGAGCCCATGGCCCGTTCACGCTCTCCGATACTCTTGACTGTCATTGTTGCGGCCGGTTTGTCGCTGGCGGCATCCGGCCCGCCGCCGGCGCTCGCCGAGGCCAATCTCAACTGCGATGCCTATGCCGGGGCCGCTATTGCCCAGAACGGGCAGAACCTCGCCCAGAACTGCGGGTTTACCGGCGGACGGTGGAGCAACGCCTTCCGGGCCCATGCCGACTGGTGTGCGGCTCCGGGAACCACCATGGCCGACCTGGTTCGCGAGGACCGCGCCCGTCAGGAAGCGCTCGCGCAATGCGCCAACCGGGCGGTCCGCGAACAGCGGGCCTGTCAGGACTATGCCCGGCAGGCCGTCGCCGACCGGGCTGCCGCCGAGGGCGCGCGTTGCGGCATTTCGGGTGGCCGCTGGTCCAGCGACTATGCCCGCCATTTCGAGTGGTGCCTCACGGCTCCGACCTCCGCCCGCGACGGGGAAACAGCCGCACGGCGCAACCAGCTTGCGGGCTGCCTTGCCGCCCGGCGCGCCGCCGCCGATCAAGCCAGGCGCGATGCCTGCGCACGCTATGCCGCCACGGCGGTCGGCCAACAGAAGGAGAACGGCGCGCGCGGCTGCGCGTTCTCCGGCAAGCGCTGGAGTGGCGATTTCTTCAGCCATTTCGACTGGTGCATGGCGGCGAGGCCGGACATGGCGGGCCGCGAGACGGCGGCGCGGAACGCGGCGCTGGAGAAAGGGTGTATGCTGAAGGTCTGTACTACGCGTAAGGTGGCCAGTGTCACGCCGCCATTCTTCAAGAGCGTCACGCGGTGCCGGATGGTGCCCAGGCAGGCCAGATGAGCACGTCGCAAAGAGATGTGGATTTCTCAGTCTTGTCGGTTTTCGACGGTCGGCATGATGGCGTGTAATTGTAGAGAATAAGCAAAGCAAACCGGGGGAAATGACCATGAGCAGGGTATTTGCGGCCGCTCTTCTTTCGGGCGTGTCGGCGTTCGTCCTGATTGCCGGACAGGGGTCCGCCCAGGCGGCGGGTTTCGCGATCCGCGAACAATCCGCAGAAGGGCAGGGGGCGGCCTTCGCCGGAATCGGCGCGGGCGGTGCGGACCTCTCGTCCATCTTCTTCAATCCAGCAACGATCACGCTGCATGACGGCTGGCAGTTCGAGGCCGATGCGGCGCTGATCGTGCCTTACTCGCGCGCCGACGATGGCAGCCTGTCGCCTGCGGGCGCGCTTCTGCCCCCGGGGGTGAGCGGCGATAGCGGAGATGTCGGCTCGCTCGAATTCGTGCCGGCGACCTATGCGAGCGTCCAGGTGAACGACAGGCTCTATCTCGGCCTGTCGGTGAACGCACCCTTCGGCCTTTCCACCAAGGCGAACGAAGACTGGGTGGGCGCGCCCCATGGGGTGAAGTCGCAGGTGACGACCTACAATATCAGTCCGATGATCGGCCTGAAGCTCTCCGACGAGCTGTCCGTGGCCGCCGGCGTCCAGGTCAACTATGTCGATGCGACGCTGACCTCGCATTTTCCCTTCGCAGTCGCCCCGGTCGTACCTGAGGGGCTCGATGTGCGCGTGAAGGGCGACGACTGGGGTGTCGGCTTCACTGCGGGTCTCATGTGGCAGCCGACCGCGACGACGCGGATCGGCCTGGGCTTCCGGTCCATGATCGAGCACGAGCTCGAGGGGCGGGCGAAGGTCGAGCAGGGCGGCGCGACCCTGTCGAGCGGCGACGCGACGGCCCCGCTCGATCTGCCGGAGACGGTGACGCTCGGTATCCGCCAGGAGATCACGGAACGGGCGACGCTGCTGCTCGGCGTCGAATGGGCGAACTGGAGCCGCTTCAAGACCCTGACCGTGAACAGCGAGAAGGGGCTCGCACCCATCGGCGGGGAGAGCGTGACGCCGGAGCACTGGAACGATTCGTGGTTCTTCTCGCTGGGAGGCGAATATCGCTGGAGCCCCGCACTCACGCTGCGCGCCGGCGTGGCGTACGAGGACTCCGGCGTCCCCACATCGACCAGGACGCCGCGCGTTCCCGACAATAACCGCTACTGGGTGAGCGTCGGCGCGAGCTACGCCTTCAGCGAGCGGCTGTCCTTCAGCGTGGCCTACAGCCATCTGTTCGTGGAGGACGGCAAGGTCGCGCTGGAGGAACCGACCCCGCTCCACGCGGAGTTCGAGCAGGATATCGACATCGTCTCGCTGTCCGGGCGGGTGAGCTGGTAGGGCCGTCCTCTGTGACGGGCGGTCGCCTGCAAACGTAGCGGCAGGAGCCGTGTTGCATCCGGATTGGAGGGAGATCCCGGATACGGCCCCTGCCGCGTTACGTGCGACGTTCAGGTTTCGAACCGCGGATCGAACGTCGCAGGTAAGTTGAGAATATCACGCTTGCGCCTTTAAGTAATCGTGCGGTGCAGCGTAAGGGGACAGTTTCCACAACCTACCAGTGTCCGGTGTTGCCCATGGAGGCCCAGGGCTCCTGCGCGGGCAGGGCATCGCCCTTCTGGAGAAGCTCTATGGAGATGTTGTCGGGCGAGCGCACGAAGGCCATATGCCCGTCGCGCGGCGGGCGGTTGATGGTGACGCCGCCATCCATGAGCTTCTGGCAGGTCTCGTAGATGTCCTCCACGGCGAAGGCGAGGTGACCGAAATTGCGGCCCTCGCCATACTCCTCCGGGTCCCAGTTGTAGGTCAGCTCGACTTCCGGCCCGTCATCCTCGGGCGCGGCGAGGAAGATCAGGGTGAACCGGCCCTCCGGAACCTCCTTGCGCCGGGTTTCGACGAGGCCGAGCTTGTTGCAGTAGAAGTCGAGCGACTCGTCGATATCGGAAATGCGCACCATGGTGTGAAGATACTTCATTGGCTTGTCTCTCCGCGTTTGAGGCTTTACCGATTCAGATGTGGAACTTTAGCGGGATCGCGAGACTCGTCTATCCCGCGGGACGGAAGCGTTGGAGGCGGACCGGTGCCGGAGGACAAGGCAAACAGGCTTCTCGACATGGTCATCGCCGCCCGGCGCGTGGTCGCCTTCACCGGCGCCGGCATCTCCACGGAGAGCGGCATTCCCGATTTTCGCTCGCCGGGAGGGCTGTGGGCGACCAACACGCCCATCGAGTTCGGCGATTTCGTCTCCTCCGCGGAGATGCGCAAGGAAGCCTGGCGCCGGAAGTTCGCCATCGACGACGCCACCGCCGGGGTCCGTCCGAACCGTGGCCACGACGCGCTCGCCCATCTCGTCCAGATCGGCAAGATGACCACGGTCATCACGCAGAATATCGACAATCTGCATCAGGACTCCGGTGTCCCCGCATCGCATGTCGTGGAGCTGCACGGCAACGGCACCTATGCCAGATGCCTCGATTGCAGTGCGCGTCACGAGCTCATCTGGGTTCGCGAGGAGTTCGAGTCAACGGGCGAGCCGCCGGACTGCCCCGCCTGTGGCGGGATGGTGAAGTCGGCGACGGTGTCCTTCGGCCAGTCCATGCCCGAGCATGAGATGTGGCGCGCGGAAGCGGCCACGCTCGATTGCGACCTGTTCCTCGCCATCGGCTCGTCTCTAGTCGTCTATCCGGCGGCCGGCTTTCCGCTCCTGGCCAAGCGCAACGGGGCGCGGCTGGTGATCGTCAACCGCGAGCCGACCGATCTCGACGCCTATGCGGACCTCGTGATCGCCGGCGAGATCGGCGACGTCCTGGAACCGCTGGGGGCGCTCTCGGCGGTCTGAGTGTCGTGCGATCCGGCTCGCTCCTCCGCCCGGCCCCCATCAGATCATGCTGCCGTGGGTGGCCGGGTGGGGGAGCGGGCCGGTGCCGTTTCAGCGACTGAGTGACGCCGAGCCCTGCGAGCGCGTGTTCTCGCAGCTTGCCCTAGGCGCGCCCGCGCGAATCGGCAATGAGTCCCGATGTCGGGTTTGAACGCGGCGGGTGGCCCTCTGTGTGGAGGTCCCGTGAAACGGGCCTTTTCCACACAGATCGTTGTGCGGGTCTGTACAACCGGCGGCCTCATGCTTCAAACTATGGTTAACGGGTTCCTACCCGCGGTCCGGATGCTGACGGGGATTGGCCCGGGCCCCGGGAGGCGTGTGGAGGCGGCGAGGGGGCGCGCCAAGTGGATCGAGTTGAGCGCACAATGAGTACCGGCTCCGAGGCAGCCGTCGAGATTACGCAGATCTCGGGATTCGTGAAGTGGTTCGATGCCGAGCGCGGCTACGGCTTCATCATTCCCGATAACGGGCTGGCGGATGTGCTGCTGCATCTCAGTTGCCTGAAGCGCGACGGATACGGTCCGGTACGCGAGGGGACGCGCGTGGTCTGCGATGTCGTGCGGCGCCAGAAGGGACTGCAGGCGCTGCGCGTGCTGGCCATCGATACCTCGACCGCTGTCGACCCCGCGCCCAAGCCCGCGCGCACCCATGTGGTGGTGACGCCGACGAGCGACTGGGAACAGGTCCAGGTCAAGTGGTTCAACCGCACGCGCGGCTACGGCTTCGTGACCCGCGGCGACGGCACGCCGGACATCTTCATCCATATGGAAACCCTGCGGCGGTTCGAGATCGAGGAGCTGGAGCCCGGCCAGACGGTCTATGTGCGCTATGGACAGGGGCCGAAGGGGCTCATGGTGGCGGAGGTGAGCCACCAGCCGGCCGACGACGATGCCGCCTCGCAGTGATCGGCCCGACAGGGCGGACGGCACACTATACGCCATTCTCGCCGCGCTTCTCGTCGTGACGGCTGTCCTCGCCAATGCGCAGCGCGCGCATGCGGGCGAGGGGCCGGAGGCCATGACGGTCGAGACCGTCACGGTGGAGACCGCGCAGGGCCGGTTCGCGTTCGAGGCGGAGATCGCGCGGACGTCCGAGCAGCAGGCGAAGGGCCTGATGTTCCGCCGAGAGCTCGGCGAGACGGCGGGCATGCTGTTCGATTTCGGCGTCGAGCGCGAAGTCATGATGTGGATGCGCAACACCTATATCCCGCTCGACATGGTGTTCATCAAGCCCGACGGCACGGTGCACCGCATCGCGGAGAACACGACGCCGTTCTCGGAGCGGATCATCCCCTCCGGCGGGCCGGTGAGCGCGGTTCTGGAGGTGCGTGCCGGCACGGCGGAGCGTATCGGC